>CAMYCX010000009.1 GCA_947254705.1 uncultured Veillonellaceae bacterium
TCGCTATCCCCGCCTGCTTGGCTTCCGCCAACATCTCGCGATCACTTCGATTTTTCGGTATCTTACGTTTACCTGCCATGATCTACTCCTTGGGCGGCTGTGCTGCCGCCGTACCGGCTGCGGCCTGTTCGTGAATGAATGTCATCGTCACCTGTTCCATCGTGAGCGGCGTTGTTACCTTGCCGACCGACTCGAACCCGACCCCCAGTTTGCCGATATACAACTCTTCGACCTGTTTGTTTTTATTCAGTCGCACCGCATAAATATTCTTCTCACCGTCCACACCGACGAGCCGGAAGAATCCCGGCGGAGAGATGGTCCGCCAACTGCTGTCGCTGCCGTTAAAGGCATACATAACGCCCTCATCGGCATCATCATAGAAGAATACGTCCCGATCGTAAAACACGCCGATATGACCGATATTTTCCGCTTGTACATAGATCCGGCGCGTATCATAGTTGGCATCCGTACGATAAATACGATAGCGCCCTTCCGCCACCTTGACCTTCATATATACGGCATTCGTCGCTGTCGAATAGGCCATCGCCGTAACCTTGGAACCGGCCGGCACCCCTTCAATCGGTGTATCCAGTTCATGCTCCGGATTGAGCGGATTGTACTGCGCAATAATAATATCGTCCGTACCTCGTGCATCCGGAGTGTAAAGTGCCATCAAGACCAAATTACGGTCGGGCAACCATTCAAAAAACGACACCTCGCGTCCTTTGAGATCGATTTTCTGAATATCGTTTTTATCCTGACTGTGATAAATCGTCACCGATGTCGGCGTCACCATCGCCATGTACTCGCGATTATACGAATAGTAACGCGTACCGGCGCCCGTCACCTCGCCGAACATATCCTCCGCCGATGTCATCCGGTCGGCGTCGCTGGTTCCCGTAACGTAAAAATCCGAATCCGGCGCAAATTTTACCCCGTCCAGATACCAATATATGCCGCCCTGCAAGGCCACTCCCGCTACAAAACAGAGCAGCCATGTACGTGTATTGCCTCTCATGCCGCCCTCCTATTTGACAATAAATGCCGTCGGAATCATGCGCTCGCCGAGCAAATCGGCCGGCTTATTCACGACCTTGCCGTTCAGGTACAACGTCGAACTCGAACCGCCGTCCAAGTTGGCCGCAATATATGCACCTTGTTCATACATGATATTTTGTAAATCGGCAAGGGTCGCGCCGATCGAATACCCGATCTGCCGTCCGTCGACAACGACAAACAGGACCGTGCCGTCACGTCGCTGACCGATCGCCGTCCGCGGACCGATTCCCCAACCACCGTCACCGTCGGTAATCATTTTCATACCGTTTACAATCAACGGCGGACCGAATGTCAATCCTTCCTTGGCGCCCAAGCGACGCAATTCCGCTTTATTGTACGTACCGGCAATCAAATTGCCCGCCTCGGTAAATCCGATGAATTCGACTTCCTCAACGTCATCCACATCTTTCCCCAGCAAGTACTCGCCCTGATGCATGATAAATCCGTACGGCAAACGTCCCGTACCCGTACCGTTCGGATCGTAAAAGCCGCCGCCGTTGATCGCCGCCACCGCATCGTTATTGTGCGCGATATTGCTTGTCGTATCTCCTTTTTCGTTGATGTCCGCTGCCGTAGCGACTTGAATGCGCCGCGGATCCGGAATCTCCAAAATATACCCGACAAATCGCTCCGATTCAATCTTGTGCAAGGTGAGGGTTTTATCCTCCCGCGCCGCAAATGTAAAAATATTTTGCTCCGGTGCATGACCGAGCCGCCCTAAAATGCGATCCAAATCTTCCTGATCAAACAACCAGGTAATATAGTGCGGATGCCGGGAACGCAAAATCGCTCCTACCACCGCCTGTTTCAAATTGACAAAGGGCCCGAATAAAACCACCACCGGCGACGTCAAAATACCGAAAATAAGCGTCACCGCAAGCCATTTGAGCACCGTTTTATGCCACCCGTGTTTCATCTGCACCTCACAAAGAACGATAGTGATCGTGGGTCAGCCGATCGACAAAATGTTCCATATCAACCCGGTCGCCGATCCAAATCCGTTTTACTTCCAACAGCTCGTCGCCGGGACGGGCACGCCCCGGATTCATCGTAACCGCAAGTGTAATCCCGTTATCCTGCAACACTTGTTTGACCGTATCGTCATACAATCCGAGCGGATAGGCAAAATAATGGTTGTCGATTCCCAACTCTTCTTTCAACCATGCCTGTGTTTTGGCGATTTCTTCCCGTTGCCGCGACTCACTTTCATACGGCAGCTCCGGATGTGTCCACGTATGATTGGCAATCGTCACGCCGTTATCGCGCATCTCCTTGAGTTGCGCCAGCGTCGGCCGGTTCGGCTGATCCGCCATCCCGCCGATCATAAACAACGTCCACGGAAAACCGTACTCTTTCAAGAGCGGATATATAATCGTGTAGGTATCGGGATAACCGTCATCCACCGTAATACAAACCGGTTTCGGCGGCAACGGTGCATCTTCACGAATATACGCTTCGAGCTGCGCCATCGTAATCGGATGGTAACCGTTATCCTTTAAGTACTGCATCTGCGCGCGGAACAAATCTTCACGCAACACCGCATCATTTCCCGGGATATTGCCGATCATGTGGTACATCAATACCGACACGCCGTCCGCTTTCTCCATGGTCACCGTTTCTTGTGTCGGTGCCGCCGGCGTCGCCGGTGCGGCCGATTCCTTCATTCCGCAGCCCCATATTACCGCAAGCGCGACCAGCATCAACGCCGCCAATCCGTATCGTTTCATCATGTATATCACCCTTATCAATTCATTTTATCGGTAGCGTCTCGACCACGTTCTTCGGGTCGTTTCGTTGCATACCGTAATATTGGCCCGCCGACGGCGGAACTGTAATACTTCCTTATTTTACACTAAACGACAGCGAATGACAACGAGTCCGCCAACACCGTTCCGTTTGTTCCGCCTTGATTAGACGCTCTGCGTCGTATCGATGACCGGCCCTTGCCTTCCTTCACCGCAGCGATGAGTCGGGTGACGTAGTACGACATACCCGATGCAAACGATCCTGCCCGAAGAATGACAAGCTTGTGACGGTATTTCTTCCCATTCCGAATCACGCACACAAAAACACGCCCTCATCTGCATGAGAGCGTGTCAATGTACTTATTCGCGATTGACTGTTTGCAAGCGAATTAATGCCCGTTGCAATGCTTTTTCCGCCCGTAACAAATCTATATCCGGTGTCGGTTTTTCAATCCGGGCCAAAGCGCGTTTCCGTGCCTGCATGGCACGTTCCACATCAATATAGTCGGCCGTCTCCGCATTTTGTGCGATGATCGTGACAATATTGTCCTTGACTTCCAAAAAACCGCCGAATACCGCGACCAGATTTTCCTGTGCCGCTGTTTTGATACGTACAGGCCAGACCTGCAACGCCGCAACTAACGGCTCATGGTCTTTCATGATGCCGAATTCACCGTCCAGTGCACGTGCCACTACCATCTCCACGTCATCGGCTTGATATGCCGTTCCGTCGGGAGTAATGATGTTCACTTGGAGGGATGTCAGGTTCGTAGACATAGACTATTCCCCTTTCATCGATTCCGCTTTTTCAATTGCCTCTTCAATCGTACCTACCATGTAAAATGCGCCTTCCGGCAAATCGTCATGTTTCCCTTCGAGGATTTCTTTAAACCCGCGAATCGTGTCCTTGAGTGCGACGTATTTGCCCGGCGAGCCGGTAAATACTTCCGCTACGTGGAACGGCTGACTGAGGAAACGCTGAATTTTACGTGCCCGGGCAACGATCAAGCGGTCGTCATCGGACAACTCTTCCATACCGAGGATGGCGATGATATCTTGCAACTCTTTGTAGCGCTGCAGGATTTCCTGTACACCGCGTGCGACTTGGTAATGTTCTTCGCCCAAAATGAGCGGATCCAAAATCCGGCTCGTGGAATCCAGCGGGTCGACTGCCGGATAGATCCCGAGTTCGGAAATGGCACGCGAGAGTACCGTCGTCGCATCCAAGTGCGTAAATACGCCCGCCGGCGCCGGGTCGGTCAAGTCGTCAGCCGGTACATAAACCGCCTGTACGGACGTGATCGATCCGTCTTTGGTCGAGGTAATGCGTTCCTGCAACTCGCCGATGTCCGTCGCCAAGGTCGGTTGGTATCCGACGGCCGACGGCATACGCCCGAGCAACGCGGACACTTCCGAGCCCGCCTGTACGAAACGGAAGATGTTATCGATAAAGAGCAATACGTCCTGATGTTCTTTGTCACGGAAATATTCCGCAATCGTCAGACCTGTCAAGCCGACGCGCATACGCGCTCCCGGCGGTTCGTTCATCTGACCGTATACCAGTGCCGCTTTGCTGATAACGCCCGATTCTTTCATTTCATTCCACAAGTCGTTCCCTTCACGGGTACGTTCGCCGACGCCCGAGAAAACGGAATAACCGCCGTGTTCGGTCGCTACGTTGTGGATCAATTCCATAATCAATACGGTTTTGCCGACGCCGGCGCCGCCGAACAGACCGATTTTACCGCCCTTTACGTACGGCGCAATGAGGTCAACGACCTTGATCCCCGTTTCCAGAATATCCGTACTGGGGGACTGATCCTTAAACTCCGGTGCCGGACGATGAATCGGCCAGTAATCGTCTGCTTTTACTTCTTCGTCTACTTTGTCAACCGTTTCACCGAGTACGTTGAAAATACGTCCCAATGTGCCCTGACCGACCGGTACGGCAATAGGACGACCGGTATCGATGGCTTTCGTGCCGCGTGTCAGCCCGTCTGTCGAACTCATGGCGATACAGCGTACTACCCCGTCACCGAGGTGCTGTGCCACTTCCGCAATCAGACGTACCGGCACATCGCCCGTCGCATCTTCAATCTCAATCGCATTGAAGATCGCCGGCAATTCCTGGTCGGCACTGAAGGCAACGTCGACTACGGCCCCGATGACCTGTATGACTTTTCCTTCTTGTTCTTTGCTCATGAAGAGGTCTCTCCTCCTTATTTCCACTATTATTCCAGTGCATTGGCGCCGCCGACAATTTCGGTGATTTCACTCGTAATCGCCGCTTGCCGCGCTTTGTTATAATGCAGTGTCAGATCGTCAATGAGATCGGACGCGTTGTCCGTCGCGCTGGTCATTGCCGCCATACGCGAACCCAACTCACTCGCCGCCGCCTGCAGCATCGCATTGTAAATGACAATTTCCAAATACTGCGGCAACAATCGCTCAAACACATCATGTATGTTCGGCAGAAAATCATACCGTACCTCTGCCGTCGGTGTCGCATCGTCCGCGGTGTCCGCTTGGATCGGTAACAGACGTTGTGTCATCGGCTTCTGGCGCAGTGCCGAATAGAAGTGCGTATACACCAATACAACTTCATCGACTTCTCCCGCCACAAACTGTTCGGCCACTACTCGTGCCACCTCTTTGGCATGATTGTACGTGGGGCGATCCGAAAATCCGACATAATGTTCCCCGACGGTGTACGCACGGTGAGTGAGATATTCATACGGTTTACGACCGACGGTCAACAGTGTAAATTCATCCGCACTGTGACCGCGCAAGACGTCCATCGTTTTCTTCATCAAGTTCGACGTATAGCCGCCGGCCAGACCTTTGTCCGCACCGATGACGACATACGCGGTACGTGCCACGGCACGTTCTTGCAACAAGGGACTGTTCAGTTCGATGTCGGAAGCTACGATATGACGCAATACTTGCTGAATTTTATCGGCATAGGGACGTGTGCCCAACGCCTTTTCTTCGGCTCGACGCAGGCGAGCGGCGGCCACCATTTTCATGGCCTTGGTGATCTGCTGGATATTGGTTACACTTCGAATTCTGCGCTTAATTTCGCGTGTGTTTGCCATCTATGATCACCCCACTATCGCTTGCTTTTTTGCTGCCTTGAACCGCGCCTTAAATTCATCAATCGCTGCTCTGAGCTGTGTTTCCGTATCATCTTCGATTTTCTTCGCTTCGCGAATGGATCGACCGATTTCCGGATGCGCCGTGTGCATGAAATTGAGCAGTTCATGTTCAAACGGAACGACTTCGTCCACTTCCAAATCATCCAGGAAGCCGTTGATCGCGGCAAAGATGACTTGTACCTGATCTTCTACCGCATACGGTGTGTATTGCGGCTGTTTCAGGATTTCCGTCAGCCGTTGGCCCCGATCGATCTGGGCTTTTGTCGCGGCATCCAAGTCCGATCCGAATTGTGCAAATGCGGCCAATTCGCGGAACTGTGCCAAGTCCAGACGCAGCGAGCCGGCTACCTGTTTCATCGCCTTAATTTGCGCGCTGCCGCCGACACGGGATACCGACAGACCGACGTTAATGGCCGGACGCACCCCGGAGTAGAAGAGTTCCGTTTCCAGGAAGATCTGTCCGTCCGTGATCGAGATCACGTTCGTCGGAATATACGCACCGACGTCGCCGGCCAAGGTTTCGATGATCGGCAGGGCCGTAATCGAACCGCCGCCGAGTTCCGGTGACAGTTTCGCCGCTCGTTCAAGCAGACGGGAATGTAAGTAGAATACGTCGCCCGGATACGCTTCACGTCCCGGCGGACGACGCAAGAGCAAGGACATCGCACGATATGCGACCGCATGTTTCGACAAGTCGTCATATACGCACAGTACGGCTTTGCCCTGGTACATAAAATGTTCGGCCATTGCGACACCGGCATACGGCGCGATGTACTGCATCGGCGAACCTTCCGATGCCCCGGCATGGACGACAATCGTGTAGTCCATGGCTCCGGATTCCGTCAGTTTGTCGACCAAACGTGCCACTGTCGAGTTTTTCTGACCGATGGACACGTAAATACAAATGACATCCTGTCCTTTTTGGTTCAAAATCGTATCGATGGCTACCGCGGTTTTACCCGTGCTGCGGTCACCGATGATGAGTTCACGCTGTCCGCGTCCGATCGGCACCATCGAGTCGATGGATTTGATCCCCGTCTGCAGCGGCTCGTTGACGGATTGTCGATCCGCAATCCCCGGTGCCGGGAATTCGACACGCCGATACGCATCCGTCTTGATGTCGCCTTTGCCGTCGATGGGCTGTCCCAACGCGTTGACGACACGACCGATCATGCCTTCGCCGACCGGTACCTGCATGACGCGACCGGTCCGTTTCACCGTGTCGCCTTCTTTGATATATTCTGCATTACCGAGCAATACGGCCCCTACGTTGGATTCTTCCAAGTTCAGTGCCATCCCGAACACGCCGTGCGGCAGTTCGAGCAATTCGCCGGCCATACATTTTTCCAGACCGTAAATGTGGGCGATACCGTCCCCGACTTCCAGGACCGAACCTACTTCGTCGACATTGAGGTCTGCTTGGTAATTCTCGATTTGTTGCTTAATCACCGATGTAATTTCATCCGGTTTGATTTTCATTCCGTGTGTCACCTCAATTCGTTAGCATCTTGTTTCAGTAGAGTCGCTTTCATTTCCTGCAGCTGCCGAGTCATCGATCCGTCAATCATACGGTCACCGATTGTGACAATCATACCGCCCAAAATCGAAGGATCTACGGTTGTCGTCAGATAGACCGATTTGCCCGTCACTTCATTCAGACGTGCAATCAATTCTCGTTCTTCTTCATCCGTCAGCGCAATCGCTGTCCGCACAACGGCTTCCTGCACGTTGCGTGCCGCCTGCGAACCCAGTACGTACATATCGACGATTTCCTCAAGGAGATCGATACGGCCGCGATCAATGACCACCGCCAGGAAACGTACGACCAACGGATCGACAGTATCCGCAAACAGTTTTTCTACGACTTCTTTTTTCGCTTCCCGTGCCAGCATCGGATGATACAAAAATCCGGACAATTCCCGATTTTCCCGTACCGCATCCCGTACTGCCACCAGTTGCGTCTCAACTTCTTCCAGCCGATTTGCTTCGGTCGCAATCGCGATCAGCGCACCGGCATACTTTTTGGCAAGCTCCCGGTTTCTTTTCATCATTATCGACCTACTTGCCGTTTATCCAACTTATCAATGCACTCCGCAATCAACTTCCGGTTCATATCCGCATCCAAATTTTTCTTGAGCAATTGGGAAGCCACCGCCATCGACATATCCACGACTTCAGCGCGCAGCTCCTTGACCAATGCCTCGCGTTCTTCCGCCAACTGGCGTTCCGCGATTTCTTTTTTGCGGTCGATTTCCGCTCGGACTGCATCCAATTGTGCCCGGGTTTGCTGTTCCGCTTCCGCGATCGCCTGCTTGACAATCTCCTGCGCCTGTATACGTGCATCCTGTAACTGTGCTTCATACTGCGCTTTCAACTCTTCCGCATGCTTGCGTGCCTGCTCAGCGCCGTCCAGATCGTTGCGAATCCGTTCGCGACGAGCATCCAGCGTATTCATGAGCGGGCCGAAACCGTACTTACCCAAAATGGCAATGAGGATAATAAAGTTGAGGATTTGAAATATTAAAGTACCGTTAATCTCAACCAATGAGATTCCCTCCTCACTATACTACACTCAATAATTATTTCAGCAGGTCAACCAACGGGTTCGCAAATACCAATACGATTGCGATAACCGATGCAATAATCGGAATCGATTCGATCAAGCCGATGCTGATCAACAAGTTTACCAACAATTTTTGGCTCATTTCCGGTTGGCGCGCCATTGCGTCCAATGCCGTTGACGCCGCTTTCGAGTCGCCGATTGCCGCGCCGATTGATGCCATGCCGGCGATAATCGCCGCCGAGAAAGCCGATACCGCCAATACTAATGCAGTAGATTCCATGATTGTTTCCTCCTCAGGATAATAAAAAATAATGAGATAAACAGATGGTACATGTTGTACCGCATACTTGCATGTCTTGCGTTGTTACCTTGTGTTACCGTCCATTTTTAGTGCCCGCCTTCGCCGATGGCACCTCCCAGATATGCCGTTACCAAAATGGTAAAGATAAAGGCCTGGATCAATCCGATGACTAACGAGAACACCAGCCAGATAATAGGTACACCGAGCGGCACCAGATTCTGCAATACTTCGAGCAGAATTTCCCCTGCCAAAATATTCCCGAATAGACGCATTGACAATGTCAGCGGCTTGGCCACTTCTTCCATCAAGTTGATGACAACAAACGGCGCAAACGGCTGAAACCAGTGCTTGGTATAATTACCGATCCCTCGATTGCGAACATACAATATATGTGTAATCAGTGATGCGCCGATAGCCAAACCCAATGTCGTGTTAAGGTCGTTCGTTGGCGACACCAACAAATGCGGTGTCGGCAGCAACCCCATTTCGTTGCCGACGAAAATAAAGAAAAATAGCGTCAGCAGCATGTATACTGCTTTTCGATAGTCGGCGCCCAATGTGCCGCGAAATTGATCGCACAGCGCGTCCACAACCATTTCCATGGCGTTTTGCACTCCACCCGGCACCAATGCCGGTTTGGAAATGGCCATACGAAGCAGAATAAATACAATGGCCGCGGTAATCCACGTCATGTACAACGTGTCCATATTGACCGCCATCCCCAAAATATATTGTACGTCATGTGTACCTGTGTGTAGATGCATAGCTTCACCTCCTCCCGTCAGGACATAGATGATATATGCTTAACGCCGTCGCAACAACACCTCTAAAAACAAGATGAGTTTGAACGACAACAAGCCGCAAACCGTTGCTCCGAAATGGGCGATACCCGTTTTCAGAACCACAATCAGAAACAAGACGGCAATCCATAACCGTCCTGACGCCACCACGGCCAAACGCCGTCCGAGCGTCGTCGGTGCATCATGCGGATGGGCCACCGTGATCAAGGCTACATACGCGAGATAAAGCAGGTTAAACGCCGCCCCTAACAACCAGCCGCCGCTAAACCGTCCGTATCCCGTAAGCCAAATCAGCACTGCCACCACGACCGCCACACCGGTCTGCAAGCGCATCATGCGCCGCGTCCATCTGATAATATCGGGCCATTGCGTCATTTGCGCACCAAATCGCGAATCAGCATCCACAATCCGATTCCCGCTCCGCTCAGACCGCCCGTCATGGTCCCCCATGGTGCGACGGACAGCGCCTGATCGAGTCGATGACCGACATACAATCCCAGCAATATCGTGCAGAGTAAGGTCATACCGGCGCCGGCAGCAATCCCGATGGCACGCCACCAGTCTCCTTGTTGCCCTTTCACTGCGCCACCTCCTGTATGACTGTAATGTGAGCGATTCATATAACCCGCTTCATTTTATCACAATTATGACTTATTGGCTATCCAATCCGCGGGTTTTTCTCCCGTTTCTCCATAGATATATCGTAACGCCGCCACAATCCGTTCGGCCGATGCGCCGTCGCCGTACGGATTGACCGCCTCAGCCATCTGCCGATACGCCGCTTCATCCGTAAGCAAACGATGTGCCGCCGTGTATACGACGTTCTCGTCGGTACCGACCAGTCGAACGGTACCGGCCTCCACGGCCTCCGGACGCTCCGTCGTATCACGCAACACCAATACCGGCTTGCCGAGACCGGGCGCCTCTTCTTGTATCCCGCCCGAATCGGTCAACACCAATGTCGAACGCGCCATCAGTTTCGCAAAAGGCGCGTAATCGAGCGGTTCGATCAAATGCACTTGGGCGACATCCCCCAACTCTTCCTGCACGACCTTGCGTACCGCAGGATTTTTGTGCACGGGAAATACGATATGTGTATGCGGGATCTCCGTAACCAAACGCCGAAGCGCCCGATAAATATGCCGCATCGGTTCGCCGAGATTTTCCCGCCGATGCGTGGTGACCAGCACTACCCGATCGGCCGGTGTCAATCCGACCGGCAACGACAGCTCGTCCGCATCCGACCGTACCGCTTCCTGCAATGCGTCAATCACGGTATTGCCCGTGATAAAAATCCGTTCCGACGGGACACCTTCCGCCGCCAAATTGGCGGCCGCCGTCGGTGTCGGCGCAAAATGCCAACGGGCAATCGTTCCCGTCAACCGTCGATTCATCTCCTCAGGAAACGGCGAATAAATATCTCCCGTCCGCAATCCCGCCTCGACATGCCCGACATCGATCTGTTCGTAAAATGCCGCCAACGCCCCGACAAACGTCGTGGTCGTATCGCCATGTACCAGCACCGTATCGGGTCGTACCTCCTGCAAAATATCCCGCAGTCCGACCAGCGCCTTGGCCGTCACATCATATAATGTCTGTCCCGGTGCCATAATATTCAAATCATAATTCGGCCGAATCGCAAACAAGTCCAGCACCTGATCGAGCATTTCCCGATGCTGTGCCGTCACGACCACCGTCACTTCACACGTCGGATCCTCTTGCAAACGGCGCACGACCGGCGCCATTTTGATGGCTTCGGGACGTGTTCCGAATACCGTCATGACACGAATTGGCATGCTGTCACCCTTTCCACGACTTACGCTCACGCGCCGCCGGCTCAACCACGACGCCCAAATTACGCGCCCACCATAAACCGACTGCGACCAACACCGCCACGATCAATCCGCCGAGAACGACATTCAAATGCACCACCACCAGGGAAATCATCCCCAAAAATGCCGTAATGGCGTACATTAACAACACCACCTGTTTCTGCGACAACCCCTTGTCGAGCAAACGGTGATGCAAATGCCCCCGGTCAGGTGAAAAAATCGGTACCCCGCGCAAATAGCGGCGCACAATCGCCAACGCCGTATCCATGATGGGCAATCCGAGTGCAATCATCGGCACAATCAATGCCACCGTCGCCGCCGTTTTCATCACGCCCATAATCGATACCGCCGCCAACACATACCCGAGGAACATACTCCCCGTGTCGCCCATAAAAATCCGCGCAGGATTAAAATTATACTGCAAAAAGCCGAGTGCCGCGCCCGCCATGGCGACCGTAATCAGCGCACTCGCCTCCTGCCCCATCTGATACGCGATCAACGCGACCGACACCGCCGCAATCGACGATACGCCCGCCGCCAGACCGTCCAGTCCGTCAATCAGATTGACCATATTCGTAAAACCGACCACCCACAAAATCGTCAGCGGCACGGAAATCCAATTGCTCAAATAAATATACCGTTCCCCGAACGGATTCATCAACCATTCCATCTGCACGCCGAACCCCACCAAAATCGCCGCTGCGACAATTTGGCCGGCCAGCTTAACCTTAGCGGGAATCTGACAAATATCGTCCCATACCCCAACGGCGATAATCACACTCGCCCCGACGAGCAGACCGATCACATCCTGCGTCAGCGGCAAACTGTACAACACTGCCGCCAAAAAACCCAGATAAATGCCCAATCCGCCCAACCGCGGTATCACCTCATGATGCACCTTGCGTGCGTTGGGATTGTCCATCGCACCGACACGCACCGCCAGCTTTTTAACTGAAGGTGTCACCGCATAGGTAATCACCAGCGCGATACCAAACGCTACCAAATATGCCATGCATACGTCCTCCTTACTTATCATTTTTATTGTAGCACAAACCGCGCCAATTCCTAAATAGGCACACAAAAAAACCTGCCCGTAAGCAGGTTTTTATCACTCAGAAACGATAATTCAAACCGACGCCGACACCTTTGCGGTCTACCGTCTTGTCACGATCCTGATACGTATAGTTGACATCGAGATCAAATTGCGGGTTCAAATCATACAATGCACCGACTTTATATTCTTTTTCCGCGCTGCTGTACTTGAAACTCGCATAGCCGTCAAACTTGTCCGACAAGTAGGTCATCCCTTCCAAACCGGCGTAGAATTTATGACCGACCTGATCCACTTCACGATTACCGACAGTCACGTATACATTGTTATTCAAACGATACTTACCGTACACATCGATCTCGTTTCCTTCATGAATCAACTTCCGATATTCCACTCCGAGTACGACCTGATCGGCGATACTGTGTTCCGCGTACAGTGCATGAGACCCGTCACGCGCTCCGTTGTACCCGTAGCCGACATGCGTGCCGCCTTCCGGTACATAGGTTACCGGTGCCGCCATCGCCGCCATCGCCATCGCCGTCAATCCCAACGTCAAACCGAGTACTTTTTTCATATCCGTTCGCCCCCTCTCTCTTCTTCCGTTTACACTTATTATAACAAACTTATTCCGTGTTGAACACCATTTGCACAGATTTAATAGAAAACTTTATTTTTTTCATCTATCTACCGTACGAGCAAGGAAAAATTACGTATAATACAAGTAAGAATAACAGGAGGTGGACTATGACTCATCAATTAGCAATTTTAAATCGAGTAAAACCCGAACAGCTGCAAGCATTGCAAGAGCGGCACCCGCAGACAACGATCACCGCTTATCCCGACGTGGCAAGCGCATTGCCGCACTTGGCTGAAACGGATATCATCGCCTTGTGGGGATTTACCGATCCCGTGCCCTTGCTCAAGGCCGCACCGCGTCTCAAATGGCTACACTCACTCAGTGCGGGCGTGGAGCAGCTGCTGCCGCCCGAGGTCGTGGCGAGCGATATTATCGTCACCAATTCCGGTGGTGTCCATGATCACCCCGTAGCGGAACGTGTCATGGCGATGGCGCTGGCACTGGCACATGAGCTGCCGGCTGCCATCCGGGCGCAAGATACGCATACATGGAAACGAATCCCCTTTATGCCGCTGGACGGACAAACCATGCTCATCGTCGGTTTCGGACGGATCGGCAAGTCCGTTGCCGTCCGCGCTCGTGCGTTCGGTATGCATATTCTCGCATTGAAACGCCATCCGACTCCGGAGCCGCTTGCCGATGAAGTCATCACCAAGCGTGATCTCACCACGGCACTCAGTCGTGCCGACTACATCGTATGTGCGCTTCCCGGCACGCCCGATACGGAGCATTTCTTCGACATCCGTCGTTTCGCGGCCATGAAACCGGGGGCTTATTTTATCAATATCGGACGCGGTTCGCAGGTCGATGAAGATGCGCTCATCGCCGCCCTCGAAGATGACGTGATTGCGGGTGCGGGACTCGACGTCGTTGCCACGGAACCGCTCGACAAAGACTCCCCGTTGTGGGATTTCCCCAAGGTCATCATCACCGGCCACAGTGCGGCCAGCTCCCACGGTTTTTTTACCCGTGTATTGCGCCAACTCGATCGCAATCTGACCCTTTTTGAAGCGGGTGAACCGATGGAATACATCATCGACAAAACATTGCGTTACTGACGGTATTTTTGTCACAAGCATAAGAAAACAGCCACCATGACGGTGGCTGTTTTCTTATTTTCATAGTCCGTTTACGCCGTGACAAACGGCTGCATCACGGCCAATACTTCATCTCGCTTGGCCGCCATCAGTGCCGCATCACCGCGCGTTTCCAGATTGAACCGTACCAACGGCTCCGTATTTGATGCCCGCAAATTGAAACGCCAATCGCCGAAATCCATGCTGACGCCGTCGAGATGTTTGATCTCTTTCGCCGCTCCGGCATAGGCGTCTTCCACGGCCGTCAATACGGCTTTTGTCGAGGTCACCGTACGGTTGATTTCACCGCTGCACGGATACGCGCGTGCCATCTCGGCAACCATCTCGGACAACGGCATCCCCGTATCCGACATGATTTGCGCGATAATCAGCCAGGGAATCATCCCGCTGTCGCAATAGGAGAAATCACGGAAGAAATGATGCGCGCTCATTTCCGCACCGTAGAGGCCGTCCACCCGCCGCATCGTTTCTTTCATAAAGGCATGACCGCCCTTGGACTCGACGGGAATCCCGCCGTATTCCGCGCAAATCGCCTGTGTGTTCCAGTACAGTCGCGGGTCGTGGATGATTTTCTCTCCGGGATGTTGCTTGAGAAAATGTCGTGCCAAAAGTCCCAGCACATAGTACCCTTCCAAGAACGTACCCGTTTCGTCAATGAAAAAGCAACGGTCAAAATCTCCGTCCCACGCGATCCCGATATCGGCTCCCGTTTCCCGTACCGCCCGAATCGTAACTTCACGATTGGCCGGCAGCATCGGATTGGGCACTCCGTGCGGGAATGTCGCATCCGCGTCCATGTAGAGTTCCGTCCATGTCAGCGGCAAATGCGTTTGCAATCCGTGAAACGCAATCCCCGCTCCGCCGTTCCCGGCATTGACTACCGCATGCAACGGTTTGAGCGTCGCGGGATTGACGTATGCCAGCAGCGACTCGATGTAGTCGTCCTGCATGGCGAGCGATGTTTCTGTACCGCGGCGGGTCGGTGTCGGGAAATCCCGATCGACAAACACGCGCGCGGCAATATCTTTGAGTCCCGTATCGGCACTGATGGGGATCCCTTCTTCCCGCACCAGTTTCAATCCGTTATAGTCGACCGGATTATGACTGGCCGTCACCATAATACCGCCGTCCAGACCATAGCGGAAGGTGGCGTAGTACACCATCTCCGTTCCGCAGACACCGATATTTTTGACGTCGACACCGCCGTCCAACAGTCCTTCCGTTACGGCATGCGCCAATGCGGGCGAAGATTGACGAATATCATACCCGACCGCCACGGTTTGCGGTCGGTACTGCTCCGCATATGCCCGCCCGACTCGATACGCCAACGCCTCATCCACTTCGACCGGTACCAAGCCGCGGATATCGTACGCCTTAAATCCGTCCTGACTGCGCTCACTCCACATCATCCGACACCTCCGGCAACCGCTGCAGTATCTTCACATACCCGTCTGCACCGAATCGCAAACTGCGTTTGACGCGACTGATTGTCGCGGAACTTGCCCCCGTCAGCTCCTCAATCCGTTCATACTTCTCACCGACGGAAAGCAATCGAGCGACCTCCAGTCGCATGCTCAAATCGCGCAACTCCGATACCGTACACAAATCTTCCAGTAATTCATATGCTTCCTGTCGCGTCTGCAGCGACAACAAGGCCGCGACCAATCGATCGGTCAACGGATTTTCCAAACGCGGATTCAGACTCACGGTCATCCCTCCCTACTTCTGTTTTTGTTTATTATACCACAGAAGTAAAGTCAACCGATTTATTCCGCCACCGACGGCGCCGTTTCGGAAATGGCATTTTTCCGCAATAATGTCCGTACTACAATGACCGCTACCATCACGATACCGACATACCCGACAAAGGGATAGATCAGCGATACCAGCTTGCCGAACGGCAGCGAACCGCCTGCCATGAACACGACCCCCAACGCAACGGTCAAGGCCGTCTCCTGCGTTGCCGGTACATACTTCATCGCTTCGTTTTTAATCAGCCAATACATCGGCGCTGTTGTCGAATAAACGCCCAACAAGATCATCACGGAAAATACCGTCGCCACCAACGGACTGATCTTTGCCCCTAAGTACAGGTTCGGCACCTGCAACGCAATGACTTCGTTGAAATTCGCCAACATACCGCACAACATCGCAAACACGGTCACCATCAAGCCCAAGCCACCGACAAATCCGGCGATGCCCGCTTCTTTACGACTGTTCGCCCGTGCGCCCAGTTCCGTAAAAAACACCGTTCCCGCCAACATGTTGTAGCAAAAGAACAACATGCCCGCTTGCCACCAGTTGTCGGCCGGCTGTACCGACTCCGCCGCCACCGTCATGACCACGCTTGAGGTTCCCGTAAAGTCACGGAAAAACGTCACCATGCATACCGCCACGGTAAATACCACGATGGCCGGTCCGATCGCACCGATGATATCCACCATTCGCCGCAAACCGCCCCATACCGTCACCATCGCCAAGACGCCCATGCTCAATACACCCCACATCGTCGGCAAATGGAAAAACTCCGCCGTGATGGCGCCACTGCCTGAAATCATGATGATAACGATACTGAAGATAAACAACATGGTAAAGTATTCCACTGCACGTCCGAGATAATTCCCGCAATAATACCGGAATACATGCCCCGGCCGCGGCAACTGCAACACGTAGCCGTTCATCATCAAAATCGCGCCCAAACTGCAAAACAATACCGTACTGATCATTGCGCCGTACAGACCGTTTACACCGTACGAGGTGAAAAATTGCAACACTTCCTGCCCCGTGGCAAATCCTGATCCGATTAAGTACGCAATATACGCTCCACTTAATTTGAGTACATTCATCCAACTGACTTTTCCGTTCATCTCATTCACCAGCCCTGTCCGCCGACTTCATAATCGGCCAATTTACCGTCTTCCAGCTCCACCAATGTCTCTTCGATCACGTCCAACGCCCGATCGAGTTCTTCATACGTAATCACCAGCGGCGGCTGGAAGCGCAACACACTGCCGCCGAATGCGATCATCACGACACCTTTCTCAAAGCAACGGTTACAAATCTTCAACGCCGCCTCCGGATCTTTCGTCTTCTTTTCTTTGTCGCTGACAATATCGACACCGAGCGACAAACCCAATCCGCGAACATCTCCGACTGCGCGGAAACGATCCTTCCACGCTTCCATACGCCGGCGTGCATGCGCACCCTTTTCCGTACTCTGCTGCAGCAGGTTCTCTCCTTCCAACATATCGAGCACGGCCAACGCCGCCGCACAGCAGACCGGATTGGCCCCCGTCGTAAAGAGATGGGCCGGTCGATCGAGCGACATCATGATGTCTTCGCGTCCGACCAACGCTGACAACGGTAACCCGCCTGCCAGCGACTTGCCGTACACGACCAAATCGGGATCAATGCCGAAATGCTCCATCGAGCACCACGTTCCCGTTCGACCGAGACCCTGTTGTACGTCATCCACCGCAAACAAAATGCCGTGTTCCTTGCACAAGTCATATAACGCCCGGAAATATCCTTCCACCGGTTCCAGCAGACCGCCGTCGCCCTGCAATGTTTCGACCACCACACACGCCACTTCATCCGGCGGTAAGTACGTCGCCAGCATCTCCTTAAACGGTGCGAGGTACTCCTCTACGGTATTCGGTTCGCTTGCCCCGTACATTCCGCGATAACGATCCGGGAACGGAATGTGATGGAACCCCGGCAACAACGGCCCGATCTTGCGGCGCATGTTCAAACTGATCGCCGACATGGAAATCGAACCGTATGTCGAACCGTGATACGCGCCGACAAAGCTGACAATATTCGGCCGCCCCGTGTACCCGCGGGCAAACTTGATCAATGCATCGTTGGAATCCGATCCCGTCAAGCCGAAGATCACGCGTTTCGGGAAATCGCCCGGCGATAACTCACACAGCCGATGTGCCAGTTTTACCAACGGTTCGTGATACATATACGCCGGTGTGTAATGCACCATCTTCTTCACCTGCGCGACAATCGCGTCCACCACCGGCTGCGGTGTATGACCGACATTCAGCGCACTGGCGCTGGTCAACAGATCAATGTACTCCTTTCCGTCCACATCCGTCATCACCGACCCGTGCGCGTGATCAATCACCAAGGGATAGTACGGGATCCGTCCCGCCGGTGCAAAATATTGTGCGTCTTCTTGAATCAATGCCTGTGCTTTACTCATGATATCCTCCTCCGTCTACTGCTTCTGTAATGTTTATTTCGACATAATCCGTCTTTATTTTCGGCAAGGCACCTACCCGCTGCCCCGCCACGCAATTCGTCTCATCTTCACCCGCCTCCTTGTTTACGGTAACAAAAAAGCGACCCTGCTCTCGCAGGATCGCTACACTGTCAACATTCCTTCGAGAGTGGTGCGTTTCGCTCCACTCTCGACATTCTCACACCATCCGTACTACGAAACGGGTAAAAATTGTCTTGAATCGGCGAACCGCTCGGAAATAATGTTCGCCAAAATCACGAGGATGACGCGAACATCACTGATAATTCGAATGCTAATAAGCACGAGAATATCAATCACCGAAATAAGGATACCCGAAAGGACACGGACGATAGCCGTGTTCGCTGCGTTCATGAGATTGTGCATCAGCATCTCGTTGCGATTCATTTCGTGTACCCCTTTCTTTGCGGTTGCGTAATTGGCGGCCGTATATAAAAAGCCCCCGCAGGAATTACCCTGCAGGGGCGTAAAATACGCGGTACCACCCTGATTTATTTCTCTTCGTCCGTAACGCCGACATGCGACAAACGCTACTTGGTTCACGCTTGCAGCTCCCGAGTGATGTATTCCCGTCACCGTTTCTGTCGACTTGCACCGACCGTCGACTCTCTGTAAGAAAGGATGATGACGATTTATTCTCGTTCCTCGCTTTTGATTAAGTACGGCTATCATACCAAATCAATTCGACCTTGTCAACCCCGTATTTCCACTTTTTTGAAAATATTGTGCGTTCCGACATCGCGATGCGGTCCCTGGCCAATGCTGCGAATCCGTCTTGTCCGTATGCGCCGATCCGATCAGGACATTTCGTTTTCCGCCGCTTCCGCACGCGCGGCCAGTTCTTCCCACTTGCGATAATCGGTGTCCAATTGCGTCTGCGTGGCAGTCAAGGCATCCGTCAGTTCCCGGTACCGTTGCGTGTCGGTCGGGTCAATCGAGGCCAATTCCTGCGTATACATGGCAAAGGTTGCTTCGCCGCGGCTGATCTCCTGTTCCAACCGATCCATTTCTCGGGCATCACGCTCCCCGAAATATACCGCTTTAGGCGCCGCGGTTGCCGGTACGGACGGCAACGGATCCGTTTTTGTTCGTGCCGGTGCGACCGTATGAGACACTTCCTCCACTGCGTTATCTTCATCGGGTACGACAGTTGCTCCCGGTGCGATCACCGTAGACGGTTGCAGCACTCCCGTTTCCGCAAGCTCCCGATATTTCGCTTTCCAATAACTGTAATTACCGTGATATTCCCGCATGCCGCCGTCCTCAAAGGAAAGCAGTCGCGTCACCAAGCGATCCAGCAAGTACCGGTCATGGGACACAATCACATACGTGCCGCCGAATTCACGCAACGCTCCCTCGATGACTTCCCGTGTCGCAATATCCAGATGATTGGTCGGTTCGTCAAGCAAAATGACGTTCGGCTCTTCCAACAGCAGCAGCAACAAATCCAAGCGCGCCTTTTCTCCGCCTGAAAGCAAGTGTACCTCGCGATACACCTCATCTCCGCGGAATAAAAAGCGACCCAAAATATGCCGTGCCTCGTCTTCACCGCAACCGGCGGCATACATGACCTCCTTGACAACGGTATAGTCGGGGTGCAAGCGTTCATGTTCCTGTGAGAAATATCCCAAACGAACACGATTTCCGACCGTCACACGTCCCTCGTCCGGCGCTCGCTTGCCCGCCAAAAGCGACAGCAGCGTAGATTTGCCGACACCGTTCGGGCCGATGATACCGACTGTTTCGCCTTGCCGTATGAGCAGCGACAAGCGGTCAAATATCGTGCGTTCACCGTAGCGTACCGCCAAATCTTCCGCCACCAGCACCTTATCCGCCGTGCCCGTCGCCCGCGGAAAATGAAAGTGCAAAGTCTCCTCATTGACCGGTGCGTCCAATCGCTCCAACCGATCGAGTTGCGACTGCCGACCGCGAGCCTGCTTGGCTTTGATCCCCGCTTTATATTTACGGATATACTCTTCCTGTCGGCGAATCTCCTCCTGCTGCTGTTCGTACGCCCGCCGCGCCGCCTCCTCCCGGGCGGCTTTTTCCCGCACATAGTAAGAATAATTGCCACGGTACAGATGCAGCTTGGTCTGCTCCAACTCCACGATATCCGTCGCCAACGCATCCAAAAAATAGCGGTCGTGTGAAATCATCAACACCCCGCCGCGGAAGGTACGCAGATACCCTTCCAGCCATTCCGTCATCCCAATATCCAGATGGTTGGTCGGTTCATCAAGCAGCAAAAAATCGGGGCGGCGCACCAAGGCTTTCGCCAGATTGAGCCGTGTTTTTTGCCCTCCGGAAAACGAGTTTGCCGGCCGCTGCCAATCCGCTTCGCCAAATCCCAGTGCCTGTAAGATCCGCCGTGTTTTCGCTTCGTAATCATACCCGCCGAGCCATTCGAACCGTTCCTGCAGTTGTCCGTAACGACGAACCGTCTCGTCATCATCGGCCCCCGCATGCATGGCCGCCGCCACCGTTTCCATCTCCTTGCGGCAATGAAGCAGATCCGTCCAGGCAATCTCCATTTCTTCCCGTACCGTTCGCCCGCCGAAATCAATATCCTGCTGCAGATAACCGACCGTTGCCCCGTCAGCGAACTTCACCGTTCCGGCATCGGGTTCCGATAGTCCCAGTATGCATTTGATCAACGTTGATTTGCCGGCCCCGTTACGTCCGACCAAGCCGATGCGGCGAGCCGGCGACAGTCGCAAATCAATATCCTGAAACACGGTATCAATGCCGAACGATTTCGCCAAACCCGTGACTCTGATTTCTTTCATAGCCGTCCTTTCCGTGTGCCGATACGGCATGTGCCGTGACGAAAATCATCACTTCCGCTTCGCGCTCGCGTTCATCGGTATGGCGAAACAGTTTACCCAACAGGGGAATATCCGCTAACAAAGGCACACGTCGCTCGGTCGATTCCCGTTCCCGATCAATCAAACCGCCGATCACCAGCGGCTCGCCGTCGCGCAGGCAGACCGTCGTCTGCGCTTCCCGCGTGACGATACGATATGCCTTGAGTGTCGGCTCCAAGTACGGCGTGGCCACCTCCGCATAAATACGTGCGGTAATATTGCCATCCGCGCCGACGGAAGGGGTATACCGCAACCGAATCCCCGCGTCCCGATATTCGGTGGTGGTCACCAAATCATCGCCGCGCCCGCGCTCCACCAAGACGGGAATTTTGTTGCCGATTAAAATACTCGCTTCATGACCGTTCAGCGTCATGATGTTCGGTCGCGCCAAAATCTCCGCCTCGCCGTCCGCCACCATGGCATCCAGTCGTGCCCGCACGAGCCAGGAATACGGCATACCGCCCGATGCACGTCCGAAGGTAAACGCACTGTACCCTTCCGGTGTCGGTTTCGTTGCCGTCGACACCCCGGACCAATCCCAATCGATCCCGATTTCTTTCGCTCGATCACGATGCACGGACACCACTTCCACCTCTACCTGTACCTGTCGTACCTCCTGATCAAGTGCGGCAACGACGGCACGCGCCTGTGCGATTTCCCGTCCCGTGCCGTAGACGATGACGCTGCCCGCACCGGGATTGACCTGTACCCGTTCCGACGGTAAAATCGCGGTCAGATTTGCCCGAATGGTCGCCGCATCGACATAGTTTAGCGGAATCGCCGCCGCTTGCCGTGCTTGATCTCCCGCCGATTCTTTGGCATAGACGACGAGCGCATGGCCCTGTCGTTCCATCACGACATTGCCCGCGGCCGCCGTCCAACGCAATGCCTCGTCCAACGTCGCCCCCGTCACGTCAATGGTCACCGTTCCGTCCACATCTCCCGCCATGACCAAATTTTCTCCGCCGAGACGTGCCAATCCCGTCAACACATCACGCAGTGGCGCCTGGCGTACATGCATATCGATTCCCGTTGCCGACATCGTGAGCGGCGCGGCCGCGGCCGCGCCGGTGTACACCGCAAACAACACGCCGATCAATCCGATTGCGATTCGTTTCATGATTCCTCCGTCAGCGGTATGGCTATCACCGCCGTATCATTTTCCAAGGTCGCTTCCGTGTCCGTAATCGCCGTCACCGTCCAGTGACCGACATGTTCCCCGCATGCCGTCACGAACGTTCCTTCTTGCGTCTGCCACAACGCCAAACGCCCCTCTCCCCGTTGCAAAACGCCTCGCAACAATGGAAGTGCTGGTGCTTGACCGACCGTCGGTGCAACCGCCGGTAACGGTTCGATCGGCGCGGCATCCGACCGTATTGTGCCGACTGCGCCCCATGGATTTGCCAGCTCCGTGGCCCGAATGGCCGGCGGCGTTGACACCGCTGTCGGCGCGACAGAAACGGGCAGCACATCCGCTCCCCGACTGCCCGTTCCGTATCCGTACATACCGATCATAAGCAGCGCTGCCGCCGCCATGACGATCGCTCCTCTCATGTCGCCTCCGTCAAAAATCTTTCGCCCAAATATCTACAGAGATCTGTCCCTGTTTGGTACGATACGTCAACTTACCCGCAAAGGAATGCATATCCCGGTACCATGTATAATCCACATCATGTAAGGTACCGTTCACCGTGTCCCAACGGCATTCCACGCCGACGGCATTCAACCGGTCAATACGATATTTCATACCGACATATGCCGCCCGTTCGATTTCCCAACGGTCAAACCGATACGGCGACGGACTGCTCAAATGGTGATCATCGATCCCCGCCCACCATGTCCAGCGCGAGGTCGAGGCATAATCCGCCCGCACACCGTAATAGCGGTCATTTCTTACCGTTTGATCTACACTGTACCGATCCTGACGTACGCCGAAGTACGGCGTCACCGTCCATTTCCCGGTCATATGTATCGGATCGACGCCGAAGAAAAGATTCCACCCGAAATGGTTACCGCGCAGTTGATTTTCATACCAACGTCCCCAATTGACCTCTGCGGCGGCATACCAACCGTTGCGAAAATAGAGCCGTTCCGTTGCCAATTTGAATTCCGGCCGCCGTTCCAGCCAAATCGAGTCGTCGTTAAATATACTTTCTTCTTTGCCGTAATGCCACGTCGCCGTCCATCGCGGCGCAATGTAACGCACGCCGACATCCGGCTTGAATCCCGTTCGTGCATACCAATCGGCCCGCAGAAATACATCCCACCGATCCGTCAAGGGATACGACGGTGTCAATCGCAAACCGACACCGTTATGACTGCGATAGATCGGTCGCGGTAAAAAGGACATGAAACTCGCCCTTCGTGCGTGCTGATTGCCGACACGCGCCCGATATCCGGGCAATGTAAATACGCGCCGATTTTTGATATAAAATGACGCGTTAGATGCCTTCAGACGTCCGTCCGGTAAGATAACGACCTTGTCCGCTTCCATACGATAGTCGGGAACACGTGCCACCGCGGACGGTGTCGTCACCATTGCCCGCAATACGGTGCCGCCGTCTTGGGGCGTATACACTGCGTCCTCGCCGCGGAGATACACCGCATCGTACAACCCTTCCACGTGTCGCCATGATGCCTGCTTGCTTTTTCCGTCATAACGGGCATCGACGATCGCCAGATCAATCCCCGCCGCGTCATTTTCCCAATGTCCCGTCTGCGGCAAGCGATATATTTTCATACGTGCGTTACCGACCAGTTCGGGGGTAGTGATGAAATGATCGCCGTAGCGAATTTCCACCGCGCCCGTCGCCTTCATCTCCCCGGTATGTCCCGCATACCGTAAAAAATCCGCATCAATCTGTACGGCAGATTCCGACACGGGAAAAGCGGCCGTTTCCGACGCGGGTGCGACCGCCGCAACGGTTCCGGCCGCCGCCACTGCGCCCCACAGACAAAGGGCACCTGCATATCGCCGTATCATGATTCCTGACGCACGATGACGACCGGCAATTCCTCATCGTCGGTCTCAACCCGTTCGATTTTGACCGGCGACTCATCCGCGACCGTCGCATCGGTCTTCGCTTTGGCCTCTTTCTTTACTGCGTCGGCTTTTGCTTTGGCCTCTGTCTTCACTGCGTCAACATTTTCCTTGACCGCGCTCTTGGCCTGTGCGTCCGTTACGGCCGCATCCGCTTTCATCGCGTCCTCTTGCGCACGACCTTCCGCCGTCGCCGCGGATTCATGCTCCGTCACCGTGGCCGGTGCGGAAGCGATTTTTGCTTCCAGTACAGCCAAGCCGTCCGTCGGGCGTGCTTTTTTATCCTTGGTCGCCGCCGAGGAAACAACAATATCGCGCGCCGTATACGTCGGTGCGCCGCTGACTTGCGCCACACCGTAAGCGGCCACCGTATCCTGCACCTGAATGAACAGTTCCGTTCCGGCCGGCATATCCACATCCGTACCGCGTACAAAATATCCGCCGGCCAAGCCGATCGGCCCGAGCACCATCGCCCCGACCGCGGACGCCCCGACGGCCGCCGCTTCGCGTTTCAGACGTTCCTGTGCTTCCGGTCCCAACACGGTCGCAATCGGCTCATCGGCAATGCCGAAGACCTGATTGAAAGCAATTTTGATTTCGCCGTTACGACCGAATCGTCTCGGCGGTTTCACCTTGGTAATTTCCCCGTGTCCGATGGATCCTTTCGGCAAAACCAGAACATCATCGACAAACACGTCTTCCGACACCGTAAACCGAATCACGTCGCCTTCCTGACTGATTCGCGTACCGACGTCCTGTGCCAACGAAATTTTGAACACGGTCCCTGCCGGCACTTCCACCCGTTTCAGTTCATAGTGTTTGCCCCGATATACCGTGTCTTCCAAATCTTTGACACGTGTCCGCAACGATCCCGTCTTGAGCGCACCGAACACCGTCCGTTCCAGTCCTCCCGCAATCTCGATAATCGGGCGATCCGTTACCTGATTTTGCAGCTGCCACTCCAACGTGTGCAACCGAATCGTCAAAGACGGTTCCGTCGTATCGTTCTTGATGACATCGTCATACAGCGTTTCCACCTGCTCTGCCAATCCCGCTTCGCGGAATGTGCCGCCGTACACATCATGCTGCAGCTCGTTCAACCGCTCGGTCAACGCCCCCGACATCGTCTGTCCGTACAATGTCGTTTCCAGTACATCCGACTTCTCCGCCAACGTCAAGTCCGCCGCCGTAGCCGGCCATGCCAATGTCGTCGCCAATGCGGCGACCCATATCCATTGTTTCATCATATTCTCCTCTATACAAAAGAATCGCACCGTCCGTGACCCGTGACGGGGCGATTCTGCTCGACTCAGATACGTACGTCAATAATCGCCGACACGCCGACACCGTCCACCCGATTGATTTTTGTCGGGTTCTTGCTGTCGACCGGCACCAATCCGCGAATACGGAACAGTTGATCATTGAAACTGCCTTCCAGTTGGGCGACCGCTTGGACTCGATCCACGGACGCCTGCGGTCCGACCACCTGCACCGCACCGATATACCCCTTGTTACCGAGGCTGACGATCGGCACGACCTTCGTGGCATACGCCGTTTCCGCACCGCTCTGCCGGAGCAGGGTATTAATGAATCCGTCCAGCTGACCGGAGAACCGATCTACCAGGTAGCCGACGCCGCCGACCTTCAGCACGCCGCCCAACAAGCCGCCCAAATTAATCGCATGCACCGTCGCGACCGTACTCGTTCCCAACATGCCGGCCACCAACACACCCGCTAGAACCCGTTTCATCTGCTGCTTCATCATGATCCCGTCCTTTCTGCTTACGTTCTCATCGCTATGCTACTGTCATTATACTGAAAAAAGCACGACACGACAATCAGGCGTCGGCCGCCTTTTCCCGTTCCATCAGGGCGATTTGCGCCTGAATCATCAACGCACATTCGATCCGCTTTTTCTGAATTTCACAACTGACCTCATAAGGCACGTGAATATCGCCGGCAAACGTTTCGTTGTTCGCATGGCAACCGCCCGAGCAATAAAACTTAGCCCAGCAACCTTTGCAGGCGTCTTTGCGCAAGACGTGATTTTCACGAAACGCCCGCGGACTGTCCATATCCCGCAATCCCGTCTTGACATTGCCGATGACATACCCGTCACGCCCGACAAACTGATGACAGGGATAAATATCGCCATTCGGCACGACGGCCATATATTCATGTCCCGCGCCGCAACCGCGCAACCGTTTTTGGATACACGGACCGCGATACAAATCCATATTGAAATGGAAGAACGTAAACGGGCGTCCTTCCCGATACCGTTGCAAATAAGCCCGTGCCAATTTCTCATACTCGGCAAAAATCTGCGGCAAATATTCCTTGCGGATGGCGAATTCATCATCTTCGCCCACGACCGGTTCCATGGACAACTCGTCAAATCCCTGATCCACCATGTCGAGCACGTCTGTCGTAAAATCCAGATTTTTCGAGGTAAATGTGCCGCGTACATAGTACTCTTCACCGTTCCGATGCGTCACCGCATAGGACAAATTATCCCGTATCCGTTGATACGTTCCCTCACCGCCGACACCCGGGCGCATATCGTCATGCACTTCCTGCCGACCGTCCAGACTCAAGACCAGACTGATGTGGTTGTCATTAAAATACTGTACTTTGCGCTCATCCAACAACATTCCGTTCGTAGTCAGCGTCAACTTGAAAATCTTCCCGTGCTTTTTTTCCATCTTCCGGATATACTCTACCGTCCGTTGCACCGTCGGGAAGTTCATCAGCGGCTCGCCACCGAAAAAGTCAATCTCGCAATGTTGGCGCGGCCCGCTGTGCGCAATCAGAAAATCAACCGCACGCCGTGCCACGTCAAACGACATCAACTCGCGCCATTTCCCGTATCCGCCTTGGCCGGCGAAACAATATTTGCAGCGCAAATTGCAATCATGTGCGATATTCAAACACAACGCTTTGATAATCGGGCGCTCTTCCAGTGCCACGGTAAACGAATCGTCCATCGGCGCAAACAAAAATTCGCGCGCGATCAAGTCATCGACTTCCTGCATCGCCGTTGCGACATCCTCTGCCGGGTATTTCCCCGCCATCGCCGCCAACGCTTCGTCGCGATTCGTGCCGTCATACACATCGAGCAACTCGTACGTCAACTTGTCGGTCAAATGGACAATCCCGCTGTTGACGTCCATCAATATATATAATCCCTCCTGATAAAACTTATGAATCAGAGGGCGTACTGCATCCTTATCCGTGTTCATACCCCAACCCTTTCCGTATCTCCATATGCAAAAAGTCCTTTGCCGAAGCGGCAAAGGACCTCAGCAGATCAGCGTTCGCGTTGTTTGCAGACCTGATTGCCGATCGTGCAACTTGTCTTGCACGCCGACTGACAGGACGTCTGGCATTCACCGCAACCGCCGTGTTTGGCCGTCGTCTGAAGCGAGACCGTATTCAAGGTCAAAATGTGTTTTGCCATCTCCGCTACCTCCTCTGCTAGGTATA
>CAMYCX010000010.1 GCA_947254705.1 uncultured Veillonellaceae bacterium
TGGCACCACCGCCGGTATGCGGCTTGCCAATATGCCGCCGGCACACCGCAATCGGCAAGCGCACCGAGCCAGCCCGCCGGCGAAGAAAGCGTCGGCAGATACAATATCCGTTCCATCACCGCACCTCTTCTCTCTGTCGTCCCTTGCCCGGGCCGTCTTCCGCTACGGTAACACCGGCCGTACCGAATGTTTTCATTTCATTGAGCATGTCGAGCGCGCCGTCGAGCAACGAGATGCCCAGTGCCGAACCGAGCCCCTGTGCCAATGTGAAATTATAGTGTAAATAACCTTGCATACCCAGTTGATGCAGTTGCAATTGTTGCAGGGGATGTTCGTAGGCGGCCGAAGAAAAGAGATAGGCCTTGACCCGCGGGGCAATCGTCACCGCCGCGAGCGCCGCTGCTCCCGTGACGGCATTGTCAAAGACAATCGCCATGCGAGATGCCGCCGCTCCCAAAATGACGCCGACCAACATCGCAATCGAGGCCGAGCCGTAACGTGCCAAGACGGTTTCCGGTTCGCGTCGCGCTAACTCCCAGTCGCTCCCGACCGCGCTGCCGCCCTGCGCCTGTACTTTGGCGGCCAATTCCGGTCCGAGAAAGGCCGTCGTCACGGCAAGTGCCGCCAAGTCCGCCCGTTCCCCGATGTCGCCCAAACCGACAATGCGCACGCCGTCATCGGCCAATTGACGAGCGATCTGCACCCCCAGCGCGATGGCTTCCGCACAGGCATCGGCGCTAAGCGCCTCCCGTGTTTGGGGCGAACAACTGCCGTGTTGCCATTTATGCACCATGACACCGGCCACGTCATGCAAGTCGCGTTCCAAGCCGACGTCGGCCAAGTACACCGCGGCTCCGATATCCCGCGCCACGGCGCTCACCGCGGCGACACCGCCCGCCACGAGCAAGGCTTCTTCATAACTTGACGCGCCGTGTCCGACATTGGACTCGCTGTCAACTGCCGCATCCGCCGCCGCGATCACGATCGCTTTTTTCAAATCATGCGGTTTCATCGTGCCGCAAATCGCCGCCAGACGTACCGCCATGACTTCCATTTCCGCCAGTGAGCCGAGCGGCTTGGTCAGATTGTCGACATAGTCGCGACACTGTTCCGCAACGGCCTCGTCCGGCACGGGGATCCGTTCATTCCATGCTGCCATCATTGTGCCGCACCTCCTGCCGCCTGTTCCCATTCCGCTGTCGTCAGCGTGTGCCGATACACGGAGAGAGCATGCTCCAACATACGCATCTGTACGGACGCTCCCGACGCTTCCCCGAGACGGAATCCCAAATCGACGTACGCTTCGGCATCCAATGCCGCCAACGCTCGCCGATGCGCCTGCTCTGCCGACAAATGCGATGCCATCACATAGTACCGGCTCGCCGGTGCCAGCGATTTTGCCAAATGCGCACACGCCGTCGTATTAAACCCGTCGATGATCACCAATGCGCCGTAAGCGGCCGCTCCCAAAATCACGCCCGCAAGCACGCCGAACTCAAACCCGCCGCCCTTCGTCAGAATATCCATACCGTCCTTCGGATCGGGATGATTCACCTCCAAGGCTTGCGCGACAATCGCGATTTTCCGTTGTAGCCGTTCGTCCGAAATATTGGTTCCGCGGCCGGTGACTTCCTGTGCCGTCCAACCGCGAAACGCCCCGATCATTGCCGCCGCCGTCGTGGTGTTGGAAATGCCCATTTCCCCGACGGAAAACAATCGATACCCGCGCTCGATGCAATCTTTGACCGTGTCAATCCCGATCTCCAATGCCTGATTTGCCTGCGCGCGTGTCATCGCCGGGCCTTGGCTCATATCCGCCGTACCCCATGCGATTTTACGATCCACCAATCCCGGTACGCCGCTCATGTCCGCCGCAATCCCCGCATCGATGACCGTCATATCCGCACCCGCATAGTGTGCCATCGCATTGGCGCCCGCGCCCTTGCTGATCAAGTAGTTCTTCGTCATGTCCACCGTCACCGATACCGGATATGCGGACAAACTGTATTTGGAAATCCCGTGATCGCCCGCCGCCAGAATCATCATCTTCTTGGCATCCGACGGCGTCGCGCTTCCCACGGCCGCCGCATACTGGATGACGATCTCCTGCAACTTGCCCGCATCGCCCGCTCCGAGACGCAATTTTTCCCAACGCGCCCGCACCTGCTCCGCCACCTCCGGCGACGGGATGCCGATCCGCGCGCACAATTCCTCGACTCTGCTCACTCGTTTGCCTCACTTTCTCCGTCTGCACTCCGCAGACAACCGTTGTCTGTATTATACCACGCACACCGCGAGCACGGACACGGACTCTCCGCCGAGCGTATCGCCGCTTGAAACCGAACGCCGCGAACGGTACAATACAGATAGAGAACGGTCATACCGTAAGAAGAAAGAAGATAAAGGAGGTCTGATGATGAACTTTTCATTATTGTATATCAACGGCGCCTGGGTCGAACCATTGACCGCGGACCGAATCGCTGTCGAAAATCCGGCGACCAAGACCGTGATTGCCCATGTTCCCGCCTGTCGGAAAGAAGATACCGACCGTGCCGTCGCAGCCGCCAAAGCCGCCGCCATCCGTTGGCAAAACACGGCACCCGAAGCCCGTATCGCCATCGCGACGCAAGCGTTGGAATATTTGCTTGCGCAACGCGATGCCGTCATTGATTTGGAAATCGCCGAACTCGGCAGCTCACGCAAACAGACCGTCGGAGCGCATTTCAATTTCCAAGTCGAACGTATTCGCACCTTCATTCGCCTGGCGAAAGAATTCCCTTGGACCACCCGACTGGATCATTCTACGATGCTGCGCGAACCGTTCGGTGTTGTTGCCGCCATCACGCCGTGGAACTATCCGCTCGGGCAAGTCGTCCAAAAACTCTTGCCGGCGTTACTGACGGGCAACACCGTCGTACTCAAACCGAGTCAGCATACGCCGTTGACCGTGTACTACCTGGTCGATGCCTTTCATCGGGCGGGATTGCCGGCCGGCGTGCTGAACCTCGTCACGGGGCGCGGCAGTGAAGTCGGTGATGTTCTTTCAGCCCATCCCGATGTCGATATGATCTCGTTCACGGGCTCTACCTCCGGCGGCATTACCGTGGCACGGCAAGCATTACTCACGGTCAAGCAGATCCATCTCGAACTCGGCGGCAAATCGCCCTCGCTGCTGCTTCCCGACGGTGATCCGGCGATGGCGGCACGCATGACACTCGGCTCACTGCTGCCGAACTGCGGCCAAACCTGCTCGGCGCTCTCGCGTCTGCTGGTACCGATCGCTCGCAAAGAAGAAGCGGAAGCCGCGGTCTTGGCCGAACTTCAACATTACACGGTCGGCGACCCGACCGACGAGACGACGGATATCGGCTGCCTGGCCAGTCGCCAACAATACGACAAAGTGCGCCGTTATATCGAGCTCGGATTGGAAGAAGGCGCCACGATGCTGAGCGGTGAAGTACCGCCGGCAGAACCGCAAGGCGGTTACTTTGTCCGGCCGGTCATCTTTACCGATGTCACGCCGCAAATGACCATCGCCCAAGAAGAAATTTTCGGGCCGGTTCTCTCGATTCTCACCTACACGGACATCGACGAGGCGGTCGCCCTTGCCAACGACACCATTTACGGCTTGAACGCCGCCGTCTGCGGCTCACACGCACAGGCCGTCCGCATCGCCCGGCGAATCCGTTCGGGCAACGTCTACATCAACGAAGCGGCACGTGACGTTACCGCGCCGTTCGGCGGGTACAAGCAATCCGGCATCGGCCGGGAAGGCGGCTTGGTCGGTCTGCTTGATTTCACCCAAACCAAAGTATTATTCGACGAAGACTGATCGTTTCTCAAACGCTCGTGTTCCCTGTGAACACGGGCGTTTTTGTTTTTATCGCCGCACCAAAAAACGAAGTGCCGATCGACGCTTCGTTTTTTCTCTATATTCCGCTCATATATCAACCGTGGCGATGAAGCGGATGATGATGCCCCGGTGTAATGCAATAATATCCGCCGCAAATATGGCAGTGCAGCTCCGTGCAGACATCTTCCGTCAACGGGGCGGGTTGTCCCAACGAACGCTTACGTTCGTACAAGGAGATCGCATGCAGTGCGACCAAAATGCTGCCACCGTTATGAAGGATCGCCCCCGTCACCGGCGAAAGCAATCCGAAGAAAGAAAGTACGACTCCCGCGATATTCAATCCCAGTGCTATGCACAGATTGATATGCACCGTCCGCAACGTGGCCCGGGCCAGTGACACCACATACGGCAACCGCAACATGTCCTGCCCCGGCAAAATGATATCCGCCGCCTCCAACGCCATATCGCCCGCCGTACCGCCGACAGCGATACCGATATTGGCCGTCCGCAATGCCGCCGCGTCGTTGATGCCGTCGCCGACCATGGCCACCCGCTCGCCCTTGGCCTGCATCGCACGAATATGCTCCGTTTTCCCTTCCGGCAACAAACGGGCATGAACTTCATCGACATGTGCCGTTACCCCGACATGTGCCGCCGTTTCCGCATTATCTCCCGTCAGCATGACGCTGCGAATCCCGCGGGCCCGAAGCAGACCGATGACCCGTTCCATTTGCGGGCGCAATGTATCGGCCAAACCGATCGCCCCGATACAGGTCGTGCCGCGCGCCGCCCAGACGACGATCATCCCATCCAACCGTGCCTGATGCACTTTTTCCGCGACCGCATCCGGCACCGTGACGCCGTGTCGTTCCAGATAGCCTTCACTGCCGACATGCACCGCCGTCCCGTCCGGCCATATTGCCGATACGCCTTTACCGCTCTCTACGGTAAACTCCCGTACCGGTGTCGTCACCAATCCGCGCGCTTGCGACGCCGTGCGAATCGCCACCGCCAAGGGATGCTCGCTTTCCAACTCGGCCGATGCCGCCACCGCGAGCAACTCTTCCGCCGTCATTCCCGCCGTCGGCCAAATCTCCGCAACCTTGATTTCTCCCGTCGTCATTGTGCCCGTTTTATCGATGGCAACCGTCGTCGTACGTCCCATTTCTTCCAAGGCCGCACCCGATTTAATGATGACACCGTACTTGGTCGCCTGTCCGATCCCTGCAACTACCGCCGTCGGTGTCGCCAATGCCAAGGCACAGGGGCAAAAGACCACCATCACCGTGACGGCGCGTACCGTCGCTTCACTTATCGAAACGCCCCACGCCCACGTCAGGATAAATGTCGCCACCGCCAATATAATCGCCGTCGGGACCAGCCAGTTGACCCATCGATCCACCGTGCGTTGCACTGGCGCCGCGTTTTCTTCCGCATCACGCAGCAACCGCGCCAATCGTTCGAACGATGTATCTTCACCGACCTTCGTCGCCCGCACCGTCAAGGCGCCGAACCCGTTAACCGTACCGCCGTATACCGCGGCACCGACCGTTTTATCCGCGGGATACGATTCACCGGTCAACATCGCTTCATTCACTGCGCTCGTTCCCGTCACCACTTCACCGTCCACGGGAATCGTTTCCCCCGGGCGCACCCGCAAACAATCACCAACGGCAATCGCCGTCACGGGAACGACCTCTTCCGTACCGTCGGCACGCAACCGATGCCCCACTCGCGGCGCCTGCCCCAAAATCTCCGTCAGTCCGCGTCGAGCCCGTGCTACCGTTTTATCTTCCAAAACCTCGCCGAGAGCCATGATCCATGCAACTTCCGCCGCCGCAAACACTTCTCCGAGCGCGATACAGGCCGTCATCGCGATACTTACCAGCAGCGCCGATGTCAGCTCCCGCTTGCCGAGCCAATACAGACCGATATAGTACAGGGGCAATCCGGAGATCAGAAACGTCACCCAACTCGGATCCCATACCGGCACGATGTCCATGATATGATAATACGCCGCCCAAGCCACCCACAATCCCGAAATAACGGTCGCCCGTGTACCGCGTGCCGCCGCCGTCCAGCGATCCAATTGCGCTTTGATATTCATCTTGCTCCCCCTTTCTGTCGCGTTAGTAATGATTCTTTCTTTTCTCCTTTCATTCTAGCGTACCGCGAGCGGGACTGGCGATAATCAAATTAACGTCTTTGTTCGCTACCGAACATTTTGTTTCATTTGTACCGTTACTATGCTACAATATCGGTAATCATACAAACCGCATCCGTCAACTCACGAATACGACTCGCAGGAGGACACATGGATCGACGACAACGCAAAACGCGCGAGGCGATTTTTACCGCCTTTACGGAACTCATCGGCAAGCATGCCTATTCGCAAATCACCGTGCAAAAAATCATCGATGCTGCCAATATCGGCCGCACGACGTTTTATGCCCACTTTGAAACCAAAGATATGTTGCTCAAAGCGCTTTGTGAAGATTTGTTCGGTCATATCGTCACCGGTGCGGGCGATGTCTGTCCGCTGCCGGCATTGCGTGCCGAGCACGGCGACTACTGTGCTTTCGTGACGCATATTTTGTACCATTTAGCGGATCGGCGCGAGGCATTCACCCGATTGCTCTCTTCCGACAGCCGCGACCTTTTTTTGCGCTATTTTAAGGAAGAATTATACCGTCAGCTCGCACCGCGTTGGCTCAATGAAGCCGCGACACCGCCGCACGGTGTCCCCGCCGATTACTTGCTGAATCACTTCACCTCGTCGTTTGTCGAGTCGATGAATTGGTGGATTCATCGCGGGTTGCGGGAAACGCCGGAAACGGTAACGGAGTATTTTGCCGCCGTGATTGATCCGGTACTGACACCGCACACCGCCGCCTGTCTCCCCGCGACGCCGCCTGCCGCCGCACCTGTTCACACGGAACCTGCCGAGATTCGCCGTCTCGGCCGATCCATACTCCGTCGCCACCGCCATCGGCGACGGACATCCGCACCAAAAAAGCCGGAATCTTAAGATTCCGGCTTTTTGTTTTGCAACTGCTCTACATACGCCCGGGCCGCTTCCCGACTGGCCGTACGTGCCGCGTCCCGCCGTTCTTGTCGTTGTGCCGGCGTAGACGGCGACATCTCCGTTCGTCCGGTACAGTCCCGACATGCGCCCCACGTCGCGTCCGCACCGTTCCAAAAGCGTCGGTACACGGTGACTGTCACCACCAGCAATCCGACGGCCGTCGCCGCCATCAGCCATACCATCATTCGCCTCCGTCAGCGATCCAACTGGCCCAATTGCCATAATGCGGCAAACACTTGCCGATCGGCATGTGCCACTCCGTCCACCAACGATATCCGACCGACCCGATACGAAGCCTGTCCGTCAATCGTCAACGTTCGTGCAGGAATACTGAGCCGATACTGATGACCGATCCAATCAATCACCACCGTATCCGCAGCCGCATCCCAGTCGATCGTGGCGCCCCACTTGGTCAAAATCTCGCGCACGGGATATACCGTCGTCCCGTCCGCCGTAACACCGTCACCCAGTTTCGGCATCGCTTCGTCACGATCCGTTGCCAAAACATCCGTCACGTCTTTTGACGCCGGCGCCGCGGCGGTGGTCATCGGTGTCGATGCGGCGGCTTGTGCGGCCGTTTCCGACAATACGATGACTTTATCCGGCACCGTTTGCGGAGGCAGACTGGCCGTCGCAATAGTATACAGTACGAGCAAATCATTATTCAGCGCGCTTTCTTTCGGCATCTCCTTGCCGCCGGCATCCGTTACATCGGTCCGTGCCAAGCCGTTGATCAGCAGACGTTCATTCACTCCGGCCCCGTCGGCGCGGAAATAGTCCGCATCGACGCCGTATACGCCGCCCGTCAACTTCGCCGCAATCGGCAACGCGCTGACATGGCCCGCTTTGGTAAACACCTGCAACTCATCGCCCGCCTTCCATGCGACCGGCGCGCCCCATGTACCGCGTGCGGTATCCACTTCACGCCACTCGCTTCGTGTCCATGTCCGTTCCGTGCCGTCCGTCAGACGTGCCGTCAATTGTGTATCCGTCGCCTGTACCACCGTACCCGCGACTTGTGTATATCCCGTTCCGTCACTTTGCGCCCCGACCGGCATCACAAGCAAGCCCGCCAACAACGCCGCATATCCGAATTGTTTCTTCATGTATGTCGCCCCTTTCCTACATCGAGTATACCATTCACGTCCTTACCCCGTCAAAAAAGTACCCGCTGAATGGGTGCCGTTTGTCTGCCATGCACGGCCCTTATGCCAACGGAATCTCCGTCGGCACAAATTGCAAATAGTCGGCGCTCGTCAAGTACAACTGCATACCGTCCCATTCCGTCGGCACCTGTCTAAACGACTGCGCATCATGCAAATGTCCGTAGATATATTGCGTGACGCCGTACCGTGCCGCCGTAGCGAGCATCTCCGTCGGTTCTTTTCGTTCATTGAAGGGCGGATAGTGGGTCGTGGCAATCAGACGTTGATATCCCGCCTCGCGCGCCATCGCCAATGAGCGGTCCAACCGGCTCACTTCTCTTGCAAATACCGTTTCATCCGCTTCGGTAAAACGCTGGTCTCTCGGTGCCAGCCAACCGCGTGTGCCGCAGATCGCGACATCACCGATCGGAATAAAATTATTATACAAAAAGAGCAACTTGCCTCCGGTTACCCGCTTCATTTTCCCTACGCTGCTCCACCAATAATCGTGATTGCCGCGCAATAATATTTTTTTACCGGGCAACTCCATCAGCAAGTACAAGTCGGGTACGGCCTCTTCCAAGCGCATCGCCCACGAAATATCCCCACCGATCAGCACATAATCGTCTTCCTGTACATGCTCTTGCCATGCCCGAATGATTCTCTCCCGATGATTCTTCCACTGCGGCCCGAATACATCCATCGGTTTCGTCGGCGGATTGCCCGACAGATGCACATCGCTCAATGCCAATAATCTCATGCCTCACCTCTGTCGGCTTCCCATACGGCAGTGAGCTCCTGCCGTATACGTTCCCGTTCTTCAGAAATCGGCGTCTGTGCCAAACCGTAACCGATCAATAGCGGACTCGTCACTCCGCGCGGCACGACTTTACACATGCCGGCCGCCACGGGATAAAAGAATAAATTATAACTGGTCCGCTCGCCCCCCTCGGGCGAGGTTAGATAGCGTACCAACTCGCGGATCCGATCCGCCCAGACATCGATGCTGCGCGGATGCGCCAGCCGAAAATTGAACTCGCGCAGTGATCCCATCGGCACATCGGACAATGTCACACGGACATCACCGTCTTCCCAGAGCAACGTTCCGTCAAACTGTTCCGGTCGGATCGATGCCATGTAGTCAATATCCTTCAGACCGATAATCTGTGCATGCGGATGGCGGATACTTCCGCCCGAGATCGGTCCGAAGTTGCGATATAAAATCACCGACCGAAAGCGGTGATCAGCCAACATCTGCTGCCATTTTTCCCAACTGAATGACAAAATTTGCCGCCAATGCGTACGGGTATAATTCGTAATATCGCTTTCGTGACATGCCGTTTCGACAACAACGGTCATCTCCGTACCGCGCATCACGGGATATTTGTTTTTGAGCCAAATACGGTCGTCTTCGCGTGCCAAAATATCCGTCAGCCGTGCCGTATCACAAAACGGACACGGATCATGACGCTGGCTGCGCGGTTTGCCTGCCGCAATCGCCGGATCAAACTCGATCGGTTGACTCATCCTCTCTCTCCTTTCCCGTGTCGGCGGGATTCCCGCCGGGATTCCCATTGCGACAACCACTGCGGCGGGGTCGCACCGCCCCATTCCACCGGACCGGCGATCGTTTCCGTCCGCGCTTTGGCCGCCGTCAAATCATCATATACCTGCCATTTGGCGCGCACCTTCTCCTGTCCGTGCAGTCGCAGCAAGTACGCCGGATGAAATGTCGGCATCACCGGACGTCCGGCGACACCGTCCATGCCCGCCCAATCAATCCACTGTCCCCGCCGTCGGACAATACCGAGTGCTGTCTTGGCAAACGGTGCCGCAAAAAATGACAATGCCACTTTCCCCAAAGTAAGGATCACGGCCGGATTGACCTCGGCAATCTCGCGCAACAGCCACCGTCGCCCGCAATCAAGTCCTTCCGCCGGGGTCGGTGTACGATTACCGCGCGGCCGACACTTGATGACATTCGTCACATATACGCACTCACGACTGATGCCGACCGATGCCAACGCGCGGTTCAGGAGTTGTCCGCTCGGCCCGACCAACGGCACGCCGTACTCATCTTCCACCCCGCCGGGACCTTCCCCGACAATCATCAACGGTGCCGACAACGGTCCTGTATGACCGGTCGGACCGCGATTGCCTTCTCGCCGCAACGGACAGGCCGTACACGCCGCAAGCTCTGCCGCCCGTACCGCAGTGGCCCGTATTGACGACTTGCCGCACGATCCGTCGACGGCAAACAGATTGCCCTCCTGCATACGTCAGTCTGCATCCCCCGATGTCTGATCCTGACGTGTCGTCATATCGACAAACCGTGTCCACTGTCCGTGGAAATACAGATTGATTGCGCCGGTAGCACCGTTACGGTGCTTGGCGATAATAACTTCGGTAATATTTTTACTCGGATCGTTGTCCTCGGGTTGGTAATAGCCTTCCCGATACAGGAATGCCACGATGTCGGCATCCTGCTCGAGGGAGCCTGATTCACGCAAGTCGCTGAGCATCGGCCGTTTAACCTGACGCGATTCCACACTGCGGCTCAACTGCGACAACGCGATCACCGGCACCTTCAACTCCCGTGCCAACCCTTTGAGGGAACGGGAAATTTCGGAAATCTCCTGTTGGCGATTTTCACTGCGACTGTTTGTCCGCCCTTGCATCAACTGCAAGTAGTCGACCACCACCAGATCCAATCCTTTTTCGGCCTGCAGACGGCGCGCTTTTGACCGCATCTCCGTTACCGTGATGCCCGGCGTATCGTCGATATACAACGGGGCTCCGTACAGAACCGTGGCCGCGTTGGAAAGTTTTTCCCACTCTTCATTGGTCGACAACTGTCCCGTCCGTAATTTGGCGGAATCAATGAGCGCCGTCGAACAGAGCAAACGTTGCACCAGCTGCTCCTTGGACATTTCCAGCGAGAAAAAGGCGACCGTTTTATTCAGACGCAAGGCCACATGGCTGGCAATATTCAGTGTAAAGGCGGTTTTTCCCATGGACGGACGCGCCGCAATCAGCACCAGATCCGACTTTTGCAGGCCGCTGGTGAGTCGATCCCAGTCGGCAAATCCCGTCGCCAATCCGGTGATACCGCTTTTGTTATGATACTTCTTGCTGATTTCTTCCAGTTCGGTTTGCAACACTTCACCGAGCGGTGCCATCTCTTGGCGGCGATCGTCTTTCGCCACTTCCAGGATCCGCCGCTCCGCCGTGTCGATGATGTCTTCGACATCGTCTTCCGCCGCGTATGCATCCGAGGCGATCGTATCCGCCGCGGTGATCAAATTACGCAATCGCGCTTTATCCTGCACGATGGCCGCATGCCGGGCAATATCACTGGCCGCCAGTACATGGTTCGGCAAGTCCGTCACGTACGACAACCCGCCGACGCTGTCGAGTTGTCCCAAGCGGCGCAACTCCTCGGTCACCGTCAGGATATCGATACTGTCTCCGGCAAATTGCAAATTGCGGATCGCCTCAAAGATCACGGCGTTGGCTTCCCGATAAAAATCGGCGCTGCGCAACATATCCGTGCCCGTAATCGCGGCATCCTTATTCAGCATCATCGCGCCGAGTACCGCAAGCTCCGCATCGATATTCTGAGGGGGTACTCCTTTAATCATCGTCGTCCTCCGTCAACTCTTTCCATGCTTCCGCCACCGTAGCGACGCGAACAATGCGCATATCCGCATAGGCCGTGGCGATTTCATCGGTATTTTCGACCGGAATCAGCATTTTTTTCATGCCGGCCCGTGCCGCACCGCCGGCTTTTTCCAGCACGCCGCCGATCGGTTTGACCGCCCCGCTAAGTGCGATTTCTCCCGTCAGCGCGACATCTTGTCGTAACGGCGTTTGCGTCACCGCCGACATAATGGCGCAGGCGATCGCCGTGCCCGCCGACGGCCCGTCAATCTGTCCGCCGCCGATCACGTTCACATGGATGTCGTACGCATCGGCATCTTGCCCCGTCAACATCCGCAACACGGCCGTGGCGTTGAAGACCGAGTCCTTTGCCATGGATCCCGCCGTGCTGTTAAACCGGACTTTGCCCTTTCCTGCTTCCCGTGCCGGTACGGCGACCGCTTCCACCTCGATCGTCGAGCCGCGATACCCCGCAACGCCCAGCCCGAATACATGTCCGATCCGACGCTCCGTCGAAGCGATATCCCGCCGTTCGGGCGACAAATGTGCGGTCCGTGCGACCCGTTTGACATGCGCGGCCGTCACATGCACACGATCCGGATTGCCCTGTTCATAGAGCGCCATCCCGTACGCATCGGCCAATAAATTGACCGCCTTTCTGCCCTCTTCCGTATAGGACGCAATGGCCGCCGGCACATCGTCATCCGTATCCGCCGCCAACTTCGCCGCGGCCTGTACGACAATCCGTTCCACTTGCACCGGCGTAAGCGGTGCAAAATACACTTCCGCACAACGCGAACGAATCGCCGGATTGATTTCTTCCGGCAACCGTGTCGTCGCACCGATGAGAATAAAGTCCGCCGGTGCGCCGTCCCGAAACAGACGACGGATATATTCCGCCACCTGCGGCTCGTCTTCATTATAATAGGCGGATTCAAAATAAACCCGCTTGTCTTCCAATACCTTGAGCAATTTATTCAGCAGCATCGAGTCCATTTCGCCGATCTCGTCAATAAATAAAATGCCGCCGTGCGCCTTCGTGACCAGTCCCGGTTTCGGTTCCGGTACGCCTTGCTCGGCCAGTTCCCGTTGCGCGCCCTGGTAAATCGGATCATGTACCGACCCGATCAACGGATTGGTAATGTCGCGCGGATCCCAACGCAATGTCGTGCCGTCCGCTTCCACAAAAGGGGCTTCCTCACCGAACGGAGTAAAACCGCGTCCCTTCGCTGTCTCGAGTACCAATCGTGCCGCCGTCGTCTTGCCGACACCGGGCGGACCATAGAGAATCAAGTGTTGCGGATACTTGGTCGCGACCTTGGCCAGCATCGCCGCCACCGCTTCCTCTTGACCGACGAGATCCGACAGCGTTTCCGGACGCACTTGCGCGGCCACCGTCTTCGTCAGACTGACCCGTTCTTTGGCCTCCAGCTCGCGCAACTTTTCACGGGTACGCGGGGTTTCCGTTTCCCCGGTTTCTTCCGCCAAAATCTGCAGCCGCAACTCGCGCATATACTCCTGATTACGTTCTTCGATCCGATCGTTGACTTTGCTTTCCAGTCGTTCTTCCACGGCTTGCTGAATCAGCAAATCCGTCAGACGGTCCTCCGTGCGTTCCATCAACTCCGGCGTTTCCGCCGCGGTCGGCACAGGAATATCCTCATCCTCGAACACCATACGCGCCAGTCCTGCCAACCGTTCCCGCGGATTATCCGTATGCAGGTACACCAATGCATTGTACCGGCCGGCTTCCATCACGATCCGTTCCGCGCCGATCAACCCGACAAACACCCCGCACAGGGCATTGATCTCCCGTCGCAATTCATCTTCCGAACGCGGCGATACCGCGGTGCGGCGATCACGGAACCGTTCCAACAAATCTTTCACGATTACTCCTCGGCCACCACATGCACGCGAATTTCACCCGTGATTTCCGGATGAACGCGTACCGGCACGGCAAATGTACCCACCGTCCGCAGCGGTTCTTTCAATTCGATTTTTTTCTTGTCAACGTCCAAATCATACTCTTTTTTCAGTGCGGCGCTGATGACCTGTGCGGTAATCGAGTTGAACGCGCGACCGTCCGCACCGGTTTTCAGGCCGACCGTCACTTCCACCTTCTTCAACTCCGCCGCCAAAATAACGGCCTCGTCATTGGCCACCTGCTTCTTGTGGGCCTTTGCCGCCATCTTCTGTTTGGCATCGTTTAGATTTTCCTTGGTTCCTTCCGCCGCCAACCCTCTGCGAATCAGAAAATTCCGGCCGTATCCGTCCGCTACCTCAACGATTTCGCCGGCCTTGCCGACTTTCTTTACATCTTGTAATAACACGACTTTCATCACGATTCTCCTTTCTTTTGCGCCCGAATGGCGGCAATCACCATATCGCGAATTTCGCTCGGTGTCCGATCCGTAAACTTCGCCGCCGCCACCGTCTGATGACCGCCGCCACCGATCGATTCCATCGCCAGCTGCACACTTACTTCGCCGTCGGAACGGGCGGATACGCTGTATCCGTCGCCGTTATGATAAATGGTAAAACTGGTATGAATCCCTTCCGTAGTGACCAACGCATCGGCAATTTGACCGGCCAAAATCTGGGCATGCGGCGTACCGTCGGGAATCGTCGCACACACAATGTCCCCGTCAATCCGTTCCGCCTTCGCTAAAATCCGCGCCCGTTGCAACATTGCCTCAAAATGAATGGCAAACAGATCATGCACCAGCTCGGTATTGGCCCCGCTGCGCCGCAAATAACTCGCCGCATCAAAGGTACGGATTCCCGTCATTTGGGCAAAATTTTTCGTATCCACGACCAACCCCGCGTACAGTGCCGACGCTTCCACTTCATTCAAATCCACGTCATCGGAGAAATATTGCAATAATTCCGTCACCAATTCACTGGCCGACGAACTGGACGGTTCCAGATAGGTAATAATCGGGTTCGGCACAAACGCATTGCTGCGCCGATGGTGGTCGATAACAACACGGGTCTGAATCCGGTCGACCAACTCCGGCATGGCAAGCATCTCCGGCCGATGAGCATCGACAACAAACAGCATCGCCCCCGGCGTGCAATACGCCCCCGCTTCATCCGTACCGATAATCAACGGCGCCAACTCCGGATCGTCCGCTACCATATGAAGCAACTTTTCCACATTTTGTCGTTGCGGACTCACCACGATATGTACCGGCGTCCCCGCAATTCTCGCCATATGTGCCACGCCCAACGCGGCCCCCAGCGCATCGTAATCTTCGGAGGCATGCCCCATGATCAGGACATTGTCCGCCTGCCCGATCAACTCGCGTAACGCCTGCGCCACTACCCGTGCACGCACGCGTGTATTTTTCTCAATCGCCTTGCTCTTGCCGCCGAAAGTCTTGGTATCGTCATGCAACCGCACGACCGCCTGGTCGCCGCCGCGCCCGAGTGCCACGTCCAAACTCAACCGTGCCTGTTCCGCCTGATCGCGAAACGCCCCCTCATGATATGCACAACCGATACTGAGCGTCACCGGAATCCGGTTGACGGTATGGATCCCGCGTACCTTGTCAAGAATATCGAAGTTGGATTTCATCAGCGTATCGAGCGAAGCCCGACTGATACAGGCGATATAACTGTTCCCGCTGTAACTTTTGATGAACCCGTCCAAGCGGGCAAACTCGTCCAACACTCGCGTATTGACCTCGGACCACAACGCGGAACGCTGCACTTCCGTCAACTCCGACGTAATTTCCTTCAAATTGTCAATCTGAATATAGCAAAACGCCGGCATCGCCGCTTCACACGCCAGACGACGATTTTCCGCTTCCGTAATATCATCGAAATACAACAGCATGTAGCCTTCGTCGCCGTCGGGATGATCGAGCAGATCCAAATATTTGTAAATCACCCGATAATGCACCTCTCCCACTTGAGTGAGAAAATGCCCCGTCTTGCCCCACAGTTTCGCCAACTGCGTATCCGAAATAATTTTCTGCAACCGGTCGCCTTCTTCGACATCGTCCTGCCAGTCCCGAAACACCGAGTTGCCCCACACGAGATGGCTTTTCCGGTCGATGATGGCAATCCCGATCGGCAAATTGCGGATCGCGTAGTTCGACGCCTCCGTCACGCCGGTCGATACGGTATCGAGATACGCATTGATCTGATCATCCTGTTCGGACTGTGTCTTTTTGAGTATCCAATACACGCCCACGACCAAAATCGCACTCAACGCCGCCACGATCGGATTGAAATAGCCGATCACGAGCAGCAGCGCCGCAATGACGCCGCCGTATACACGCTCACCGCGCCGCTTGCGCCAAATGTCGCGTAATTCCATAACTCCCCCTTACCGCCGTCAGGCGGTGACACGCTTCGCTCTCAGCGATAGTCGCGCCGCATGCGATAGTTAATCGCCATATCAATCAGTCCCGCAAAGAACATCATTGCCATAACCATAGGGACGAATACACTCAACACCAAACCGACCCAGCGCAGCCATTTCCATTGCGGAAACCGCCGCACCCACCAAAACAGAACGGCAATCCCCTGTACCCACAACAGGTACATACACCCTACCTTGATATTGGTCGTTACGATTTCCGCGGATCCGCCCCATTCCGCACCGAAGTAACCGATCAGAATGGCCGCCACGTAAAGATACAGTACGGAACGGGGCATTTCCCATTCCGCCACCGGCGGAAACGGCGGGATATCGACCCGCAACCGGCGCAACACCGCCCGCGAAATCAAAATATTGAGATACGCCATCACCGCACCGGCCGAAACGACCACGAACGGCATCAGTTGTTTGATCTGTGCCTGCTGCGCCAGATAGGCCTCCTTCGCCTGCGCCAACTCAACGGAGTTATACCCCATCGAGTCCAGTGTGTGAAAGGCCTGGTTCGTCGCCTGTGCCATCGTCTGTTGATACAGCTCGAAGATATTCACGCCCATCACATACAGCGACAGGAAGAACTGCATACCGAACCCGAACAAAAACACCGTCATCGTCACCAGCATCAGCCGGCCCGCCGACCAGCGGCGACGATACCCTTCGCCGAGCGCAATCCCCATCGATCCGAACAGCAACCCGATGCCCGATGCCAGTACCGGCCCGATCGTCATCATCAAAATCGCCATCGTCGCGGCGACCGCCATCGAAGACCAGCGAATCCCGTGCCGCACGCCGAGAAAAGCGATCGGCGCCGGCCACGCCAAAAGTGCCACCGTTGACAGCAACGGTACATACACACCGATAAGCGAAAGAATGACGGCGATTCCCACCGTCATTCCCGACTCTGTCAACGCACGTGCGGAAAAAGTGCGCGGCGTCATTAATCAACCTCCTGAATAATCGGTAAAATCATCGGGCGACGCCGGGTCTTTTCATAGATGTAACGCGACAATGTATCCCGCACTTGCGTCTTGATGACATTCCATTCCTTGATCTGATTATCCGCGCAACGGTCAACCACCGCGTTGGCGCGCTTGCTCATTTCCCGAATGAGCGCTTCCGAATCCCGCATGTAAATGAACCCGCGCGAGACGATATCCGGTCCGGCAATAATATGGCCGGATCCTTTTTCCATCACCATCGTAACGATCACCATGCCGTCCTGCGACAACTGCTGGCGATCGCGAATGACGATATTGCCCACATCGCCGACACCCAAGCCGTCGACATAGACCTTGCCCGCCTGTACCTTGTCACCCATGCGGCCCGCTTTGGACGTAAATTCGAAAATCTGTCCGTTATCGCCGATGAAAATATTTTCCTTCTTCACGCCCATGCCTTCCGCCAGTTCCGCATGCGTACATTGCATGCGATACTCGCCATGCATCGGGATAAAGAACTTCGGTCGCAAAATCGACAGCATCAGCTTGAGCTCTTCCTGCGAGCCGTGCCCCGATACGTGTACGTTCTGCTCCCGTCCGTGTACCACCTTGGCGCCGCGGCGCATCAATTTATCAATCGTGCGTCCGACACTCGTTTCATTGCCCGGAATCGGCGATGCCGACAAGACGACCGTATCGCCCGGGCGAATCTGAATCTGCCGGTGCGAGCCGTCCGCCATTCGCGACAACCCCGCCATCGGTTCCCCCTGACTGCCCGTGGTAATGATCAACACCTGATCGTCACGATAGCGCGACAATTCCTCGGGTTCGACAAAAGTTCCTTCCGGCGCCTTCAAGTACCCCATCTCGCGGGCAATTCCGACCACATTGACCATCGAACGGCCGAACACCGCGACTTTGCGCTGATTGACCACGGCGGCATCCACCGCCATTTGTACGCGGGATACGTTGGAAGCAAACGTGGCAAGAATAATCCGTCCTTTGACTCCTTCAAACACCCGCAACAACGCATTGGCGACGATTTTTTCCGACGGCGTATGCCCCGGACGCTCCGCATTCGTCGAGTCCGCGCAATATACGAGCACCCCCTTGTTGCCCAAATCGGACAACTTCTGAATATCCATCAGCTTTCCGTCATCGGGCGTGTAATCGATCTTGAAGTCGCCGCTGTGTACCGCCACGCCGACCGGCGTACGGAAATAAATCCCGCACGAATCGGGAATCGAGTGATTGACGTGGAAAAATCCCACCTTAAATGCGCCGATTTTGATTTCATCGCCGGCCTTGACCACATTTAATTGATAGTTACCGATCCGCTGCTCCTTGAGCTTACCTTCTATCAATCCGCAGGTCAGTCTGGTCGCATATACCGGCGCGGAAATTTCTTTCAATAAATACGCCAACGAACCGATATGGTCCTCGTGTCCGTGCGTAATCACAATCGCGCGAATTTTGTCCTGATTTTCGATCAAATACGTAAAATCCGGAATGACAATATCCACGCCCAACATATCGTCGTCCGGGAATGCCAATCCCGCGTCCAAGACCACCATGTCGTCGCCGTAACGAAAGACCGTCATATTTTTTCCGATCTCTCCCAGCCCCCCCAAGGGGATAATCTGTAATTTTCCTTTTGCCAAAATAAAACCTCCTGTAATAGACATTTCCGATGCACTGCTCTCGTCTTACGATTCCGAACATAACTCGCTATTAGATATTATAACACAAGTCGAGTAGTACGTACCTCTCCGTTTCCGATCCGCCGCCGTCGTCCACCCGCATGATTCCGAAATGCCGTACCCGCCGCATGGCCGAGCGCAATAATGAATATTTATTCATCTGAATGTCCGTTACTATGATAACACCTGAATATCTGCTCAACCATCCCTTGTCGGCGCAGCTGCAGTGCTATGCAGATCGGTTCGCGCAGAGCGTTTTCAATATTCTCCGACGGCATACGATCCATTCGCAACCGCTATCCGAAAGCCTTTGCAGATCGCTTGTTTTCCTCACTTTCAAAGCGTATAATCGGAACAATTCATCGCACGAAAGCGATGCCGGAGAAGGAGTTTTTATTATGAATTATGAAAAATTATGTATATCAATATGTACCGCACTCGCCGTCGGCAGTACGGTCGGAGCGGCCGACATGCAGCTCGCGCCCGTGATCGTATCCGCCGAGCGCTGCATCGTCCAAGGAACCCTGGCACAGGATACGTTGGCGAGCGCTACCGTTCGCACCCGTGCCGACTTTGAACGGATGGGCGCCCGCTCGCTCAGTGCGGCACTGCGTGCCATGCCGGGCGTCAGCATGTCCTCGTTCGGTGCCGATCACGTCGACTACGACAACCACGGTACCGAAGTCCGTTTGCGCGGCGCGGCGGCCGTCGCCACCATCTTGGTGAACGGCGTACCGCTCGGTGTCAATACGCGGCTGCCGCTCTCTTCCTTGCCGTTGGAGGCGGTCGAGCGGATCGAAGTGCTGCCGAATGAGGCCGCCGCTTACGGCACCGGCGGAGCGATCAATATCGTCACGGCGACCGATCGACCGTATGCCGCCGATATCCGTCTCGGTCTGCGTCAATCCGATCGCGACGACCGTACGCTCACGGCGGATCTGACCGCACCGGATCTTCGCCTCGGTATACGTCATTTACGTGACGGCGGCACGGCGCAAACCTCCGCCGCCGACGAACACGGCATCTACGACCATCGTCGTCCGTCACAACAGGCATCCGTCTACGCTGCATGGGACATGAGTCCGCATTGGACGATCTTTGCCGATCACAGCCGCATGCGTGCCGTCTGGGGTGAAACGGATCCGCGCGGCAAAGACGGTTGGGACGGTCGCTGGGAAATCAACACGTCGTACCTGACGGTCATGTACCATACGGACCGCACCCGCTTGATCTTCGGCTACGCCGATCGGACGCGCTATTACACGACTTACCCCGATGACGGCAGCGTCAATATCAGCGGCACCGATTACCGCGCCCGCACCTGGCGCGCCGACTGGCAACGGGAACTAATCCGCACGCCGCATCTGCAGGGAACGCTACGAGCCGGCCTCGGCACGGAACGCTACCGCGGCCTGCGCGGCTCCGACCGCCACGGCACACGTACGCAATGGGACGGCGAAATCGCCTTGCATTGGACGCCAAACGACCGTTATGACAGCCGCTTCGTCCTCGGCGTATCCCTCGTTGACGATGTGGCCGGACACACCGTCGTCGGCCTGCCCAAATGGGAACAACGCTATCGCATGAACGCTCGCGACGAATGGTATACCGCGCTCAGTCGCTCCTTTGCCATGCCGAGCATCAGCGACTACTTTAACCGCATGGAAAGCGAAGACGCTCACACGCCCGAAACCGCCCGCCGCATGGAAGCGGGCTGGCGTCGCAACGGCGATACCGTACAGTGGCAATTGGCCGTCTTTCATACGGACGTCGATCATAAGATCGATAAACACCGTATCCGCGGCAAAATTCATATCACCCGCATCGGTCAAGTCCGCACCGACGGCGTCGAACTCTCCTGTCGCTATCAGTCCGGGGCGCATTGGTACGGCAGTGCCACGCTGACCTATGCCGATGCCCGCGAGCAGAGTAACGCGGGCGCTCCCTTCGTTCGCTCCGGCGCCCACTGGCTGGGCGCGGCGGAAATCGGTTACCGCACCGACAAATGGGACTTCAACCTGAACGGCAACACCCTCATCGATCGGCCGGACGGTATCGCGCCGCTGCTGCTGCTGAATTGTCAGGCACGCTGTGAGTTGTCGCCCGCCGCCACGCTTCGTATCGGCATCGACAATATACTCAATCGCCGCGACTTGGCGCGTGACAGTCGGCGTACTTCGTTTTATACCGACCCGCGGCGAATCACCTTCGGTCTGGACTATCATTTCCGCTGATCCGAACCAAACTATCCGTCCACAAAAAACACCGACCCCGGTCGGTGTTTTTCTTTCCGTCAAATCACGGTACAGCCCAGCGTGGATTCCATCTCCTTGCACGCCCACTCGTGTGCCGCCGCATCAAAACTGGCAACAAAGCGTCGGTCGACCGTTACGTCATACCCGAGATTGCGGGCATCGGCCGCCGTGTACAACAGGCAAATATTGGTGCATACCCCCGTCAAGTGAATACGGGTAATGCCCTTTTCCCGCAACGTAATATCGAGATCCGTACCGAAAAAGCCGCTGTAACGCCGTTTGGTAATCCGGATATCGCCCGCCTCGGGCGCCAGTTCGGGGATAATCTCCGCGCCCTTCGTTCCCGTCAGACAATGCGGCGGAAACATCGCAAACTCCGCATCATCCGTTCGATGCGAATCGCACAGATAGATCACCGCATCACCGGCCGCGCGTCGTGCCGCCAACTCGCGCTGCAACGCCGGTACGATCGCCGCCCCCGCCGCGCCGCAAGACAAACGACCGTCCGGCGCAATAAAATCATGCAACATGTCAATGACCAATACCGCTTCCATACGTTCTCCTCCTTATTTCCCCGGCAACTCCGCCGTACAATGCGGGCAACGTACCGCCGCCACCGGAATTTTCGTGCAGCAATACGGACAATCCTTCTCCGTCGCTTCCGCCTCTTTCGCCGGATGCACCCGTGCCAGAACACGGATCGCCAAAAAGATCACCGCCGCGACAATCAGAAAATCGATCACCTGATTGATGAATAATCCGTACTTGATGATCGGCACGCCTGCCGCTTCCGCCTCGGCCACCGTGGCATACGGTGTCGTCGACAAATTGATAAACAAATCACGGAAATTGATCCCCGAAAGCAACATCCCGATCGGCGGCATGATCACATCGTTGACCAACGAGCTGACAATCTTGCCGAACGCGCCGCCGATAATCACGCCGACCGCCATATCCACGACATTGCCGCGCGAAATAAACTGCTTAAAATCTTGCCACATACATTATCCCCCCCTATATGTCCATGATAAATCGAATTGATCGCCGCCACAACCCGCACTTTCTAACGACTGCGACCGCCGCCCGCCATCGACCATACAAAAAGAGCGATAAATGACAAGTTTGCAATCGTGCCCGACATGAGTCCGACCGCCGCCATCAGATTAATCGCGACCAAGCCGACAATAAAAAGCATACTCGCCCGCAAATCAACATAAGGATCACGCCGCAAAATCAAGTACGATCCGACCAGCAACACCAGATTGACGGCGATCGAGACCACCAGCAGCGGATACAAATCGATAATAAAACTCCCCGCTAACATCAATCCCAAAATATATAACCAACTTTTCGACATCTTACCCCTCCTGCCGCATATCACCGTCACGCAACCCCGTCCACACGGGAACGTCCCGATATTTCCACCGATAATACAATGACGGCTCCCACGGTGCGCCGTTGCGATGAATCGGTACCAACCGCCGTCGCACCGTCACCCGTTGCAAAAAGTCCAGCACGCCCCACTCCTCGGCCGGTCCCTGGCGATGATCCACCGGGAAAAACGCCACCTCCATGACCAATCCTTCAAGCGGCGCCATCTCCTGTAAAAACAACTTGCGCATCGCTTCATTCTCCGCTTCGGGTTCCCCCGTCCAGTGCCACCAGTTCAGATCTCCCGCGTGAAAAATCCGCCCGTGCGGTGTCGTCACCGCATACGATCCGCCCGAATCCGTCGAACCGTACGTATCCACCGTCATATCGCCGAGCGTGATCGTATCACCCGGTGCCGGCTGTTGCACCTTCTCGCGCGGTAATCCCGTCGCGTCACATTCCGCCGCCAACACCATGCCCGCCAGACGCTCCGCATACCGCCGTGCTAACGCGGGCTGATAATGATCGGCATGGGCGTGCGTCACCAACCACCACACCGGTCGCGTGCCCGTCATCAGTCGCGGCAAATGCCCCGCCGGATCCCGCCACGCGTCAAACACCAGGACACGGTCCTCCCACTCGACCGCCACCCCGCTATGCGCCAATAAATAAATATTCATCATGTCACTCCTATACCGATCCGTCATTTATATTGAATCCTTTCAATTATAACACGATTTGCACCCCGACACGGCTTCGCCGACCGACATTCGCGTCCTATGCCGTAAACGCAAGCACCCTCGCGCGTTTCGGGTATGCATTCATCTTGTTTTATGTTACAATATAGATATTAATCTATATGGAGGGATGATCATGAAAGGTTTTGCGATGTTAGCTCCCAACGAAGTGGGATTCCTGGAAAAAGAAGCACCGACACTCGCCGCACGTGATGCGCTCGTTCGTCCGATTGCCGTATCGCCGTGCACTTCGGATATTCACACCGTCTACGAAGGCGCGATCGGTGAACGCCACGACATGATTCTCGGTCACGAAGCGGTCGGCGTTGTCGTCAAGGTCGGCCCGGAAGTCCGTGACTTTGCCGTCGGCGATCGTGTCATCGTACCGGCCATTACCCCCGACTGGGGTGCGGAACGCTCGCAGGCCGGCTACCCGATGCACTCGGGTGGCATGCTCGCGGGTTGGAAATTCTCCAACTTCAAAGACGGCGTATTCGCCGAATGCTTCCACGTCAACGATGCGGACAGCAACCTGGCGATACTGCCCGACTGGATTGCCCCGGAACATGCCGTCATGCTCTGCGACATGGCGACCACGGGATTGCACGGCGCGGAAAATGCCGACATCGGCTACGGTGACAGCGTCGCCGTCATCGGTATCGGCGCCGTCGGTCTGATGGCACTCCAAGGCGCGGCCCTGCGCGGTGCCGGCCCGATCTTTGCCGTCGGTACTCGTCCGGTCTCCGTCAAAGTGGCGAAACAATACGGTGCCAACCATATCGTCAGCTACAAAGAAGGCCCGATCGACGAACAGATTCTCGCCATGACCGACGGCCAGGGGGTCGATCGCGTCATCATCGCCGGCGGTACCGTCGACGTACTCGCCCAAGCGGTACGCATGGTCAAACCGGGCGGCATCATCAGCAACGTCAACTACTTCAGCGGCAGCGACACGCTCTCGATTCCGCGTGCGGAATGGGGTGCCGGCATGGCGCACAAAGACATTCGCGGCGGACTCACTCCGGGCGGCCGTCGGCGTATGGAACAACTGCTCGCCATGATCAAAGCGGGACGCCTTGACGTCAAGAGTCTGGTTACCCATGTTTTCCACGGCATGGACAAATTGCCGGACGCATTGGAACTGATGCGCAACAAACCGGCCGACCTGATCAAACCGGTCGTACTGATGGACGACAAATAATCGTCACTCCCGACACGCCTTGCTTGCAAGGCGTGTTTTTTCATGCCCCAACGCGGCTTTGCCGATACGCGTGAATCTTTCGATCATGTTTCTCACCCTGTTGATTGCATCATGAAAATGATTATTGTATACTGAATGAGAATGTCAACAAAGAAAAGAGGAATGCTATGAAATCAGGGGAATTATTGGCCGATTTGCTGGTGGCGCTGGCCGTGATCATCGGCGCGCACTATTTCGGTTCGGTCGACATTCCCGTTGCGGAAGTAACCGCCATTTTGTACGGCAATATGACGGGAGCGGATACCGCTGTGCGACCGGTATCGCAAGTACTGGTTGAATTGGTGCGTGCGCCGCGTATTTTGGCGGGCTTTGCCGCCGGCGCCGTACTGGCCACGACAGGGCTTGTCATGCAGACACTCACCCGCAACCCGCTCGCCGAACCGTATGTCCTCGGGATCTCCGCCGGTGCATCGACCGGTGCGGTCGGAGCGATTTTACTCGGCTGGTTCTCGTTTCTCGGCGGGGGCGGTACGTACGTATCGGCGTTTTTAGGCGCACTGCTCGCCATGACCTGTGTCCTGGTCTTGATGGGGCGGCGGGACAATCCGGTCTTTCTCGTCCTGCTCGGTATGGGTGTCAACGCCTTCTTCGGCGCCTTGACCACCATGCTCATCTACTCCTCAAACAACGAAGCGCAAGTCCGCAGTGCGATGTTTTGGCTCGTCGGATCGCTGGCGGGATTGCAATGGTCGTCCGTCTGGCTGCTCGGTCTGACCGCCCTTCTTTGGGTGGCGATCATCACCTTGTTTCACAACGACTTCGACCTGTTGCTGCTCGGTCGTGACGCCGCCGCCCGCCTGGGGTTGAGCGTACGTCGCCTCCAGTGGCTCTTTATCGTCTTGTCCTCGCTCGCCATTGCGGTGGCTGTTGCCCATACGGGTGTCATCGGCTTCATCGGTCTGATTATCCCGCATATGGCCCGCCGGATCATCGGCCCGCAACATCTGTCGTTGGGCCTGCTCTGCGCGTTGTCGGGCGGTACCATTCTCGTCGTCGCCGATACCGCCGCACGGACACTGTTTCGGCCGGAAGAACTGCCGATCGGCGTCTTGACCGCGCTCATCGGCGCACCGCTCTTTATCGCGCTGATTCGCCGCGCGTACGGAGGTGAACGATAATGTGGGACATCACGCATTTACACTATCAAATCGGGCAAGCCAAACTGCTCACCGATATCAATCTCACCGTACCGACCGGCGCCCGCTTCGGTATCATCGGGCCGAACGGATCGGGAAAAACGACCCTGCTGCGTCATATGTACGGCGAACTTCCCGCCGGCGACGCCGTCCGTTTTGACGGGCGACCGATCGGCGACTATCCCGCCCGCGAATTGGCCCGCAAACTCGCCGTACTCACGCAGTTTGCCACCGACACGGAAGGGCAACTCTCCGTGGAACAGTCCGTTCTGATGGGACGCTATCCGCATACGGATCGCTTCCTCGGATATCGTCGCCAAGACTACGACATCGCACGGCATCATATGGAAATCACGGGCACATTACCGCTCGCCCCGCGCGAACTCGGTACCCTGTCCGGCGGCGAACGCCAACGCGTACAAATCGCCCGTGCGGGCACGCAAGAACCGAACTCGATCATTCTCGACGAACCGACCAACCACCTCGACGTGCGGTTCAAAGTCGAACTCATGCAACTGTTGCAGGACTTTCCGGGTACGATCGTCATGACCCTGCACGACCTCGAACTCGCCTATCGCTACTGCGACCATGTCGCGGTACTCGTCGGCGGTCGACTCGTCGCCTGCGGCGCCCCGCAGGAAATTATGACCGAGAACCTGCTGACCGATGTATTCGGTGTCCCCTTCCGCATCGTGGAATGGGACGGCAAACATTATCCCGTGCTCGCCTGAACATACACATACACATGCGCATACACATACGCATACGCATACGCAACGACATCTCCGCGGAGATGTCGTT
>CAMYCX010000011.1 GCA_947254705.1 uncultured Veillonellaceae bacterium
GTATTACCTTGGCAGTGGTAATAGCAATATTGCTTTTCGGTGGAGTATTTATTCTTTTGGCTGTTATAGGTATGTTTGCCGGATTGATAAAAAAGCTGTTTCGGTAAAAAGGGAGCTGAGGCTCCTTTTTTTATGAATTTATTCACCGATCGTATATAATAGAAAGAAATAGGGAGAGATAGGAAGAAAGAGAAGTCATGGGATGATGTGGGAAACAGCAGATTATCGAGTAGAGCTGCCGACATTTGACGGCCCTCTGGACTTATTAGTACATTTGGTAAAAAAAAATAAGATTGATATTGCCGATATTCCGATACATATGATTGTGTTGCAGTACATGGATTATTTAAACCTTGCGAGAGAATCCGACTTGCATTTAGCAACGTCGTTTTTTGAAATGGCGGCGACATTGTTAGCGATTAAGGCCGCAATGCTATTACCGCGTGCAGCTGACATGGAGGAGGATGATCCGAGAGAAGCGTTGGCCGCACAAATTCGTGCACACGAGGATATCCTTCGCTTGAAAAATGAAATTTCCTATTGTTTGGAGGCAAATGAGAATTTTTTGGAACGAACACCGACCTTATTGCGTTCTACGCAAGTGCAGGGAGGAATTTCTGCTTTGCGTCTGCAATTGATATGGCAACGTTTGACGGAGATGAAAGATAAGAAAATTGATGCTCATATCATGAAGGCAGATCCTGTTTCGACACTGGAGGTTGAAATGGATTTGCGGATCAGATTGCGGTCCGGGCGTGTGAATGTATTGAAATATTTATCGTCATTATCACATAAGCTGTACCGCATTACCGCTTTTTTGGTGCTCTTAGAGCGAGTGCGTCAACAACGGATTTTATTGTATGAAGATCGTATGGAATTGTATATGGAAGGCAGTTATGAATATATCAATTAAGGATGAACAATTAGCTCTGATGGAAGCATTGTTGTTTGTTGCCGGCGAACCGATCACATTAGCAACGGCGGCACAAGTCGTCATGGTTACGGAAGAGACGGCCGAACAGATTTTACAAACATTACAGGCGCGACATACAAATGATCCGACATGCGGTATGGAAGTAAGAAACATCGACGGAGGTTGGCAACTGTGTACCAAGTCGCTATACGGGAAACGTTTGAAAGATGTATATGCCCCGGCATTGCCTCTCAGCAATGCCGCGCTGGAAACATTGGCAGTGGTGGCATATCAGGGACCGGTGACACGCGCACAAATTGAGCAGTTGCGAGGTGTGGGCAGTGAGCGCTCCATTGCGACGTTATTGGAGCGAGAATTAATTATGGAATCAGGTCGGGCAGAACTTCCCGGGCGGCCAATTCTATATAATGTTACTCCGTTGTTTAGACGGAAAACGGATTGGGACAAGATACGGCTCGACGTAGATGGGGAGAAGAAAGGGTAATTCATGAAGGAACGAATACAGAAACTCATTAGTGCAGCCGGAGTGGCTTCACGACGTAAAGCGGAAGAATGGATTGCTGAAGGGCGTGTGCGGGTTAACGGTAAAGTGGTTACTGAGCTGGGGAGCAAAGCCGATCCACGAAGGGATACGATCACTGTTGACGGTAAACCGTTGATTATGCCGGAGCCGGCCTATTATTTGCTAAATAAACCCAAAGGTGTTGTTACAACGCTTTCCGATCCTCAACACAGGCGTACGATTATAGATTATCTGCGAGGAGTTCGCGAACGGGTATATCCGATAGGTCGTTTGGATTTGAATACAGAAGGCTTGCTTTTACTGACCAATGATGGCACATTAACGCATGGACTGGAGCACCCGTCATCCGAGGTGGAGAAAGAATATGAAATCCGAATTAAGTCACCTGTTGGCGATCGGATTTTACAGGCATTTCGCGACGGAATTGCATTAACCGACGGCATGACCGCTCCTGCTGAAGTGGAAACAGCGGGATTTGATCATAAGACGGGAATAACGACAATTTATATGACAATTCATGAGGGACGAAATCGTCAAATTCGTAGGATGTGTGAATATTTCGGACTGCGAGTACATAATCTGAAACGTATTCGTTATGCGGATTTAACTTTACAAGGGGTTAAACGAGGTAGTTATCGAAAGTTAACACCTAATGAGGTGGAGGCGTTATATGAGTGTATCCGCGCATAAAACGGTATTAGTTATAGGCGGAGGCGCTGCGGGGCAAATGGCTGCATGGGCGGCAGCGAAACAGGGAGCGCGGGTAACCGTGCTGGAAAAGATGCCTCAAACCGGATTGAAGATGGGATTGACGGGGAAAGGGCGTTGTAATATTACGAACATTCGCCCGATTGATGAATTTATTGCGGAAACACCAGGGAACGGTAAATTTTTGTATGGCGCATATCGCCGTTTTTCCAATCAGGATATGTTGCAATGGCTGCAAGATAACAAGTTGGAGACGAAGGTTGAACGAGGGGGAAGAGTGTTCCCTGAGAGTGACTCTGCACAAGATGTACGTGCGTTTTTTCGTGAGCAACTGCAAAAAGCAGGTGTGACAGTAAAGACTGATCATGCAGTGACATGTATCCAATGCATAGAGCAAGGATTTACTGTAAAAACAAAAAGCGGATCATCTTATATAGCGGAGGCAGTTATCATTGCAACCGGTGGGGGTTCATATCCGCAAACCGGTTCGGACGGGAGCGGTTGGAAACTGGCAAAACAACTGGGGCATCGTATTGTGTCGCCACATGGGGCGTTGGTCCCGTTAGTTTGCGATGGGAGTATGGCAGCCTCTATGCAAGGGCTATCTTTACGACATGTGGAGTTGACCTTGGAAGTAAACGGAAAGCGCGTACAAACACTTCGAGGAGAAATGATGTTTACCCATTTTGGTTTGTCGGGACCGATTGTATTGTCGTTGAGTGCTTGTGCAGCGGAGGCATTGCAAGCAGGACAACAGGTGCGCATGTTTCTTGATTTGAAGCCCGCTTTGTCTGCAGAACAATTAACGCAACGAATACAGCGTGATATGGAAAAACATCATCGAAAAACAATGCGTAATGCATTGCAGAATCTGGTACCTCAGAAAATGATTATGCCCCTGCTGACAACGGCGGCAGTTTCTCCAGAACGCTTAGCCGCAGAGTTGACAAAAGCGGAACGTGAGGCATTGGTCTCAACGTGTAAGGGGTGGGTGTTTCCTATTCGTGCAACACGACCGTTACGCGAGGCAATTGTGACAGCAGGTGGCGTTTGCACCAAAGAGATACGGGCCAATACGATGGAATCAAAATTACATCGGGGACTCTTTTTTGCAGGAGAAGTATTAGATATTCATGCTAATACGGGCGGATACAATTTACAGGCAGCATTTTCTACTGGATTTGTTGCCGGAAGTGAAGCAGGAAGGCGGAGCAATGAAACCTATTGCCATAGCAATTGATGGGCCGGCCGGTGCCGGTAAAAGCACTGTTGCCAGAGCGCTAGCAAAACGTTTAGGCTATGTATATATAGATACAGGAGCCATGTATCGTGCGGTAACATATTATTTACAGCAAAAGAATGTTCCGATTGGTGATGAGGATAAGGTCGGTCAGTCTATTCAAAATTTACAGATTCGGATTAACGGAGAAAACGTGATTGTGAACGGTGTTGATGTGACGGCATGGTTGCGTACGGAAAAGGTTTCTGCCGTAGTATCTACCGTTGCCGCATATCCGGTTGTACGCGAATTGCTGGTGAAAGAGCAGCGAACGATGGCACAAGCGGGAGGGGTTGTAATGGACGGTCGCGACATCGGGACCATCGTTTTGCCACATGCGGATCTAAAGGTATTCCTTACGGCATCGGTTCAGGTTCGCGCACAACGTCGTTGGTTACAAAACCGACATATGGGAATAGAAAGTCAAATGACACAAGTAGAATTGGAGAGGGCGATTCGGCAGCGTGATCAAAAAGACAGCGAACGTGCAGTGTCGCCACTTCGGCAAGCAAGCGACGCCCGATTACTTGATAATAGCGATCTCACGACAGAAGAAACCGTCGTTAAAATTGCCAATTGGGCGAAACAGGTGATGCACTATGTTTCTTAAATTTGTAAAAACAATATTTGAATGGATCACGTTTCGCTGCTTTGGCACAAAGATATACGGAATAGAAAATATCCCGATACAAGGTGCAGGAATTTTGGCATCGAATCATAGTAGCAATTGGGACCCTGTATTGATCGGTGGCATGATTCCGAGAATGGTTTACTTTATTGCAAAAGAAGAACTGTTTAAAAACTACTTTCTTGGGAAGATTTGTCGGGCGTTAGGAGCGTTCCCGGTACAGAGGGGAAGTGTAGACCGAAGAGCAATGAAACAGGCTTTTACGATACTGAAACGCGGAGATTTGTTAGGAATTTTCCCGGAGGGAACGAGAGTTCGCGGTAATCGAATCGGTCGCTTTCATAACGGTATGGCGTCATTAGCTGCACGAATCGGTGTGCCGATTATACCGATGACAATTATTGGTTCGGACCATCCGATGGAAGGTGGTGGGCCTATAATTGTAATTGGCAAGCCGGTGCAAATAAAGCGGCAAGAAGCTACCAAACAAATGATTAGAGAAACTAATGATTTGATTAGAAAAGAAATGGAAAATGCGATTAAAATGTATGGAGAACGTACCTAATGAAGATCATCTTAGCATCAAAATTTGGGTTTTGTTATGGCGTAAAGCGTGCTATTCAAATTGCTGAAAATGCTTACAGTATGGGGAGTAATACGGTCACTCTTGGGCCTCTTATTCATAATCCGCAAATGGTGAATCACCTTGCTGAGCGAGGAGTCGGATATGTAGATGATATTGAAGATATCGACAGCGGTACGGTTATTATCCGTTCGCACGGAGTCGGTCCAACGTGTTATAATAGAGCAGATGAAAAAAAACTAAAGATTATCGATGCAACATGCCCGTTTGTGTTACGTGCACAACAAGACGCTCATCGTTTGATTGCAGCGGGGAAAAAAGTAATTATTTTTGGAGAAAAAAATCACCCTGAGGTTCGGAGTATCTCCGAATGGGCAATGGGGAAAGCAATAGTGGCTGAATCACCCGAGGATTTGCAAGATCTTTCGCCAATGGATGAAGTCAGTATTGTTTCTCAAACAACGTTTTCGGAAGAGACTTTCCAGCAGATGTTGGGACTAGTATCCGAAAGAGCAAAAAAAGTGGATGTACATAAGACGATATGCAATGCGACAGCTGAGCGCCAAAAGGCTGCCAAGTTGTTGGCTGATGAGGTCGATGTAATGATTGTGGTGGGAGGGAAAAATAGCGGCAATACACGCCGTTTAGCAGAGATATCATCCCGGACAGGGACGGTAACTCACCATATCGAAACAGCGTCCGAGTTGCAGATTTCGTGGTTTCGTTCTGATATGAATGTCGGCGTTACGGCAGGAGCGTCCACCCCGGATTGGATAATCGAGGAGGTATTGGAAGTAATGGAAGAAATGAGCAAATACTTGGAAGAAATGGAAATGAGCGAGTTCCACAAAGGAAGTGTGGTGGAAGGCACAGTTGTCGAAGTCAATGATGATGAGGCACAGGTGTCGTTCGGGTATAAAACCGAGGCGGTTTTGCCGGCGCGCGAGTATTCATTTCCGGCCCCGAAATCCATGAAGGATGTGTTGGCAGTAGGCGATACGATTAGCGCCCAAATTATGAATGCCGTGAAAGAAGACGGAACAATTTATATTTCCAAAATTAAACTCGATCGTTTAGCGGATTGGGATATTGTCGAAGAAGCACTGGAAAAGGATGAACCTGTATTGTGTGAAGGCGTGGAAGCGATTAAAGCTGGATTATTGGTGCAAATTAAATCGTTGCGTGGATTTATTCCACTCTCGCAGGGGGATTTGCGTTTTGTTCGTTCCTTATCGTTCCTTGTCGGTACGCAATTTGAAGCAAAAGTATTGGAAGTAAATCGAGGTCAAAATCGATTGGTGCTGAGCCGAAAGGCGGTATTGGAAGAACACCGCGAAGAAGAAATGGAACGTATGAAAGAAGCATTTGAGCAACAGCAAGTGCTGACCGGTGTGGTCAAAAAAATCATGCCGTATGGTGCATTTGTGGATGTCAATGGTATTGAGGGGCTGTTGCATATTTCAGACGTTGCATGGAATAAGATTGATAAAGTGGAAGACGTACTGACGCAAGATGAAGAAGTGCAGGTAAAAATTAAGTCTTTTGATGAAGAAAAACAGCGCATTTCTTTTAGTCGCAAGGATACGATGCAAGATCCGTGGATGGAAGTTATCGGAAACCATGAAATAGACGATGTCGTTGTCGGCAAAGTAGTTAAACTGATGGATTTCGGTGCAATTGTTGAATTGGAAGACGGATTGACGGGGTTGCTTCACATCAGTGAAATGACTAAAGAGCGCAATCGTAAAGCAAGCGATATTTTGCAGCTGAATGATTCCATCGAAGTGCGTATTATCGGGATTAATCCGGCACGTAAGCGAATCAGTTTCAGCTTGGTAAGTGTGGACTCGTCCGCAGAAGACGGAGAAACAGAAAACGAATAAGAATCTGCCGAGAAGGTAGTACAAGTATGGTATACAAGTTATGAATGAATGCGGGAGATGACAGTTTGATTTCCCGCATTTTTCGTTTAGTGGAGTGAGAATGGATAAACCGTTAGTGGCAGTTGTCGGCAGACCTAATGTAGGCAAATCGACATTATTTAATGCCATTGTAAATAAACGTATTTCAATTGTTGAGGACTTGCCTGGCGTAACCAGAGACAGGATTTATTTTGATGCGCAGTGGTTACAATATCATTTTACATTGATTGATACCGGTGGAATTGAGTTTTTGGCAGATAGCACCAATCATATTGCGATTAGTACGAAAGCTCAGGCACAATTGGCCATCATGGAGGCGGATGTCATTATTTTCGTATGTGACGGGCGTACCGGTGTGACGAGCGATGATGAACAAGTCGCGCGATTATTGCGTGGCGCCGGTAAGCCGGTCATACTGGCGGTTAATAAAGTAGACAGTCCGGCGCAGGAAACGAATGTGTATGAATTTTACTCATTAGGATTAGGAGATCCGCATGCCATTTCTGCGAGCAATTTCTTAGGGTTGGGAGATTTGTTGGATGCAGTGGCCGAAGAGTTTACAAAAATTGTTACAGAAAATGAATCAGATGAACGTATACATGTGTCATTGGTTGGACGCCCCAATGTGGGAAAATCATCATTAACAAATGCGCTGTTGGGTGAAGAGCGGGTTATTGTCAGTGATGTTCCCGGAACGACAAGGGACTCGATTGACACGGTTTGGCGCTACCACGGTGAAGAAATGGTATTAATCGATACGGCGGGGATGCGGCGAAAAGCAAAGGTGGATTTACCTGTGGAGCATTACAGCGTGATTCGTTCTTTGCGGGCAATTGATCGTTCGGATGTGGTCGTATTGGTGTTAGACGCAGCTGATGGCGTGACGGAACAAGATACGAAAATTGCGGGGTATGCGCATGAGTCTGGAAAAGGCATGATTATTCTTGTTAACAAATGGGATTTGATTGAAAAAGACAGCAAGACAACGGAAACTTATGCGCAGGTTCTACGGGATAGATTAGCGTTTTTGCAGTATGCGCCTATTTTATTCGTTTCCGCATTGACAAAGCAACGTGTGCATCGTCTAGGAGAATTAATTAAGTATGTTGCAGAGCAACAAAACATGAGGGTGCCGACCGGTGTCTTAAATGAGCTTTTGGCAGACGCAAAGCTAATCAATCCGCCACCAATGAAAAACGGCAAAAAAGTCAATTTGTACTATATGACACAGGTTTCCATCAAGCCGCCCACATTTGTACTATTTGTCAATCAAGCGGAGTGGGTCCATTTCTCTTACGTTCGATTTTTAGAAAATCGTTTGCGCGAATCGTTCGGTTTTGAGGGAAGCCCGATCCGTCTGGTTCTTCGTGGGAAAAAGGATGAGGCCTAATGATGCAGGCGGTTTTGATTTTGGTAATGGCCTATCTGTTGGGCTCAATTCCAAGCGGGTTATGGATTGGCAAATGGTTGTATCACACGGATTTGCGCAAAGAAGGAAGTCATAATACAGGTGCAACAAATGCCTATCGCATATTGGGAGCGCGGGCGGCAATATTGGTATTTACAGCCGATTTTATGAAAGGTTTTTTGGCAGTTTCGTTGGGGATTCCTAACTCTGAGATGATGGTTGGTTGTGCTGCTTGTGCAGTAATCGGTCATATGTGGTCTATATTCATGGGCTTTCACGGCGGTCGTGGTGTGGCGACGGGAGTCGGGGTGTTTACTTGTTTGTCGCCGATAGCGGCACTAGCGGCATTTATTGTGTGGGCAGTGATTGTTGCTTGGAAACGGATTGTATCATTGGCCTCTATTGTGGCCTCTACAGTCCCTCCGTTGATGGTTTGGTGGCGTGGAGAGCCTTGGGAATATGCAGTGTTCGGTGCGCTCGGAAGTATATTCGTGATTGCTAAGCATCGTGAGAATATCGTACGTTTATGGCATGGGGAAGAGCCACAAATTCAACGTGGAAAGAAGTGATGATGTGGGTGTTGCAATGATAGGCGCCGGTGGATGGGGGACCGCAATGGTCTCACAGCTGGCACAGAAATATGCGGATGTAATATTATATTCAAGAAACAAAAAAGTGTTATCGGATATTGCGGAAATACATGAAAATCCTGATTATCTCAGAGGGGTGCATATCCCCGAACATGTTCGGTTAACATCTGATTTGGAAGAGGCGGCCTGCGCGGATACCGTGATATTGGCAACGCCTTCTTTGGCTATTTCAGAAACGGCAGAGGCGATTGCTCCATTTTTGAAACAGGGTGCTTTGGTAATTTCAACGGCTAAAGGACTTTCGCGGGAAGGGGAGAGACTATCAACCGTTATTGCGGAAAAAGTTGCTTCAAAAACAGCTCGTATTGCAGTACTATCCGGACCAAATCATGCGGAAGAAGTCGGGAAAGGGCAACCGGCGGCCAGTGTTGTAGCAGCGGCAACAAGGGAAGTTGCATTGGCGGCACAGGATGTATATATGCTGCCGCATTTCCGTGTTTATTTCAGCACGGATTTGGCTGGTGTTGAGTACGGTGGTGCACTAAAGAATATTATTGCACTGGCAGCAGGAGTGACCGATGGATTGCAATATGGAGATAATACACGGTCGGCGTTGATTACGCGAGGTCTGACAGAAGTCGTTCGATTTGCAAAGCACTATGGGGCGCATTCAAGCACCTTATTTGGACTGTCGGGAATGGGAGATTTAATTGTAACTTGTACCAGTGTTCACAGTCGAAATCATGCTGCAGGCTATGCAATTGGACAAGGAAAGCCGCTTGATGAGGTGTTGGGGAGCACCAATAAAGTCGTTGAGGGTGTACGTACGACTCGGATAGTTTATCCTCTGGCGAAACGGTTTGGCATTGAGATGCCGATTACGGAGCAGGTATACCAGGTACTGGAAGGAAAGACGAATCCGAAAGACGCACTGCGGGTATTGATGAATCGAGAAAAGAAAGAGGAAGTGCAGGAGCCGGTTTTTGAGGGTGTCTTTTCAAGATAAGTTATGAATGTTATAATATTGATGAAATAGGTGCAAGATGCGAATTATTGCCGGAACAGCCAAGGGGCATGCGATATTTGCTCCGAAGGGAGCACGTACCAGACCTACTCAGGATCGAGTCAGAGAATCTATTTTTAATGTTATAGCAACTTGGGGATTGTACGATACTCGGGTGTTGGATCTTTATGCCGGAACGGGTGCAATGGCGATCGAAGCGTTGAGTCGTGGAGCTGCAAATGCTGTTGCGATTGACCAGGCAACGGGAAGATGTATAGGCGAAAATGCCGAGCATTGTCGCATGGCTGAGCGCTTGACGATTCTTCCGTTGAGTGTGAAAGCAGGTGTAAAACGGTTAGTGTCTATGGCAGCGGAACCGTTTGACTATGTATTTATGGACCCGCCGTATGGCAAGGGCTTGATTTTGCCAACCTTACAGGAGATAATTAGGGCACGGTTGTTAAAAGATCAAGCATATGTCATTGTTGAACGGGGAACAACAGAACAAGTTTTATGGCCAGAGTCGTTGGCCTTGATTAAAGAAAAACAATACCGACACAGTTGCGTTACATATTTGCAATATACAAGTAAGGGAGAATGAAATGCGAACAGCAGTCTGTTCAGGTAGTTTTGATCCTGTAACAAACGGACATATTGACATTATTAAACGAAGTGCAGGGTTGGTCGATAAGCTCATTGTAGCGGTGTTTATTAATCCTAATAAAGAGCCTCTTTTTTCAATCGAAGAGCGAGTGGCGCTTTTAGAGAAAGCGGTTCGTGATATTCCGAATGTAGAAGTAGATTCATTTTCAGGATTGCTGAATGAATATGTACGACGTAAAAATGCGAGACTGATTATTCGAGGGTTAAGGGCATTTAGTGACTTTGAATATGAATTTCAAAGGGCATTATTGATTAAGAGCATTGATCCCGAGATTGAAACAGCCTTTTTTATGACGAGCGGCGAATATTCCTATCTCAGTTCATCAGGAGTGCGTGAGCTGGCTCGTTTCGGCGGAGAAGTGAGCCATCTGGTTCCGTCATGTGTAGAGAAGGCATTGGTTGAAAAGATGGATCGATTTAAAATTTGATCAAGGAGTGATGAATATGGATACGCAAGTATTATTGAAGGAATTGGAAGAATTAATTACGGATGCGACTGGATTTCCGGTATTGGGGAAGAAAATGGTGGATCAAGAAGAAGTAATGCGATTAATTGATGAGATTAATCATTCTTTGCCGAATGAACTTGCCAAGGCACAATCTATTGTGGCGGATTGCGAGCGTCGCAAATTGGAGGCCCAGAAAGAAGCAGAGAAGATTGTGGCGCAGGCAAAAGATTATATTGCACAAATTACGGAAGAAAGCGAACTGGTTAAAATGGCACAGGAACGTGCCAATGAAATCGTTGCTACTGCAGAAGAGGCTGCCCGTACGATGAATACAAATGCGTTGACTTATGCAACTGATGTGCTGACTTATGTTGAAGATAATATGGAAAAAACCTTGGATTCTTTGCGTCAAAATCGAGAAAGTTTGATGAAACAAAACACGAATTCTGTTGAGGGACGCAAATCGAATAATTAATAAGCAACACAATCCTTATAACGCGAAAATGCAGTTGAGGACAACTGCATTTTTTATATATTTTTGTTGTGTTTCAGCGATAACGGGAGGGAAACAATGCAAGTCGAGACTAAGTATATACCGGTGAATATTGAATCAAAATGGCAAAGATATTGGGATGAGCATCATCAGGCGAAAACCGGTACGGATGCCGCAAAAGATAAGTACTATGTATTGGAGATGTTTCCGTATCCGTCGGGTAATTTGCATATGGGACACGTGCGTAATTACTCAATCGGTGATGTGATCGCGCGTTTTAAGTCTATGCGTGGATACAATGTACTGCACCCTATGGGGTGGGATGCGTTTGGCATGCCGGCAGAGAATGCGGCAATTGCACGAGGAATTCATCCTGGAGAATGGACCTATAAAAATATTGCTAATATGAAACGTCAACAAAAAGCACTTGGTTTGTTTTATGATTGGGAAAAAGAATTTGCCACTTGTGATGAAGAGTATTATCGTTGGACGCAGCAAATTTTTCTTTTGTTTTACCAAAAAGGATTAGCATATCGCAAAGGTGCTAAAGTAAATTGGTGCGAACATTGTCATACCGTGTTGGCGAACGAACAGGTTATTGACGGTGCATGTTGGCGCTGTGATGAGCCTGTTGTAAAAAAGAATTTGGAACAATGGTTCTTACGAATTACCGATTATGCGGATCGCTTGCTCCAAGATTTGGATGGGCTGGAAGGGTGGCCGGAGCGTGTAAAGATGATGCAGCGCAATTGGATCGGTCGGAGTGAAGGTACAGAGTTTTCATTTGCAGTAGAAGGCTTGCCCCAAGCATCGATTGATGTTTATACGACAAGGGTCGATACCGTATATGGTGTTTCGTATGTGGTGCTCGCTCCCGAACATCCTTTGGTGGAAAAGATCATCGATGGGAAACCCCAGGCAAAACAGGTACGCGAATTTGTAGACCAAGTTCGTAATTTAAATGAATTGGAACGGACATCTGATGAGGTGGAAAAAATTGGTGTGTTTACTGGCGGTTATGCAATTCATCCTTTGACAGGGAAACAAGTACCGATCTGGGTTGCTAACTATGTTCTGCTGGAATATGGGACTGGTGCTGTCATGGGGGTTCCGGCTCATGATGCAAGAGACTGGGCATTTGCGCAAAAATATAATTTGCCAATCAAGGGAGTGGTGTCGCCTGCAGACGGAACAGCAACGGATATTTCCCAAGGGGCATTTGTTAATGATGGGGTGTTGCATGATTCGGCTGAATTTAGCGGGCTTGATAGTGTGCAGGCCCGGACTAATATTACCCAACGTCTGACTGATGAAGGCATCGGTCGAAAGAAAGTGCAGTATCGTTTGCGTGATTGGCTTATTTCTCGTCAACGTTATTGGGGAGTCCCTATTCCTGTTGTATATTGTGATACTTGCGGAATCGTTCCTGTGCCTGCCGAAGAACTGCCCGTTCGATTGCCGTTGGATGTAAAATTTGTTGGTGATACGACTTCTCCACTGGAAACATCCGAAACGTTTATTTCAACAGCGTGTCCTCGGTGCGGGAAAAAAGCGCGACGCGAAACGGATACGATGGACACATTTATAGATTCGTCATGGTATTTTTTACGGTATGCAGATGCTCACAATGATCACGCACCGTTTGACCGGGAGAAAGCAGATTATTGGATGCAAGTTGATCAATATATCGGCGGGATTGAACATGCTATTTTGCATTTACTGTATTCTAGATTTGTTACTAAGGTGTTACATGATGCTGATATGATTTCAGCCGCAGAGCCATTTAAACGTTTGTTGACGCAGGGAATGGTTCTTAAAGATGGCGGGAAAATGTCAAAATCCAAAGGAAATGTGGTATCTCCTGAAGATATTATTCACCAGTATGGGGCGGATACGGCTCGATTATTCATATTGTTTGCCGCTCCGGTGGAACGTGATCTTGAATGGAGTGAGCAAGGCGTAGAAGGCACTTCCCGCTTCTTGCAGCGTGTATGGCGTGTTGTACATCGATATAAGGAACTACCGTCACATGATGGAGTAATGACAGAGAATGAGATTGTATTGCGCCGAAAATTGCATCAGACGGTGCAAAAAGTGACTAGCGATTTAGACGGAAAATTCAATTTTAACACCGCAATTAGTAGTGTAATGGAATTGGTTAATGCGATGTACACATTTGATGGAGACGGAGTACAAATACTACCATCTTTCCGTGATGAATTGTTGCGCGACTTGTTGTTGCTTTTGGCACCTTTTGTACCACATATCACTGAAGAGTTGTGGCAGACGTTGGAAGAACCGGAAACCAGTGTTCATAGTGCGTCATGGCCGACAGTTGATGCTGCGGCACTGGTTGTTGATGAAGTAGAAATTGCAATTCAAGTCAATGGCAAAGTACGTGATACGATGTGTGTCGGTGTTGAGGAAGATATTGAATCAGTACAAAGACGTGCACTTGCACAAGAACGAATTCGGGAATTCACTGCGGATAAAACAGTAGTAAAAATTATCGTGATCCCGAAGAAAGTAGTTAATATTGTTGTCAAATGAAACAAGAAATTCATAAAAAAGGCCTTCTCACTTGAGGGCGCTTTTTTATGTAATGAAAAAATACGTAAAATGGAGTTATTATTAGCCTGTGATATAATAAAATAAAAAGTTAATTCGCCAAGGAGGCTTATTATGAAATGTCCGTTTTGCCAATTTGAAGCCACGAAAGTAACCGACTCTCGTACGACAGATGATGGTAATGCGATTCGACGTCGGCGGGAATGTTTGTCATGCGCTCGACGCTTTACGACATATGAATTAGTGGAAGAAGCACCGCTGATGGTTATCAAAAAAGGTAATCGGCGTGAGATGTTTGATCGTGGTAAGTTGCTGCGTGGCATTATGCGGGCGTGTGATAAACGAAATATCGTGCTGGAACAGATGGAAGAGTTGGTTGGAGAAGTAGAACGCGAAATCCGAAACGGTTTGGTCCAGGAAATTCATTCCGAGAAATTGGGTGAATTGGTATTGGACAAACTGAAAGATTTAGATCAGGTTGCATATATACGATTTGCTTCTGTGTATCGTAAGTTCCAAAATCTTGATGAGTTTATGCATGAGCTGGAAACTTTGATGAATCAAAAGAGAAAAACGTCTGTAAGCACGAATGGCGGTAAGGAGGAATAGTATGATTATTGACTTACATTGCGATACGTTAATGAAACTGTTGGATGTGCCTGCGGGAGGTGATTTGTATCAAAATTGCTGGAATATTGATATCCAAAAGTTACAGCACTCTCACTATTTGATGCAGGATTTTGCCATCTTTGTTGATCTCAAAAAACATTCGGATGCGTATGTTCGATATACGCAGATGAAGCACATTTTTGATGACCAGGTGCAAAAGTATTCGAAATATATTCGACAGATACGAAATTATGATGATCTGATGTTATGTAAACGTGACGGTGTTATTGGTGCAATGCTTTCTATTGAAGAAGGCGGGGTATTAGGCGGCGATATGAACAAATTGCAGGCCGCGTATAATGATGGAGTTCGTCTGATTACGTTGACTTGGAATTACCCGAATGAGTTGGGTTATCCCAACGGGGTAGAAGGGTCAGATAAAGGATTAACATCTCGAGGATGGGAGTTTGTCGAGTGGATGCAAGGCCATGGGATGATTGTTGACACAAGTCATTTAAATGATCAGGGAACGCGAGAGTTGCTAGAACGCACAACAAGGCCGATTATGGCTTCACACTCCAATGCCCGGCACATCAAGCCGCATACACGGAATTTGCCGGATGATTTGTTGCGCTTATATGGAGAAAAGGGCGGAATTATCGGATTGAATTTTTCGCGTAATTTTGTGAGCAAGGAACCAATCACGTCGCTTTCCGAAATCAATAATCCGAAGATGTTTCCCAAGTTGGTAACTAATGAAGAATATCATGCGATTCAGACGGGGGAGGCGAAGCGTCCGACAGGAGATTTAACAGAGCCGTTAATCGTTTCTAAAGTAGAGGATATTGCTAAACATGCACGATATATGGCAGATTTGGCAGGAATTGAAACAGTTGCATTAGGAACCGATTTTGATGGTGTGCAGCCATATTTGGAAATACATGACGCAAGTGAAATGGATAAATTGGCGCACGCACTGAAAAAAGAGCAGTTTTCAGATGATGATATAGAGCGAATTTTTGCTACCAATGCCATACGATTTTTACGTGATACGTTGTGCTGCCAGGAGAAAGACTAATGTGTACAGTCCAGAATGCCTTTGCAGCACATCGTGAAGTGTTCACACGGTTAATTGAACAAAAAGACGAGATTACTTTATTAGGGCAATGGTGGATAGACACGTTGCAGTCGGGCGGTACTATATTTTTTTGCGGAAATGGGGGAAGTGCAGCAGATTCACAGCATTTAGCGGCAGAACTGGTCGGACGGTATCACAACGAACGACAGGGGCTGCGAGGAATTGCATTGACCGTGGATACATCTGTTTTGACTGCAGTGGCCAATGACTATTCTTATGATTGTATATTTTCTCGTCAAGTGGAGGCATTAGGGAGGCCGGGAGACTTGCTGGTTGCAATTTCCACCAGTGGGAACAGTCCTAACATAGTGAAGGCGGCGGAGGCAGCAACACAGCGTAAGATGCGTATCATCGGTTTGACAGGTGCCGCCTCGTGCAAATTAGACTATTGTGCAACATCTGTATTGCACGTCCCTTCGGATATAACCGCTCATATTCAGGAAATGCATTTGATGATTGGTCATATTTGGTGTGCAATGGTGGACGAATATTATGAACGTTGATATTAATTCTTTTTTGCAACAAATTTCTCGTTTATCGATCGGAGTTATTGGTGACATCATGTTGGATCGCTATCTGTTCGGCATGGTTACGCGAATTTCGCCGGAGGCTCCGGTTCCTGTTCATGCAGTGTCTCGCACAGAAAGGCGCTTGGGCGGAGCAGGAAATGTGGCGGCTAATTTAGCCCAGTTAGGTGCACGGATATCAATATATGGGGTGGTTGGCGAGGATGAGGCCGGGCGTGCGATTCATGATGCGTTATCATGCTTTCCAAATATAGATAATGGTTTGATGACTGCCACAGACAGAGCGACTACATCCAAGATGCGAATTGTTGGTGGGCAACAACAGATGTTACGTATTGACGTTGAAGAAAATGCAGAACTCTTACCTGAGATAGCTGATCAGTTGCTGGAACGGCTAGAGAACAATTTGCGCACCGGGATGCGTGGTGTTGTTATATCGGATTATAACAAAGGGGTCTGTACGGAATATTTGTGTAGGGAAGCGATATCTTTATGCCATCGATATCATGTGCCGATTATCGTTGATCCAAAAGGATCTGATTGGAAGAAATATAACGGAGCTGATTTATTAACACCGAATTTAGCAGAGCTCTCGTTGGTGAGTGGACGTACACTATCCAATAGAGATGAAGATGTTCTTGATGCAGGAAACACAATTCTTTCGCAATATGATTTTGATCGCTTGGCAATAACGCGCTCGGAGAAAGGAATAATGTTGCTGATTTCCGGAGAAGACGTGATCAGTCATCCTTCTACGGCGCGTGAGGTGTTTGATGTCTCAGGGGCGGGAGACACGGTTTGCGCTGTGTTAGCCGCTGCTCGTGCGCTGAACATTCCTGACGATGCTGCATTGTATTTGGCTAACCAAGCAGCGGGTATTGTTGTGAGCAAGGTTGGAACATACCCGATTACTCGTAAGGATATGGAGAAAATCCGACCTAATGGAGAAATTGCGGCTACTATTTACACGGACTATTCTCAACTTGCTGAGCAAATCTGTTCATGGCAGTCACATGGAGAAAAAGTAGTATTTACAAACGGGTGCTTTGATTTGCTACACCGAGGGCATGTGAGTTATTTGCAGATGGCAGCAAATCTGGGACAACGGTTGGTGGTGGCGGTTAACAGTGATATCTCCGTACAGCATCTCAAGGGAAAGTCGCGACCAATCTGTAGTGCGGAGGACCGTGCCTATTTGTTACAGGCATTACGATGTGTAGATGCCGTAGTCATTTTTACAGAGGATACTCCGAAAAAATTGTTGGCACAGTTGCGTCCGGATGTTTTGGTTAAGGGCGGAGATTACCGTCCGGAAGAGATTATCGGACGAGAATTTGTTAAGCGCGTGGAGGTGCTTCCGTTTTTGGACGGTTATTCTACAACAGGCGTTATAGATCGCATACGCCTTTCTTTTGATAAGAGTGGAGAAAATGGATAAGCGTTTGGTGATGCTGGATCGTGATGGTGTTCTTAATGTGGATATGGGGTATGTCCATACGTCGGATCAATGGCAATGGGTAGATGGAGCGCCTGAAGCTGTGGCTTATTTGGTCAAGTCCGGATACACAATTGTTGTAGTAACCAATCAGAGTGGCATTGCCAGAGGAATATACACGGAACACGAGATGAAGATATTACATCAATGGGTGAATCAGCAGTTACATGCGCAGGGGGGAGAAATTTCCCGGTTTTATTATTGTCCTCATTTGCCTAATGCGCCATTGAAAGAGTATGATTGTGTTTGTAATTGTCGAAAGCCAAAGCCGGGAATGATTCAACATGCTCTTAGGGATGCTGGGCGTTTGCCGGCCGAAGCATTGTTGATTGGAGATCGCCGTCGTGATCTTGTAGCGGCAATGCGGGCAGGAGTAGATTCGTATTTGTTTTCAGGTGGAAATCTATATGACTTTATTCGTCGATTGGGCATAGGAGAAAACAATTATGAAACAAACGTTTTCTGAACTTCCTCAGCGTATTTTGCTTGTTAAGATGAGCTCATTGGGCGATATTATTACAGCACTTCCTGTGTTGGCGGCACTACGTCATTTTTTACCGCAGGCACATATTTCTTGGGCTATCCACCGGGAGTTTCAGTCGGTATTGCCAGGAAAACCCTATTTAGATGAAGTGGTTATTGTCGAGCGGACTCGTATTAATAGTCCCAGCTATTGGTTGGAGCTGAGACGTCAATTGCGTGAAAAAAAGTTTGATTTGGTTCTCGACTTGCAAATGATTGCGAAAAGTGCATTGGTGGTAGCATTAAGCGGAGCGTCTAGGCGTTACGGATATTGGGAGGCTCGGGAAGGGGCCGGCTGGATCAGTCGCCCGTTGTCGGGTGTGAATAAGTACGGGCATATTACAGAGCGCTTGTTGGATGTTATGCGGGAATTGGGATTACCGGTTGAACGTGTGGAATATCCGTTGGCAACTATAACCGCAGAGCGCTATGAGGTACGACAAACGCTATTAAATGCCGGCTGGAATTATCCGTTTGTTATCATTGTTCCCGGATCAAGAGGAGAGAGAAAGAGATGGACAATTGCCCAATGGCAACAGGTGATTGAACACATAATTGCCCGAGGGGTAGGTGTTGTAGTGACAGGAAGTGCTTCGGAGAAAGGGATGGTAAATAAAATTTGCGAACCTTTTCCTGATCATTTTGTGATGTCGTTGGCCGGGAAAACAAATTTACGTCAGCTTATGGCTTGGGAGAGTGAAGCCTGCTTGCATATTTCTGGTGATACCGGGCCGTTGCATATCGCAAATGCGCTTCGAACGCCTATTGTCGGTTTGTATGGACCGACATTGCCGGAGCGAAGCGGACCATATGCACATCCGCAAGCGTCAATCGTTGTGGCACCGCAATTACCTGATCGCACGCCGCAAATGAGACGCGATGATCGGATAGATATGAAGAAATTGACCGTAGAAAAGGTCATTAGGGTGATTGATAAACAGTTAGACAAGACGAATCCCCGAGGGTAAAATGCCCTTGGGGATTTATATTAGTACAAATGACGATTAAGGTAGAGGAGGCGAACGTTGTAAGCGATTGAAGCGGCAATCAAACCGGTAATTGTACCGATCCAATATCCATATGGCCCGAAAGCGAAATAGTGTGCAAAGAGAATTCCCGTACCGAGGCCAATAAGCCAATAACATATAAAAGAAATATAAAAAATATATCGTACATCTTTATAGCCGCGCAGCGCACCTTGTATCGGTGTACCGGTAGCGTCCGCAAAAATAAATCCCAACGCAAACGGTACGAATGTGGAGATGAGAGAAATCATGTCCGCATCGGAAGAGTAGATTTTTGCAATTTGATTCATATGAAAAAAAGTGATGCAAAATAAAATTATGGCGATAATGACAGTGAATGATTGTGCTATGTATGCATAACGAAGCGCAAATTTTTGTCGCTGACCGCCCAACTCATACCCACACAAAATGGTAGTGGCAATACCGGCAGATAGAGGCAAAGTGTAGGCTAAATTAGAAAAATTATTAGCGGCTTGATGAGCGGCGATGATATTTGTTCCATAAGTGGTAACTAGCAGTCCGATGATCGCAAACAGGCTGATTTCCAAGAAGTTGGCACATCCGATGGGTAAGCCGATTTTAAGTTGGTCAATCCAAATATCCGTACGAATTTTTTTCGATGTATATAGATGGTACTGGCTGAATGGTTTGAAAAATGCCATTAACAGCAAAAAAGCCAAGCAGTTAAAAACGTTGGATAGGGAAATAGCAACACCGGTGCCGGCGCCACCCATTTCGGGGAAAATGCCGACACCGTAAATAAAGCAGTAGTTGAGAATGATATTGATAAAAAACCCGCAGGTCATAATGGCTAGAGATAGTCGCGTCAAACCGTGCGAATCAACAATGTTGCGCAAAGTAATCGAGACAAATGTGGGAATGATTCCAAGTCCGATGTATAACAGAAACCGATAAGTAATATCATGAACTTCGGGCTGTAAAGACAGCATATCAAGAAGGGGGTGGAGTATGACTGCACCGAAAATTGTCACTGTAACACCGATAGTTATTGCCAAATAAACTGCTTGGCGAATAATCGTAGAGATATGGTTGGTTTTGTTTGCGCCTAGCAGGTGTGAAATGATCGGAGTGACCCCCATGAATAAGCCAATGGATGTCATTAGTATAGGAGTCCACAGATTGACTCCGACGGCGACACCTGCTAAATCGGCACGGCCGTGGTGGCCTGCCATTGCGGCAGCAAAAAAGCTGCCCAAGACAAGAGAAAGCTGGGTGAGAAAAACCGGTAGCCAAACAGAAAAAAACTGCCGCCACATTGAGCGTATTGTTGTTACATGCTGCATAGGATCTCCTTTACTATAATATTCAGTATTTTATTATAGCATATGAGACCTTAGGAATACATGATATTTGCTGTATAGTAAAGAGAGTGGATATCTGCTATGTTATAATACTAATGAATGAAATATAAAGGGTGTGAGTTGTAAAAATGTCTAAAAAAGGATGGTCAGCATTTGCTGCGATAGTTGTGCTCATATGTTTATGTGTCTGGTGGGTTTTGCCCAAAGAACCTGTGAAGACGGAGTATACTGTCGGTGAAGTCAAGGCCTTGGACATGAGAGAGAAAATTGATGCAACCGGAACGATTGAGCCTCCGCATCGCGTTGATTTGAGCGCGACGGTGGGAGGAAAATTACGAAAAGTATATGTACATGAAAATGATGCGGTTGCAAAGGGTCAAGTCGTTGCATTGATCGAATCACCAGCAGCGGAAAGCCGTTTACGGCAGGCGGAAAGCACATTGATAAACAAACAATCGGCACTGTTTCGCTATGAAGAATTGTTTCGATTGGGGGCGATTTCCGCAGAAATGCTGGACGATCGGCGCTTAGCATATGAAAGCGCTACGGCAGAATATGATAGAGCAAAGGGAGATTTTGAAGATACGGTAGTTGTATCGCCTATTGCAGGGACGGTGATAGGTGAACCGATGCAGGAAGGAGAGACTCTTTCTTTGGGGTTGTCTAATCAGATGGTGATTGCAACGGTGGCGGATTTGACAAATTTGCGGATTAAACTTGCGGTAGATGAAACCGATATCGGGCGCATACAAGTGGGGCAATCTGTAAGTTTTACGGTAGATGCATATCCCAAAGAAGAGTTTCACGGTAAAGTTACTGATATCTCACGTCGAATTCCGAATAATTCTTCAACAACGGTAATTTATTATACGGTCTATGTGACTATTGATAGCGCAGATGTGGCACAGTTGTATCCAGGGATGACAGCGCGAGCCACGGTATATGGACGACAGGTTGACCAAGTCCCTGTCATTCCGATTACAGCATTACGAAGCGGAGTCAACGGCCAATATGTGTTCCGCCGCGTAGCGGACGGATTTGAGAAAATCCCCGTTACGCTTGGTGTCGTAGATGATATGTATGCCGAGATTGTTGAGGGGCTATCTATCGGCGATGAAATTATTGTAAATGGACGCGCGCCGGAAGAAACAGGAGAATCCGTGATGAAACGTAGGTTCCGTATATGAAACAGCCCGTAATTATATTGAAGAATGTTAGCAAGAGTTATTGGTTGGGAAAGACAGAGATTCCAGTATTGCGGGACATTAACTTAACTGTCAAAAAAGGTGATTTCTTCTCAATTATGGGGCCTTCAGGATCCGGGAAATCAACCTTGATGAATGTTTTAGGGTGTCTGGATCGTCCTACCTTCGGCTCCTATTATTTGGACGGTGATGAAGTCGCACATTTAACGGATGATGAGCTGGCTGCGATACGTAATCATAAAATAGGATTTGTTTTTCAAAGCTTTAACTTACTTAGCAAATTATCGACTTTGGAAAATGTAGAGCTTCCGTTAATTTATGCGGGGGTTAGTAAAGAAGAACGTCGCCAACGGGCGACACAGTTGTTGGATATGGTCGGATTGAGCGATCGACTTGATCATTTGCCAACAGAGTTGTCTGGAGGACAAAGGCAGCGAGCGGCGATTGCTCGTGCACTTGCGAATCAGCCGTCGATTATTATGGCTGATGAACCGACAGGTAATTTGGATACGAAATCAGGGGCTGATATCATGGATATTTTCATCCAACTTCATCAGGAAGGATGTACGATCTTGCTGGTGACGCATGAACCGGATATTGCTGCGGTAGCCAATTCCCATATTGAATTACTGGATGGGCGAATTCGAGTCAGCAGTAAGGATAAGTTGTAATGAATATGATGGTTACAGAAAACGCTAAAATGGCGTGGCAATCTTTGCTGGCAAATAAACTGCGTTCATTGCTGACGATGTTGGGGATTATTATTGGCGTCGCGGCGGTTATTACGTTAATTTCTGTCGGCTATGGTGTACAAAAAGATATAGAACAACATATCTCGGGATTGGGGTCTAATCTGTTGTTGGTCTATCCGGGGGCGCCGCGCTCACATCGTGTGCAGCCGTTGGCGGGAAGTTTGGAAACATTGACGGATGCTGATTATGAGGCGATTACTCGTTTGCCGCATGTAAAAAATGCATCACCGGTAGTCCGAGGCACATTTATCGTTGTGGCAGGTAATAAAAACTGGATGACGACTGTTCGAGGGGTGACTGCTTCTTACCGTGAAGTGAGAGGGGCAGATGTTCGTGAGGGGAGATACTGGACAAATTCGGAAACACAAAGCCGATCAAGAGTTGCGATTATTGGGGAAAGCGTAGCAAAAGAGCTGTTTCCCAATGTGTCACCAATCGGACAGAAGATTCGTATAAAAAATGATCCGTTTACGGTCATCGGTGTGTTAATGAGTAAAGGAGTATCCGGATTTGATGACCAGGATAATCAAATTTTGGCACCTTTTACAACGGTTCGAGACCGTTTGTTGGGAATTACGCATGTACAAAGTATAAGTGTAAAGACAGACTCATCGGAAGCGATGTCACAAGTAGATGCAGATATTACGAATTTGCTGCGTGTCCGGCATGGTATTCTTCCGGGACAAAAAGATGACTTTATGGTAGAAAACTTGGCAGAAGTGTTGACGGCAATGCGTGAAACAACACGCACCTTGACTCTTTTCCTTGGTGCGGTAGCGGCTATTTCATTATTGGTCGGCGGAATTGGAATTATGAATATTATGTTGGTATCGGTTTCGGAACGAACTAAAGAAATAGGTATTCGTAAGGCACTTGGAGCAACGTATCAGATGATTATTACACAGTTTTTAATAGAGGCAGCAGTAATTGCTTTAGCGGGCGGGGCTGTCGGCATAGTGATTGGCATTGTGGCATCAAATCTGATTTCCGAGTTGGGGAAAGTGTCAACGCAAATTACGTTGTGGCCGATTGCGGTTTCATTTGCATTTTCAATGATGATCGGAATTGTATTCGGATTGTATCCTGCACGCAAGGCGGCTCGTTTAGATCCGATTGATGCACTTCATTGTGAGTAGTAGGGGGATGATAGTAGGTGAAAGGGAAAAAAGAGCAGTTGTTGCATCTGATGAAAGAAAGCCCGTTTGACCGGCACTTGGATTATGTATTGGAAGACGTGCAAGAGGGCTGTGTGAGAATGTCGCTGTATATGAAGGCAGAGATATTCCAAAACTCACGTGGTGCGGTTCATGGCGGAGCACTTTACGGATTCAGTGGAATTCTAATGGGGGCGGCTTGCGCTTCCCTTGGCAAGAACACGACAACAATGGGATTGCAAATTAGTTATTTGCGCCCAGCAAAAGTAGACTCTCGTGTGGTCGGTATAGCTAGGGTACGTCAATCCGGAGAAAAAATGATTCGTGCTGAATGTGAATTTCACGATGAAGAAGGACGTTCGTTGGCGCATTGCGAAGGGACCTTTTTTGTGTTACAAAAAAGACCGATGAATGTCGGGGTGGCACAATGAACGAGATTGATTTTACTCATTTTTTGCAACGAGCAACGACAGAAGATCCTTATTTTCGTTTTTTACGATTTCAAGTTCATCAATTGCTTCCCGGGAATGTTGTTTTGAAAATATATATTGATCCTGATTTTCAAGCGAATTGGCGTGCTGTGGCTCACGGGGCGCCTTTGGCGGCACTTAGCGATGCATGCATGGGGTGGTCTTGCCGCACGCTCGGATATCATGTTGTTACTGTTAATATGGATATGTCTTTCTTGCGTCCGATACCGGAAGAGAGATGGGTTTATGGTGAAGGCAAGGTCGTTCATCGAGGGAAGAAAACGATGGTTTGTGAAGCTCGTTTGTATGATCAGGAACATCACTTGGCGTTGTTTGGCAAAGGCACGTATTGGATTCATCATGAGATTGATTTAAAGACGGATATATAGGAGGAGATCATGAATTTCAGCATTGATGAAGGGCAACAGGAATTAATTGATTTAATTCGACAGATAGTGGACGAAGAAGTTCGCCCGAGGGCACTGGCAATGGATGTTAACGGAGAGGTACCAGAGGAACTTTGGGAAACATTAAAACAAACCGGCATCACGGCGCTTGCTGTTCCGGAAGCATATGGCGGCATGGGATTGGATAACAGTACGCTTGCATTGTTGTTCGAAGAGTTGGCTAAAGGATGTGCCGGTATTGCAACTGCTTGTGCGGCTAATATGTTAGCTTTATTGCCGGTACTGATTGGCGGTTCGGAGGAGCAGAAACGGGAGTTTTGCGAGATGCTGCTGAAAGGGGGGATGGCGGCATTTGCGTTGACAGAACCTGGCGCGGGCTCAGACGCTTCGGCGGTTGCAACATCTGCGACAAAGACTGACCACGGATATGTATTAAACGGAGTAAAGCATTTTATTACTAATGGACCTATTGCTAATCGAGTGGTGGTATTTGCCAATGCGAGTAAAGGCCGAGGTGTGCGTGGGATGACCGCATTTATTATAGATACCTCGAATCCCGGTTTCAGTGTCGGTAAAGTGGAAGATAAGATGGGAATTCGTGCATCAGCGACTTCGGAAATTATTTTTGAAAATTGTGAAGTACTGGAAAGTGCACGGATTGGGAAAGAAGGTCAGGGGTTCCGATTGGCGATGACTACATTGAACGCGTCTCGACCGCATGTTGGCGCGATTTCTGTCGGGATAGCGCAGGAAGCATTGCGGCGTGCAGTAGATTATGTACATGAACGGCAACAGTTCGGAGCAAAACTGATTGCCTTGCAAATGGTCCAACAAATTGTTGCAGATATGGTTATGCAGGTAGAGGCGGCACGATTGTTGGTAGCAAAAGCTGCAGCTAAAACAGATGCACAAGAAAAAGATGCGGGGGTCTATGCATCGATGGCTAAATGTTACGCTTCTGATGTGGCAATGAAAGCAACAATTGACACAATTCAGGTGATGGGAGGCATGGGCTATTCGCGAGAAAGCGGAGTAGAGAAATTGGCACGTGACGCAAAAGTAATGCAAATCTTTGAGGGCAGTAATCAGGTGCAGCGTACAATTATAGCCAATGGAGTGAAATAGTATTTGCGAAGTCAGAAAAATATTGGTATACTACCTATAATCAATATTGTATAAGCAATGATCGAAAGAGGTTAATGATGCACGGCATTACAGGGAATCGACATCGTGACTGAAAATGTTGATGTGCCGTCATTGGCTGTTCACTCGTGAGCTTTTGGCTGAATGGAGTAGGTCGGACGTAATTCGGCGTTAACGATAAAGAGTAGCAATTTGGGTGGTACCGCGGAAAAGACTTTCGCCCCATGAGGGGAAAGTCTTTTTTTATTAGGAGGGGTTTTATGAAAGCGGAAATGGAGACATTGCAGCAGCGTGCGTGTGAACAAATTGCCGCAGCTGGCGATGAAGCAGCTTTGCAACAAGTGCGTGTGAAATTTTTAGGGAAAAAAGGAGAGCTGACTGCGATTCTGAGAAGGATGAAGGATTTGTCAGCGGCAGAGAGACCGATTATCGGAGCTTTAGCCAATACAGTGCGTTCAGAACTTGAAACAAGATTGTCATCGCGTTTGGCAACGTTGAAAGAGGCTGCACTTGCTGTTCGATTGGCAACGGAGAAACTCGATATTACATTACCGGGGAAACCGGCGCCTCGAGGCCACTTACATCCATTAACACGAGTAAATCGCTTAATTCAGGATGTATTTATGAAGATGGGATATACCATTGCTGACGGTCCGGAGATTGAAAGTGATTACTATAATTTTCAATG
>CAMYCX010000012.1 GCA_947254705.1 uncultured Veillonellaceae bacterium
ATGCAGCAGTTCGGAATTTGGTCCTGTTGTTTCATCAATTCCGCTACTTCATCATAGTATTCGAATACGGTTTCATAAATATCTTCCAAAAACTCGTGGATGGTTTTGAAACTTTTGCCTTCCACGTTGAAATGCAAATTGTGCAATTTAATATTCCACAATGCCAGGTTAGCGATGTACGAATTTACGGATGCTACATTTTTCATAAGTCAAACTCCTCCTTTTTCTTTTCGGATATACCCTTTTTGTATACCTTTCACGTCCATTGTCCCGCAGCAGCGAACATATCCATATATCGAATGTTTTCGTCTTACTGCATTCTCATTATAACCTATATGTCGGAAGAATGCAAGTTCGAAACGGAGCGGGGATTTGCTTATCGATTTTTTTCGTAAAAATTGGATTGACGGGCATCGGCAAGCTCGTTAGGACCGACGGCGGGCGGCGTTTGGGCGCAAGGAAATCGATTCCACGGCGCCGGGTAATTCTCAAAAGTGAAAAGCAACATGTCGCGGACGACCAGAGAAATCATCTCGCCCAGCTTGGAATGGGTGCCTGCATCGGTTCGTTGCGGTCCGCTCGGATCGCAGGCCATCATGAATCCGTCGGTGCCGGTACCCGTGGCGGAAAGGCCGCTGCGCAAGCTGACAATGCCCGTGTCCTGCAACGCCGATGTTTTCGCTTCAGTCGCGGTGAGACAGGCTTTGACGAGAATCGGATCGGGAAGGGAGGCATTGGTGGAAATCATGATGTTGATGGTACCGAGCGGCAAGTATTCACCGTCTTTCTCGTAGTAGTAGGCGTCATCCCCCGCACGGGCGGCCGTCTGTTCCACACCGGCGGTGCTGATGCCTTCGACGATGAGGCCTTCGTGCGTGCGGTAGGCATAGGCATGCCAATCCATACGGGCGGAGGTGATCATGGCGGTGCTGTCGCTGGCGGAGATACCGGCCTCGAGCATGGCGGTCATGAGATAGGCCGGCACGGACCCGCCGGGGAAATCGCGTTCGTGCGGAAAGAAATGACGCAATCGGTGATTGTAAAAATGGTGATACTCACGGATACCGCCGCGGCAGATACCGGTACTGATACCGCGGCGCGGCGTGGCAAAATGCCAGGCGATACCGGCGTCTGTCACGTGAATGGTGCCGCCTGTGGCGGCTTGGGTTGGTGCTAGCATACGGACTCCTTTCTTGCTATTATAGTAGCATTCTTGAGGACACCGGGCAATGGCGGCGACGACTTTGTGTCGGCAGGCGCTTTTCTGCGAAAACAAAGCGCCGAGAGTGATGAAGATATGCTATAATAAAAAGAGTTTTTATAAAACGGACACAACAGACAGACAAATCAACGATATTGAAGGAGAGAACGAATGATTCCTTATCTTGTATTAGTGGGCGTAGCGATTGTATTTCTATTCGTTTGCCGATTTTTCTTTTATCGGCCGGCACCGCCACGGCGAGTGCCGTATGTACCGCAATATACACCGCGTCGGCGGCGACTGCGGGAAGCGGCGGCGGAGGCGACGTCGATGTCGACACGGCAGATTCCGGTAGTCTTGCCGGAAGATCGTCCGCAACCGGAAACACAGACACCGATTACCTCGGAAAACATTGAAGAAACCAAGGTGATTTCACGAGACGAATTGACGGCGGAAGCGGTGGCCATACGCAAGGGAGATACGGCGATTGTCGCGATTCCCGCCACAACGGACACGGCGGCGGAAGAATCCGCGGCGGAGGCGGTGAGTGCGGAAGTCACCGACATGCTGGACGATGCCGACTCGTTGCTGCGGCGGCAGGTGCGGCATTTCCTGACGCGGTATGCGACGGTGACGCCGGATTTGGCGGAGGATGCCCGTCGGGTGACGGAGCGTGCGTTTGACAAACTGGATATGCTTTCCGAGGAAGAGTTGATCGACTCGCTGTCGCATATTATGGTGCAGGAAGCATTGGTCAATATGCAGCGGATCTATGTGATGATGCCTGACGATACGGTTATGGAGATGGTGACGGATGCGTTTGTCCAAGTGGCGTTGGGTGAGCGGAATGAAACCATGACGTTGTTGGCGTATGATGCGTTGGCGGCGATGACACATTTGGATCACGGCCATTTCCGGGTACTATCGCTCCTGCTTTTGTTCCATTATTTCCGGCACACGAATACTGTCAGTACGGCGGCATTTCGTCGGTATGCGGAAAAGTACGTGCGTCCGTTGATCCAAGATTTGCCGGTGGAATTCAGCGTGTTCCAGCAGTTGGAGTATTTGCGTTGCACGACGCTGCGCGGGAAAAATTCACCGTTCGGCGAAGTGTTGCGTGATTCGTATCCGTATTTTTTCGCGTATCGCGGATTTACGATGGAAGAATTGCACCGTGCGCTCGGTGAGGTATCGTTGGGCGCAGAGTTTGTGGTGCGTTCCGTGTATGACGGATATTATAAATTGGCCGTGGTGGACGGTTCCGAGTTGCCGCCATTTTTTACGCGGGCAGGAATTCAAGACGAGACGTTGCAACAGGCCTTGCGGCAGTTGATGCAATCCCGTCCGGCGGAGTACAATCCGGAAGAATTCGGGAAGATTGTGCATACGCTGTCGCCGGCGATGGCACAACTGGCGGAAAGTTGGGACGGCAGCATGATGCGCCGTGCCGTACCGACGTTGCTCGGGATGTATATCGGACGGCTGTATGTCAAGGAAGTTGTCGGCGAGGAATTTGATTTGTCGCGTTGGTTGTAGGTCGCCTCGTGCGACCTCTTTTTAACGGCGGAGGCGTAACATGGGAGTGTTTGATATCATCGGTCCGGTGATGATCGGGCCGTCGAGTTCACATACGGCTGGGGCGGCTCGTTTGGGACGGTTGGTACGGTACTTGCTCGGTGAAAAACCGGTGCGGGTCGTGCTGACTTTTTACGGATCGTTTGCGCAGACATATCGCGGTCACGGTACGGATCGTGCTTGTGTGGCGGGATTGCTCGGTTGGGCGCCTGATGATCCGCGTTTGCGGGAGGCGCTGGAGTTGGCGTCGAGCGAGGGACTTGAGGTGACGATCACCACGTCCGATGAAGATGCCATGCACCCGAATACGGCACGGTTTGAGGTAACGGGGGAATCCGGCGCGCAACATGAGTATGTCGGAATTTCCACGGGCGGCGGTCGGATTCGGCTGTTGGAGATTGATAAACACTCCGTCGATTTGGACGGGGCCAGTGATACGTTGGTGACGGTACATCATGATCGGCCGGGTATCGTGGCATTTGTATCGAGGATCTTGGCGGATGCGGGAGTGAATATTTCCGCGATGCGATTGTATCGTAAGGAACGGCATCAGGCGGCGCAGATGTTTATTGAAACGGACACGCCGGTCGGTGATGAGTTGTTGGCGCGTATCGGCGAGAACGAAGCGATTGATTCGGTGCGGGCATTTCCGCCGGTATAAGGAGGAACGATGGCGTCATTACGTGAGTTATGGGAACAGTCGACACAGGCCGGTTTGCCGGTCGGCGACTGGATATGCCGTGAAGAGGCCGCGCGGACGGGACGGCATCCGGAGGTATTACGGGAGCGGATGCGCCGCATGTGGCGGATTTTTCACGAGTCGGCGACGGAAGGTGTGACTGATACGGAGACTACGCCGAGTGGTTTGACCGGCGGCGATGCGCATCGTATGGCGCAATATACGCCGCAGTTTCTCGGGGCGTGGGCATGGCGGGCGGCGACGAACGGGATGGCCGTGTCGGAGGCCAATGCCAAGATGCGCCGGATCGTGGCCTGTCCGACGGCGGGATCTTGCGGTATTTTGCCGGCGGTACTGCTGACGCTGGAAACTCGCCTGGAACTGCCGGAAGAGGTATTTATCCGGGCATTGTTCACGGCGGGTGCCGTGGGTGATGTAATTGCACAAGAAGCCATGATTGCCGGCGCGGTCGGCGGTTGCCAGGCGGAATGCGGAACGGCGATTGCGATGGCGGCGGCGGCGGGGGTCGAAGTGTGCGGCGGCACGACCGCACAGATGGATGATGCCTTGGCACTGGGGTTAAAGAATGTACTGGGTCTGGTGTGCGATCCGATCGGCGGACTGGTCGAGGTACCCTGCGTCAAGCGCAATGCATTTCATGCGGTGCATACACTGGTGGCGATCGAATTGGCATTGGCTGGTGTACACAGTGTCGTGCCGGGAGATGAAGTGATTGCGGCGATGGCACAGATCGGCCGCATGATGCCGAAATCGCTGCGGGAACGGAGCGAAGCCGGCTTGGCAACGACACCGACGGGGCGTCGGTATGCCCGTAAAATACAGGGCAAAGAAGCGCCGCGTACGGAGGAGAAAAAACGTGCGGATACTTGAGCGGTGGCGCAAGTCATCGCGGATCGCACTGCCGACGGCGGTACGGGAGCTGCTGACGATATTGTCGGCTGCGGGCTTTGAAGCCTATGCGGTGGGCGGTTGCGTTCGGGACACTTGGATCGGACGGATACCGCATGATTGGGATATTACCACGGCGGCACGGCCGGATGAGATTGTCGCCGTATTGACGGCGGCGGGGGCGGAGGTGATCCCGCAGATCGGCGACGCGTTTGCCGTATCATTGGTGCGGTGGCGAGGCGGCATGTATGAAATCGCCACTTTTCGCGGGGAAACCTACGGAGCGGACAGTCATCGACCGGAAACGGTATATTATGCCGACTCGCTGGCCGAAGATCTGGCACGTCGTGATTTTACCGTCAATGCGATGGCCGCCGATGCGGACGGACGGATCTGTGATCCGTATGACGGGCGGCGTGATTTGCGGCGCCGGCGACTGATGACGGTCGGTCGGCCCGACGAACGTTTCAATGAAGACGCGTTGCGGCTCTTTCGGGCGTGCCGGTTTACGGCGCAGTTGGACTTGTTGCCCGCACGGGAGCTGTGTGCGGCGATGCCGGCGGCGTTTGACCGAGTGCGGGGGCTGTCGTTGATGCGGGTGAAACAGGAAGTGGAGAAATTGCTTGTCGCGCCTGCCGTTGCCCGCGGACTCGATCTGCTCGTGCGTAGCGGTTTGGCGGCCTGTACGTGTCGAGGGCGAAAGGACGGACGGGATTTTCCCGTACCGATTTTGCCTGAACTGATGCACTTGCCCGATACGCCGCAACAGCCGGAGTTTCATGCTTATGACGCGTGGATGCACACCTTGGTGACCGTGCAACATGCTCCGGCGACGCTGGTCGGTCGTTGGTCGGCACTCTTTCATGACGCGGCGAAAGGATTGCCGGGTATACGTGCTTGGCGTGACGGAAAACTGACCGACTACGGACACGATGTCCGCGGCGCGGAGATGGCACGGACCGTGTTGACTCGCTGGGGCTATGCGCCGTCGCTGGTCGAACGAGTCGCCTTCCTGGTGGAGATGCATATGCGTTATCATTACTTTGTACATCATGAGGCGGCGAACGTGCGCAAATGGCTGCGTAAATTGGCTCGTTCAGGACGATTTCGGACGACGGCCGAGTTGCAAGACGCATTACGACAGTTATGCGCTTTGTGCGTGGCCGATGTGATCGGTTGCGGCCGTCCGCACAGCCATATTGACGGACACACGGCCTTGGCCGATTATATCGATGAAGAATTGGTCACGATGCCGGTACATACGCGGGATTTGCATTATCCGCCGTCATTGCCCCGAGAAGCGGGAGAGCGGACCGGTGAGTTGCTGCGATCGTTGTTGCAGCGGGTACAGGACGGACAGATCGACAATACGCAAGAGGCGTTGCAAGCGGCGGCGGTGCGTTACTTGCAGCGACATACGGAAAGGGATATGCCATGAGAAACGAACGGACAGCATCGACACGATCGAAAAAAACGGCATCGGAACGGCCGAACTATCGGCGACGCAGCGGCATTGTCTGCCTGATGTTGCTGTGCATGGCGGTGATTGTCTGCGGTCGTCTGTTTTGGTTACAGGTGGTGCGCGGCGGCGAGTATGCCGAGTGGGATTTGTCACAGGCACAGGAATTACGGGTGTTGCAATCACCGCGCGGTACGATTTACGATCGCAACGGAGAGGTATTGGCGGTCAGTACGGTGGTCAAATCGCTGTACGCCGATCCGGCGATGATTAATCGTTCACCGGACGCGTTGGCGGCGTTGTTGGCACCGTATCTGCACGTCAGTGCGGAAACGCTTACCGCACGGCTGCAGGAGGATACGAGTTTCGTATGGCTGGAGCGGATGCTGGATCCCGATCGTTCGGCGGAGATTGACGAGATCTTGCGCAAAGAACATATTGAAGGAGTCCGGTTCGTCGAGGAAAGCAAACGCTACTATCCGAACGGAGAACTGTTGGCGCAAGTACTCGGGTTTGTCGGGATTGACGGCAGCGGTCTGGAAGGTTTGGAAAGCGTACTGGACGAGGATATCAAAGGAGAAACGAAAAAACTGGTGATTGAAACGTCACGCCATGGCACTCCGATATTGGGGTCGACACTGGCGCCGTATCTCGCACCGAAAGAACGCAGCGTGACGTTGACGATCGATACGACGATACAATTTATCGCGGAACGGGCATTGACACGAGCGATGCAGTCGACAAAGTCTTCCGGCGGTACGGTCATCGTGATGGATCCGCACACAGGGGAAATTTTGGCAATGGCCAGTCGCCCGACATATGACCCGAACCATTTCAGCGACAGTACTCCCGAGTCGCTACGCAATCGGGCGGTCGTCAATCTCTACGAACCGGGATCGACGTTCAAGCCTATTGTGGCGGCGGCGGCACTCGATTCGGGCAAGGTGACGCCGGAGGAAACGTATGACGACCCCGGCGAGGTGCATGTGTCCGGGCATGTGATTCGCAACTGGGACGATGAATCCTACGGACGCGTACGGCTGCAGGATATCATACGTGATTCCATCAATACCGGGTTTGCGGCGTTGGGACTTAAGACGGGCGGCGCGATTTTGAATGATTACGCCAAGCGTTTCGGTTTCGGCAAGAAAACGGGGATTGAGTTCCCGGGCGAAGGCGAAGGTATTTTATTCGTAACGGAAGACATGCGCGACAGTGATGTGGCGACCATGTCTATCGGACAGAGTATCGCCGTGACACCGTTGCAAATGGTGCAGGCGTTCGGCGCATTGGCCAATGACGGCAAGATGATGCGACCGCATATTCTGCGTTCCATCAACAATCCGGACGGCACGATCTATCGTTCGTTTGACTCGAGCGATGCGGGACAGCCGGTGTCGCCGACGGTGACGCAAATTCTGTTGCCGATGCTCGAACAAGTCGTGGAACATGGCGGCGGCGTCAAGGCACGTATACCCGGGTATCGCGTGGCGGGTAAAACCGGTACGGCACAAAAGTTGAATGAAGAAGGCAGCGGATACTATGAGGGACGGTACATCGCATCGTTTATCGGGTTCGGACCGGTGGAAAATCCGCGGGCGGTCTGCCTGGTGGTACTGGACGACCCGGAAGGCGTATACTACGGCGGGCAGATTGCGGCGCCGGTATTTGCCGAAGTGATGAGCCAGATTATGCGGTACTATAAAATCCCGCCGACCCGGACGGAAGATATGCCGTCTGAGGCCGGCAGCACAGCGTTGCCGACACCGACGCTGCAGGTAGAGAGAACGGCGGAAGGACGCGTCGTCATACCGAATTTTGCCGGTTACAGTGTATTGGACGTATTGACATGGGGACGGGAAAGCGGTATCGGCATCACTCCGCAAGGAGAGGGAACGGCCGTGGATCAGGATGTGCTGCCCGGCGTAGCGGCGGCATCGGATGAAACCGTAACGGTATATTTTTCACGATAAGGGGTGGCGAAGATGAAACGTGATATTGAAATTGCACAGGAAACGACATTATGGCCGATTGCTCAGGTAGCGTCAGGGCTCGGTTGGACAGCCGACGATTTGGAGCTGTACGGCCGTTATAAAGCGAAAATCACCTATGCGGCGATGGCACGTGCCGCGACGGGGCCGCAAGGTAAATTGATTTTGGTGACGGCCATTTCGCCGACACCGGCCGGGGAAGGCAAATCGACCACAACGGTCGGCCTCGGACAGGCCTTGGCACAACTCGGCGAGCGGGTAATGATCGCGTTGCGCGAGCCGTCTTTGGGGCCGTGCATGGGGATCAAAGGCGGCGCTGCGGGCGGCGGATACTCCCAGGTCGTTCCGATGGAAGATATTAACTTGCATTTTACGGGCGATCTGCATGCGATTACGGCGGCACATAATCTGCTGGCGGCGATGTTGGACAATCATTTGCAACAAGGTAACGAGCTTGACATCGATCCGCGGCGAATCGTCTGGAAACGGGTGGTCGACCTGAATGACCGCGCGTTGCGACAGATCGTGATCGGACTGGGCGGCAAGGTGAACGGCGTGCCGCGTGAGGACGGTTTCGATATTACGGTGGCATCGGAAATTATGGCCATTTTGTGCTTGGCTCATGATTTGGATGATTTGAAAGCACGAATTGCGCGGATTGTCGTGGCGTATCGTCGTGACGGACACCCGGTTACGGCCGGCGAGTTGCACGCGCAAGGGGCGCTTACGGCACTGCTCAAAGATGCGCTGAAACCGAACTTGGTGCAGACGCTGGAACATGTACCGGCCTTTGTACACGGCGGACCGTTCGCCAATATTGCGCACGGCTGCAACTCGTTGGCGGCGACCAAGACGGCCTTGCATATGGCGGATTATGTCGTCACGGAAGCAGGCTTCGGTGCGGATCTGGGTGCGGAAAAATTCTTTGACATTAAGTGCCGGTACGGAAACTTGACTCCGCGGGCGGCGGTCGTGGTGGCGACGGTGCGGGCGCTCAAAATGCACGGCGGCGTGGCCAAAGCGGATTTGGATACGCCGAATCCGGAAGCGGTACGGCTCGGTTGCGTCAATTTGGAAAAGCATTTGGAAAATGTCGCGGCGTTCGGTGTTCCTGTCGTTGTGGCACTCAATGAGTTCGCAACGGACACGCAAGAGGAACGCGAGCAAGTTATGGCATGTTGCGCACGGCACGGCGTGCCGGCGGTGTTGTCCGCGGTATTTGCCGACGGCGGTGCCGGCGGCATCGAATTGGCCAAGACAGTGCGGACATTGGCGGAGGTGGAGTCGTCTTTTGCGCCCTTGTATCCGTTGGAGATGTCCGCGGCGGAAAAAATCCGTACGATTGCGACGCGGATTTACGGCGCGGCGGATGTCGTGTTTGCGCCGAAAGCGGAAAAGACGTTGGCGGAACTGGATGCCTACGGATACGGAAATTTGCCGGTATGTATCGCCAAAACACCGTATTCGTTCTCGGATGATCCGACCTTGATCGGACGACCGGAAGGATTTACCTTGCACGTGCGGGAATTGCGCGTGGCGGCGGGGGCCGGGTTTATCGTAGCCCTGACGGGAGATGTGATGACGATGCCGGGGTTGCCGAAACGGCCGGCGGCGGAACAGATTGACGTCGATGCGCAAGGGCGTATCAGCGGCCTGTTTTAGGAGGACATATGCAGGAACTATACGGGAAAGAAGTCGCGGCCGCACAGCGTGAGGATATTCGCCGACGGATGGGGGCGTTGGCAGCACAGGGACGTACGCCGGGACTGGCATTGGTACAGTTGAGTGAGAACGCGGGCGCACGGATGTATGCGGATTTTTTGGCACAGGCGGCGACAAAGGAAGGCATTAGGGTGACAAGACTCGGGCCGGATGCCGCCGGATCGCAAGCAGAGGCGCTGGCACTGATTCGACGGCTCAATGTGGCCGCCGATGTGGACGGCGTGCTGCTCCTGATGCCGTTACCGGACTATGCGGATCGGCAGGCGCTTTTGGACGCGTTAGATCCGAACAAAGATATTGACGGCTTGACTCCGACACAGGCGGGCAAACTGGTTACCGGTCGTCGGGATGCCTTTGTGCCGGCAACGGCGCGGGCGTGTTTGGCGCTGTTGACGCACTACGGGATAGAGACGGAAGGCAAGGAGGCGGTCGTGATCGGTCGCAGCGATGTCATCGGTAAGCCGGTGGCACAGTTGCTCTTGGCGGCGCAAGCGACGGTGACGATTTGTCATTCGCGGACACGAGATTTGGCGGCGGTTACACGTCGTGCCGATATTGTGGTCGCGGCATTGGGTAAACCCGAGGCGGTTACGGCGGAGATGATTCGTGACGGGGCAACCGTAATTGATGTCGGTATTCATCGTGTAGACGGGGCGACCGTCGGCGATGTCGATCCGGTCGTGCGTGATGTCGCCGGTGCATTGACACCGGTGCCGGGCGGCGTCGGTGCTGTGACTACCGTCTTGATGATGGAGGCCGTGGTGCGTGCGTGCGAGCAACGCAAAGAGTAAGGACTGTGGCGGTCGGGTGCTTGCGCTTCCCGACCGCGTATTGTATAATAAATGTACCGCGACCGGCAGTGGTCGCTTATGGCAACCTTTCGGGGCTTGTGCAATGGAAGTTCGTGAACCCTGTCAGGTCCGAGAGGAAGCAGCAGTAAGCGAATCCTTTCATGTGCCACGAGGTTACTCGGGAGGTTGTCATAATCGGTTTCTGCCGGTAAGTCGGTCGCAGCGGAAGCTGCTTTTTTTATGGAACAAAGGGGGAACGGGCATGGCGTACTTGGCGTTGTATCGACGGTGGCGACCGCAGACTTTTGCGGAAGTCGTCGGACAGGATACTATTTCAACGACGCTGGCGCAAGCGGTCGTGCAAGGACGAATCGCCCATGCGTATTTATTTTCGGGACCGCGCGGCACGGGCAAGACCAGTATGGCGAAAATCTTGGCCAAAGCACTGAACTGTGTGCATGGGCCAACGGCGGAGCCGTGCAATGCGTGCGAAATTTGTCGTTCCGTCAATGAGGGAACCGCGTTTGACGTGATGGAACTCGATGCCGCGTCCAATCGCGGTATCGATGAAACGAGAGCCTTGTTGGAAACGGTGACGATGATGCCGGCGCAGGCACGCAAAAAAGTCTATATTATCGATGAAGCGCATATGTTGACCAAGGAGTCGTTCAATGCGTTGCTCAAGACCTTGGAAGAACCGCCCGCGCATGTGATTTTTATTTTGGCGACAACCGAGCCGGAGCAAATTCCCGTGACGATTGTGTCACGTTGTCAGCGCTATGAGTTTCGTCGTATTGACACGGCGATCATTGCCCGTTATATTGCCGAGATTGCGGCGAAAAGCGATATTCGCCTGACCGCGGAGGCGGCACAGGTGATCGCCGTACGGGCGGAAGGCGGTTTGCGCGATGCCCTGAGTCTGCTGGATCAGTGTACGGGAAGTGACGGCGCGCAGATCGATACCGAACGGGTCTACGCCATGCTGGGCGTGCCGCGGCGTGAAGCGGTGCTGCACATGGGAGAATGTATCGCGGACCGTGATGCGGCAGGGGCGTTGGCGGAGTTGTACCGACTCTTTCAGGAAGGCAAAGAAGCCCGCCCGATTTTACAGGAAGTATTGCAGTGGGTGCGGGATGTATTGCTGTGCAAGAGTCGTCCCGATTGGCCGGAACTGGCGGAGTACGGCGACGGTAAGGAGCGGTTGCTGGCACTGGCAAAAGCCATTCCCGCCGGACGGTTGACCGTCATGGCGGATTTGTTGGGGCGCGGTATCCAAGAGGCGCGGTCCGGTCTGGCGACACGGATACAGGCGGAATTGGTGCTGATTCGTCTGTGTCGTGCCGGCGGCGATGCACCGAACCGGGAACTCGAAGCACGGGTGACGGAATTGGAAAATCAGATGCGTGCGGAAACGTTTCGCACGGCGTCGGCCGCTACATCGACCACGTCATCGACAATCGCTCCGGCGAATGGATCAACGGCTCGTCGTGATACGGTGCCGTCATTGCCTGAAAATGAGCATGAGGGTGTCGTAACGGAAGAAGAAATGGCACACGAACATCGACAGGCATCTTTGGCGCCGGGCAGAGCACCATCGAGCACTCCGCAAGGTCCGGCCCAACCGGCGTCAGCATCGAAAGCAACTTCGCGTGTCGCGCCGAAAGCACCCCGGAAAGTGACGCCGAAAGTACCTCCGAAAGTGACGCCGAGCGCATCACCGAAAGCGACGCCCGCCACGGACACGGTTGCCGAAGACGTACCGTTCGTGCCGGCGGCGGAGTATCCGTCCTTATGGCAACGAGTGATCGAAACACTCAAGGCACAGAAGTATATCGCGGAAAGCAGTTGTTACGGCAGCATGACGTTGCTTTTGTTGGAAGGCGGCCGGGCGGTGGTCAGTACGGCGCATCCGTTTTTGATTGATGCCGCCAATAAAGACGCGTATCGGGAGAAAGTGAGCAAGATTATCCGCTCGTTGACGGGATATGAGGTGACGGTACAGGCGGTCAAAACGGACAGCCCCGAGGCACAGGATGCCGTGCGCCGGGCGCAAGCTTTACCGACGAAGATGCCACCCCGTACGGAAGGGGAAACGGCGACGGAGGGGTATCGGAAAATCACCGCCGAGGAAATCCCCGCGCAGGATCGTACCCATCCCGTGATGGACGCAATCTTGAAACACAGCGCGGATTGTGATATATATATCAAAGAGAAATAAGGACTCGCAGGAGTTGACGGTAAAGGAGAATGCAGATGTTTGGAAACAAAGCACAGATGGCCGGCATGATGAAAAAAGTCAAAAAAATGCAAGACGATATGCAGAAAATGCAGGCAGAGTTGAAAACCAAAACTACGGAAGTCACTGCTGGCGGCGGTGCGATTCGCCTGGTGATGAACGGGGAAAAGCAAATCACGGAACTGACCATTTCGCCGGAAGTCATCGATCCGAGCGATCCGGAAATGCTGGAAGACTTGGTCACGGCGTCCGTGAACGAAGCGGTACGCAAAATTGATGATATGGCGACGCAGGAAGTCAATCGAATTACCGGCGGCATGGGACTTCCTCCGGGAATGTTCTGATGAACGAACCGTTTGCGCATTTAGTCGAGCAGTTGCGACGTCTGCCGGGAGTCGGCGCTAAAACCGCTCGACGGCTGGCTTATTTCCTCATGGAACAGCCGCAGGCTACGGCCGATGAGTTGGTACGGGCGATTGTCGAAGCACGCCGCCAAGTCGGATATTGCTCGGTGTGCGGTAATTTGTCGACCCAAAACCCGTGCGAGTTTTGTGCGGACACCAAACGCGATCACAGTTTGATCTGCGTGGTGGAAACCGCCGCGGAAGTGATGGCGTTGGAACGCTCGCAGGGGTATCACGGAGTATACCATGTGTTGAACGGTGTACTCTCTCCCTTGGACGGTATCGGCCCGGAAAATTTACGGATTCGTGAGTTGTTGGAGCGCTTGCGCAACGATCAGGTCAAAGAAGTGATTTTGGCAACGGATCCGGATGTGGAAGGCGAGGCGACCGCACTGTACCTGGCGCGTTTGCTTAAACCGATCGGGGTGCGGGTTACACGGATTGCTCGCGGATTGCCCGCAGGCGGCGACATAGGATTTGTTGACGGCATTACATTGGCAGGTGCATTGGCGCATCGGCAAACGATATGAGGTGAATCCCATGTGGGAAATCGGAACGGTATTTTTAGTGGCGGCGGCGGTCATCATCTGCGTCATCAAAGTGATCGGATGGGCGTTGCGTCCGTTCATCGGCAATATATTGGTCGGCGGAGTGTTGTACTGGCTGATTGATGCGCTGGGGATTGTGGCGTTGCCGTGGTCATGGCTTGATGCGCTGATCGTGGCGTTTTTCGGTGTACCGGGAACGTTGTGTATTGCCGTTTGGCGTGCGATTTTTTAAGAGAAGGCGAGGAAACTCGTCTTTTTTATGGAAACAAGAAAAACATCGGATCATGACGCGATATACCGCCGAAGAAAGCGGTGCCAAGACGATCACGGTATGCCGTGCTAGAGTTATCGGTCGGTATCTAGAGTTATAGGCCGGTATATGGTATGATAATAAGCAGGTAAATAAAAGTAGTTATATCATTACGGGAGGGAATTCAAATGGGTATGAACTCAAAGCGCTGGATGAAGTTGGCCGGTGTCGCGGTACTCGCTATGGCGATTGCCGGTTGCGGCGGCGGTGACAAGAAGAAGGACGCGGCGGCAGACAGTAACAAGCTGGTCGTCTATACGGCACGCAGCGAACAACTGAACAATTTGGTGATTGATAACTTCCAAAAAGATACCGGGATCAAGGTGGAGGTCGTTGTGGCCGGTACGGGGCCGTTGCTGAAACGGGTCGAATCGGAACAGGGCAACCCGGGCGGAGACATTTTCTGGGCGGCGGATGAAACGATGCTGTCGTCGAAGAAAGATTTGTTTGCGCAATATGTATCGTCGGAAAATGCCAATATGTTGCCGGCATTCCAGAACAAGAGCGGGTACTTTACACCGGCCTTTGCCGACCCGACCGTATTGATCGTCAATAAAGATTTGGCAACCACGCCGATTACCGGTTTTAGTGATTTGTTGAATCCGGAATTGCGCGGCAAGATTGCGATGGGCGACCCCGCCAACTCGAGCTCGGCGTTCCAGTCGTTGATGGCGATGTTGTACGCGCACGGCAAAAACAACGATCCGATGAGCCCGGAAGCATGGGCGTTTGTCGATCGCTTTATCAAAAATGTGGACGGTAAGTTCCTGAACAGCTCCGGGGCAGTACATAAAGGTGTTGCCGACGGAGAATACACAGTCGGTCTGACTTGGGAAGACCCGGCGGCCAACTATGTGAAGAACGGAGCGCCGGTGGAAGTCGTATTCCCGGCGGAAGGTGCCATTTTCCCGGGTGAGTCGGTACAGATCATCAAGGGCGCACGCAATATCGAAAACGCGAAGAAATTTATCGATTATATGCTGTCGGAAAAAGTACAGAATATGGTCGGCGAAACGTTGACGGTACGGCCGTTGCGTAAGGGTGCGAAATTGGCTGATTATATGAAACCGCAGGATGAAATCCGGATGTTCGATAACTACGATGAAAATTGGGTGGCGGAACATAAAACGGAAATTGTGGCGGAATGGAACCGGCATTTGGAAAATTCGTTGCAATAACGAATGAAGTGATGATGTGGAGCCCCCGCGGGGGCTCCATTGTTGTGTAAAGGCGGAGGAAACAAGTTGAGCGTAGCGATTACATTGGACCGTGTGGTCAAAAGATACGGCAAAGAAACCGTCATCAAAGGGGTTTCGTTGTCGATTCGCCCGGGAGAATTTTTTACCTTGCTCGGCCCGTCCGGTTGCGGGAAAACGACACTGCTGCGGATGATTATCGGATTTAACTCGATCGAAGAAGGAGAAATCCGGATTGATGATAAGGTGATTAACGATATTCCGACCAATCGCCGAAATATGGGCATGGTATTTCAGAATTATGCGATTTTTCCGCATATGTCCGTGCGGGAAAATGTCGCTTTCGGATTGAAGATGCGTCGTCAGCCGAAAGAACGGATGGCTCATTCCGTGGAAGAGATTTTGAAGATTGTGAAGATTGATCACTTGGCGGATCGGATGCCAGCGCAGTTGTCCGGCGGGCAGCAGCAGCGAGTGGCGTTGGCGCGGGCGATCGTGATTGAGCCGGGAGTGCTGTTGATGGATGAGCCGTTATCCAATCTCGATGCGAAGTTGCGGGTGGAAATGCGCAACGTCATTAAGGAGATTCAGCATCGGATCGGGATTACGACGGTGTATGTTACGCACGATCAGGAAGAGGCGTTGGCCGTTTCGGATCGGATTGCGGTCATGAACGGCGGCGTGATTCAGCAGGTGGATACCCCGGTACGGATTTATCGGCGACCGGCGAACCATTTTGTCGCATCGTTTATCGGTCTGTCCAACCCGATCTCCGCAACGGTGGCAAAGGACGAACCGGTGTTGCAGGTGACGGATTCGTATGCGGAACGGATTCCGAACTTGTTGCCGGCGGCGTACGGCAAGGACGTGATTGCGGCGGTACGGCCGGAAGAGTGGACGCTGGACACGGAAGGGCCGGGCGTACGGGTAACGATCGAAAGCTCCGTCTTTTTGGGTTTGGTGACGCATTATTTTGCCCGCACCGCAACGGGAGAACGACTGGAAATCATTCAGGATCGCAGTCGGGAAGAGATTTTCCCGGACGGGGCGGAGTTGTGGGCCCGCCTGGATCCGCGTAAAATCAACGTATTTGATGCAAAGAGCACCGCGACGCTGATCGGGAGTGTGTGAGATGGAACGGACACGAAAACTTGACTGGTGGACGCTCTTGAGTCTGATGGTCTTTGCGTTCGGAGCGGTCTTTATTCTGCTACCGTTGGCATTGGTGCTGTACAAGGCGGTTGTGGATCCGACGAGCGGCGCATTGACACTGGACTATGTCGGCAAATTCTTTGAAAAGCGGTTTTATTGGTCGACCTTGGTTAACTCCATGGAGGTGACGATGGCGGCGACCTTTCTGGCCGCGGTGATCGGCGTGCCGATGGCGTATATTCTGACGAAGTATCGGATCTACGGCTCGGCGTGGCTGAATGTGCTGATCGTCATCTCGTACCTGTCGCCTCCTTTTATCGGAGCGTATGCATGGATTCAGTTGCTGGGACGCAGCGGCGTGGTGACGAACTGGTGGAATGATATGTTCGGCATGACATTTGACGGGATTTACGGGTTTGCAGGGATTTTGCTGGTGTTTTCTTTGCAGTCGTTCCCGCTGATTTATCTGTACGTGGCCGGCGCGTTGAAAAGTATGGACAGCTCGCTGATTGAAGCGGCGGAAAGTCTCGGTTCGGGACCGCTCAGCCGTATGCGGCGTGTCGTGGTACCGTTAGTGATGCCGACATTGCTGGCCGGTTCGCTGTTGATCTTCATGCGGGTCTTTTCCGATTTCGGTACACCGATGTTGATCGGGGAAGGGTACAAGACCATGCCCGTGCTGGTGTACAATCAGTTTATGAGTGAAGTGGGCGGCGATGACGGGTTTGCCGCGGCACTGTGTTTGATTGTCGTGGTACTGACAATGTTGTTATTCTTTGCGCAACGGTTCATTTCGGAACGCAGTTCGTATACCATGACAGCGCTTAAACCGATGGCGAAAGTGCGAGCGCGCGGACTGAAAAATTGGTTGCTGCACGCCGTTGTCTACGTGATTGTGGGACTGGCGATTATCCCGCAGGCGGTCGTCATTTATACGAGTTTTCTCGCGACGAACGGCGGCCAGGTGTATACGGGCGGGTTCTCACTGGCGAGTTACGAAGCGATTTTCGCGAAGGATACCAATGCGGTATGGAATACGTACTCGTTGGGGTTGGCCGCGCTGGTGCTGATTTTGGTTGTCGGCGTATTGGTCGCCTATCTGACGGTGCGGCATCGCAATATGCTGACGCATGTGCTTGATGTCATCGTGATGTTTCCGTACATTATTCCGGGATCGGTACTGGGGATTGCATTTCTCTTTGCCTTTAACAAACCGCCGCTGTTGCTTTCAGGAACGGCATTGATTCTGGTCATTTCCTATGCGATTCGACGGATGCCGTATACGGTGCGCAGCACGGCGGCGATCATCGGGCAAATATCGCCCAGTGTGGAAGAAGCGGCGATTTCGCTGGGGGCGTCGGATGCGACTACGTTTCGTAAGATCATGTTACCGATGATGGTGCCGGGGATTTTGTCCGGCGCGATTATGAGTTGGGTCACGGTGATCAGTGAATTGTCCAGCTCGATTATTTTGTATACCAGCCAGACGCAGACGCTTACCGTTTCGATTTATACGGAAGTCATCCGCGGCAACTACGGTAATGCGAGTGCATTTTCCACGATCCTGACGGTGACAAGTATCATCAGTCTGTTGCTCTTTTTCAAACTGACCGGTCGTCGGGATATCTCGATGTAGACACGGGTGAAACGAACACATAAAAAGCGTACGATATATCGTACGCTTTTTTGTTATGCGTATGGCACCGTAATCGGGTGGCGGAGGTAGTCTTGCCCGCCGGCGCGGGCGGCGGGCGCATCCGCGGTGAGGGCGGCGATATCGGTCGCCAGAAGATCATAGGCAAATCGTCGATATACAGACGGCTCGAGTCGGGCGGGGGCATCGGCGGTTTTGCTGATAACGGGCAACGCACTGTGTTTCAGTACGGCGGCGCCGCGCGCATTCATCGCAAGCGGACGGACCCATGCGGCGGGAGTCGTGTCATGGCGGGCGAGATCGGCGCCGGTGATACGCAGCAGTAGTTGTGCGGTCAGACGGCGCAGGCGCGCAAGGGGAATGCGTTTGGTGCGAACGGCGCCCCAGAACTCATCGAGTGTTGCGGCATGCCGACGGGCATACCAACGATGCTCCAGACCTTCGGAAAAGCTGCCGTACGTGGCGGCAAGGAGCGGCGTGAAGCGGCGCAGATCGGCGAGAGCGAGATCTTCATACCGGGCCGGTACGGTGCGGGCGGGAGAGGTGCGCAAGGCGGCGGCCGTATCGGCGGCCAGCAGACCGTCCGGCAGGGTATCGGTCAGATGCGTACGAATCATGCTTGCCGAGACGGGACGGTCCTCGGCGGGCAAGGGAAGACCGAGAACGGTCGCGGCGGATTTTGCGGTATAGCGCGGTAAGGCCATCGGCGCGGCAGTGGGAGCAAGGTCGTGCAAGGCACGAAGGTAGTAACCGGCGAGCAGATTATTGGGCCGGCGGGTGAGTTCGGCCGCCACGGGGTCAATGGCCGCCAAGGCACGAGTGCGCGCCTCGCCGTAGGAGCAGCCTGTCTCCAGATAGGGACGTAGTGCCGAACCTGTCGGGATATGACGCAAGCGATTCAGCGCATCGGGCTGCTCCATGCCGAATGCCAGTGCGTCGATGCCGAGCGCGACAAGCAGGTGAATCCCGCCGGCGGCAAATGATTCCGCACTGCGCAGAACGGAGAGCACGGGTAACTCGACGACGAGATCGGCACCGGCATGAACGGCCTCAGCGGCACGAGTCCATTTGTCGATGACGGCGGGCAGTCCGCGTTGGACGAAGCTGCCGCTCATTGCCACGATAATGACGGCATCGGGAATGCGTTGCCGCACCGCGGCAAGTTGAGCGGCGTGTCCGAGATGAAAAGGATTATATTCTGTGATGATACCGATACGCATAGAACCTCCATACTGAGTCATATGAGTGCGAGTCAACAAGGGTGTTACGTCGGACATGATGTCGGATCATCCGTGCCGGGCGGATGTATCACGGGATCGTCACCCTCCTGTAAATAGCGGTGATTGCGCAGCAGTACGCCTTTGCCCCGCCACGCCCAGGCACGATCGCCGTATGCGTCACGGAAAGTCCGATTGCTGTGGGCGGTCAAGGTGTCGGCATCGATGCGGCGGAGCTGATCTTGCGCGAATTCGGGCAGCGGGGAGAGCGCGGCCTCTTCGTTGTGCGGACATACGTCTTGACAAGTATCACAGCCGAATACGAGCGGATTTTTACGCAAAATAGCGATTTCTTCGGGGGAGAGATCGCCTTTCTTTTGCGTAAGATAGGATTTGCAACGGGTGTAATCAAAATCGGTCGGTGTCAACGCGTTGCCGGGGCAGGCAGTGAGGCAACGGTTGCAGGCGTAACAGGAGCGCGAGTCGACGGTGGCGGCGGGAAAAGGGTGCGTGGTGATCAATCCGCCGATGGTGACGTATGTACCGTAACGGGGATTGATCAGCGAACGGTGCCGTCCGAAAAATCCGAGTCCGGCGGCATATGCAAGATAACGGTCGGGCAACGGAGAGGTGTCGACGAAGGGAAGAAATACGTCATCGGGCAAATAAGCGGCCAGACGAGCTCCCAGTCGGTCGAGATAGTGGCGGCAGATCAGATGGTAGTCACGAGACCAGGTATAGCGGGACAGATTGGCAGCGGGATCGATGCCTCGCTCCGTACGGTAAGGGAACAGGACAACGATGACGCTGCGGGCATTTGGAAGCAGTCGCTCCGGTTGTGTACGGGCATGTATATCTTGCGGCGTAAACGGGCAAGGGGCATGTTCTTGGGACAGGATCTCCGTCAGTTGTGCGGAGAGGGGGAGCGCCACCGTGCCGACTTGATCCAACCGCAAGCGTCGGGCACAGTGATGCAATATAGACAATGCGTCCATCGGACTCCTTTCTTCACCGTCGGTGATCATGGTATAAAAACGGCGTTGCCTTGCGGCAACGCCATGCGTCATTCTCGTTCGCCGAGACGTTCGCGAATCAAGGTAATCACATCTTCGGTCGGCGAATCGTCACTGTCGTAGACCAGCCCTTTACGACTCTTGACGATCAGTCGGTCGAGCGGTGCGTCTTGCAGGACGGTCACGGTCGCAAGGAAACGATCGCAGGCCGTGTGGTATTGTTCATGCGGGATAATGCGCGCCAACACGGCGGCTTTGAGTAATTGCTGTTGGTAGAGTTGCTGCAAATGCAGCCATGCGTCTTCCCGCGAGCAGGCGCGGACATGCAACTCGACGCGATAACCGGCGGCCTTGAGTCGTGCCAGACGGGCGAGACTGTCACGGGAATCGTCCAAGTTGGATTCCCATAACAGATCGGCACGCGCGGCCAGCGTACGGGTAAAGGCCAACTCCGCCAAGTATTCAGCGATATAACGCGTCACGTAAATCGCATAGATGCCGTAACGGTCTTGCAACATTTCATACTGCGGATGAAATCCGAGCAGATGATGTGCATCGCAGGCCACGGGATCTTCACCGGTGGCGGCGAGAATACCCGCGGCCAGCAGACTTTTGCCGGATCCGGGTTGGCCGCCAATGATGTAGGCGGTCGGCTGCGATTTGCCGCTGTCGGCATGAGCGCCGATGAGCGGCCAGACCTGTGTTGTAAATATATGGTCGGCATCGCTCGGATTAAAAGTTTCTTCCGGGCGCAACTCGGGCGGCTCATCCAACGGTTTGTCCACGGTTTCAAAATCAATTTGCGGGACGTATTCGTCTTTGATGTTCAGTGCCGTGGTCAGCATCGCTAGCTGTTCTTCCCAATCGGGGGGATAGCCTATGCGGTTTTCCACGTCATCAATCGCTTGAATGGTTCGTTCCCGCAATTCACCCAAACGGAGCAGGTCCATTTGTCGTTCGCGGGACGGTGCGGCGTTGGCCGCAACGATATTGCGCAGTGTCGTAAATATTTCGGCGTTGACTTCCAGTTGCGCCCGTATGGGAACGCTCTCGGAAACTTTTTCCATGGCTGCTTTCGTTCTCTCGCCATACGGCATTCCGTCATCACTCTCCTCGGTATCAGTGTAGCAAATTTGGGGGTAAATGTCATGTATTTGTCCAAATAAACCGCCAGGGAAATGTTTTGCCGTGCGTGGCGTAGTCGATGCCGACACGGACATCGGTACGGACCTCATCCGCGGGCGGAGGCGTTCCGTGTCGCAAGACCAGATCGCCCCGCAAGAGAGAGCGACCGCTGTCGGCACGAGTGAGCGCTAAGGCTTGGGCGAGCTTTCCCGGACCGTCACTGAGACGGGCGTCCGCGACATGCCTGCGGTAGCGGCGGGCGATGTCAAGACCGCGGACGATACGGACGCCGCGCAGCAGTACGGCGGCCGGGGTACCCTGCGCCTGCGTAACGATATTGACGCAATGGTGCATGCCGTAGACGAGGTACACATAGAGAATCCCCGGCGCGGCAAACATGGGAGCATTTCTGTCGGTGCGGCCGCGATAGGCATGGGAGGCATCATCGTGATGACCGTGCATTGTGCCGCCGTAGGCTTCCGTTTCGGTAATGCGGGCGACAATCAGACCGTCGGGGGTACGTCGCCAGAGATACGAACCGAGCAGCGCGCGGGCCACGTCAACCGTCGGAGCAAGCAGTTCGTCGATACGCCATCGCGGCGGTAATGATCCGCTCATGTCAGGACTCGACTTTCATACCGACTTGCCAGCGATCGGCTGTGTCGGTAATCACGCGGTCGCCGTCCGCCAAGCCGCCGAGAACCACCCATTCCGTGGGCGTGGTGTAGGCGGTAACGAGATAACGCTGATCGACGATTCCGGCGGCGGTGACGACTTTTACCGTACGTTCGCCGATACGGGCGCTGAGCGGCAAGCGGACAACGGTCATGTGCGATGTTCCGGTCAAGGTGACGGCACATGCCGTTCCGACGGGCAGGGTATCGTTGTCATTGGCAAAGCGGAGTTTGGCAATCACGGCATCGGGCGTGCTGCTGTCCACCGCAGTCAGTTCACCGTAACGAACGGGATTGCCGTCCATTGTCACGGTCATACGGACAGCGAGCGGATCGAGAAAGAACGGCACCAATTCCGCCGGCACGGCAAGATTGGCGACCAGAATATCCGTCGCCTGTACGGTCAGAGCGGCGCGCCCTTCGATGAGCGGCCCGCCGGATTCGACATAGACATTGCCGATATGTCCGGTCATCGGTGCGGTCAGCGGGATGGCGGTCGGAGCGGCGCTCGATTCGTCGGGAAGGACGGCAGGCGTTGTTGACGAGCCGACGAGGCGGGCGTGTTCCGCGGGTGTGATGATCCCTGCCGCAAGCCAGCTGTCCGCGTCCGCAGCGACGGGATTGGGAAGCGCGGGAGCGGCGGAAACGGGGACGGCGGCGGGCGGCGGTGTAGTGAGAGTGAGTACGGTCAACAGGACATCGCCCTCACGGACGAGCGTGCCCGGCGCGGGAATCGCCCCGTCCACGCGACCGGTGACCGGCGCCGTCACCGCTTGGGTGTGGGCGGGGTGCAGTGTGACCGTTCGTGTGAGCCGCAACGGCTCTTGCAGGAAGACGGGAGTCATCGTCGGCGGTACGGCCGGTGTGAGTTGTCGGTACAGTACAATGCCGCCGCCGATGAGCAGCAGGATACCGATGATAAGAAAACAAAGGCGGCGATGTGGCCGCCATGTCAATCGACGGAGCATGAAATTCACCTCTCTTATGATGGTAGTATTATAGCACGCGCAGGAACGTTGACGATAAACGGGCGTCGGCGGCAATCAAAAACGACCTCGCAATGAGGTCGTTTTTACTCAGACGTCCAAGTAGTGACGAATCGTATCGCTGCGCCACAACAGGCGTATGACGATGATACCGATCACGCTGACGGCGATCGCTTCACCGAGTGCGATGTACGCCATGACCAGCGGCAACGCCATACCGTCCAGCGCGCCGAGGTACGCCAGTTCCAGTCCGATGATGATCCCGTTACTGATCACCGGCAACAGTGATGCGACGTACAGATTCGGTACGAAACGCATGCCGTAGACGGCGATGAACGTGGCCGTCGTGCCGACAATGATGTCGACAACGCCGAACGGACTGGCGAGATTGGCCAGTGCACAGCCGATGACAAGTCCCGGTACGAGACGCGGATTGACAAAGGCAAGCAATGTCATCCACTCGGACAGGCGGACTTGAATCGGACCGTAACTGACAGGTGCAAGCGCCAGTGTCAACGCCGCGTACACGGCGGCGACCGCCGCATTCATCACCATGGTTCGCGTATTCATTTGTGCATTCCTCCTCTTGTTTTTGTTGGCTGAAGTGGGTACCAAGAAAACACTTCCTATGTAGTGTAACACGGTCGCGGCCCGGAGACAAGAAACTATTTATTCCCGCCTTTTTTTCGTGTATACTGTATGTGATAAATGGAGTACTATATCGGATGGAAATGATACCGTAACACACTGACGGAGGTGGAATGATGGTACGAGTGGCAGTCATCGGCTCAAGCTCGGTGGATTTGGTCGTGGAAGCGGAGCGTCGCCCGCAGGCGGGAGAGACGCTGTTCGGGATGCGCTTTTTTACGACATGTGGCGGAAAAGGGGCCAATCAAGCGGTCGCGGCGGCTCGTTTGGGCGCACAAGTCCATATGGTCGGTGCGGTCGGAACGGATTGGTACGGTAAGACCGTCATTGATAATCTCGCGCGGGCGGGCGTGGATACGACCTATGTGGCACGCCGTGAGGAGGTCGCAACGGGGACGGCGCACATTACGCTCGCGGAAGGGGATAACAGTATTCTTGTCGTGCCGGCGGCAAATTTTACCGTCACACCGGCCGATATTGATGCCGCATGGGAGGTGCTCAGTCAGGCGGACATTGTGCTGTTGCAGCATGAGATTCCGTTGGCGACGGTACGCTATGCGGTACTTCGTCTGGCGGCGGCAGGTGTCGATGTCGTCTTGAATCCGGCGCCGGCCGATGAGATCGCGCCGGAGGTGCAGCAGGCATGCCGCTATATCACGCCCAATGAGCATGAGATGGAACTGATGTTCCCGGACGGAGATATTCCGGAGCGGATGCGGGATAAGTTGATTATCACGCGTGGCAGCGCGGGAGTGGATTATTATGCGAACGGCGATTGGGTGCGGGTACCGGCATTTACCGTCACGGCGGTCGATACGACCGGTGCGGGCGATACGTTCTGCAGCGCATTTGCCGTGGCGACCGCGGAAGGAGCGGCACCGGCGCAGGCCATTCGGTTTGCCAATGCGGCGGCGGCGCTGGCGGTTACGGGATTCGGCGCGCAGGGGGCCATGCCCGATCGCGCGGCAGTGGAGGCGTTATTATGCAACGAGTAGGAATATTGAACAGTGCGATTGCCAAAGTGTTGGCCGATTTGGGACATACGGATACCGTTGTCATCGCCGATTGTGGCTTGCCCGTGCCGGACGGCGTGTTGAAAATTGATTTGGCGCTGCGGCTCGGTGAACCGGCATTTGCCGATGTGCTGACGGAAGTATTGCGCTATATGAAAGTGGAACGGGCCACGATCGCGTCCGAGATGGCGACGAACAATCCCGATTTGCGTCGGGAGACCTTGCAGCTACTGGGGAATGTACCGCATGCGGAATGCACGCATGAGGATTTCAAACGCTTGACGCAAACGGCCAAGGCCGTCATACGCACGGGTGAAAATACGCCGTATGCAAATATTATTTTACAAAGTGATTGTATTTTTTAAGGAGTGCCTATGAATATCGAAATGCAGGGCATTTCCAAGGCATTCGGCGACAACCGAGTGCTGCTCGGCGTCGATTTTAGCGTATGTTCGGGGGAAGTGCATGCGTTGATGGGAGAAAACGGTGCGGGCAAATCCACGCTGATGAATATCCTGACGGGATTGCATCGCGCGGACGGCGGCACGATCACCATCGACGGTGAAACGCAGGTGTTTTCGTCTCCGCGAGAAGCGGAGCGACACGGCGTGGCATTCATTCATCAGGAGTTGAATATCTGGCCGAATCTGACGATATTGGAAAACCTGTTTCTGATGAATCCGCCGAAAACCGCGTTCGGAACGCTCGATTTTGCCGCTATGCGCAAGCGGGCGGAGGCGGTGTGCGAGGAGCTGGGCATCGCGCTGCCGCTGGATATGATCGCGGAAGATTGTTCGGTCGGACAGCAGCAGATGACGGAGATTTTGCGGGTCCTGTTGCTGCATGCGCAAGTGGTCATCATGGACGAACCGACGGCGGCGCTGACGGAGCGTGAGACGGAGGTGCTTTTCGGCGTGATGCGGCGAATGAAAGCGGCGGGCGTCGGGATCGTCTACATCTCGCACCGCATGGAAGAAGTATTTGCGGTGAGTGATCGAGTGACGGTCATGCGGGACGGAGTGGCCATCAGCACGAAACCGACCGGCGAGACGGACATGGCACAGGTCGTACGCGACATGGTCGGTCGCTCGCTGACGGAATACTATCCGGCACGGACACGTACACCGGGAGATGTGATCTTCGCCATTCACAATATGCACAGTCGGGACGTTTTTACGGATGTATCCTTTACCTTGCGGGAAGGGGAAATTCTCGGCGTGGCGGGATTGATGGGCGCGGGCCGGACGGAAATCATGCGGGCGCTCTTCGGTGTGGACCGCAAAGACGGCGCCGATATTCGTTTGCACGGAGAAAACATCACGATTAACACGCCGCGCGATGCGATTCGCGCCGGCATCGGATTTATCACCGAAAACCGTAAAACGGAGGGATTGATCCTCGATTTTTCCATCGGCGATAATATTTCATTGCCC
>CAMYCX010000013.1 GCA_947254705.1 uncultured Veillonellaceae bacterium
CGATCGTGCCGATGTTAACATGCGGCTTGTTGCGTTCAAAATGTGCTTTTGCCATTGTCTGTTCCTCCGTTTCAGTGATTACTCTTTATTTCCGAGGCGTTGTGCCGTGATTTCTTCGGCAATCGCTTTCGGTACTTCTTCATAATGGTCGAATGTCATGGAATAGTTACCGCGTCCTTGCGTCTTGGAGCGCAAGTCCGTCGCATAACCAAACATTTCGGAGAGCGGTACATACGCTTCGATGTTCGTTGCGCCGCGCCGCGGTTCCGTTCCCATCACGCGACCGCGACGGGAGTTGACGTCACCGATGACATCACCCATGTATTCATCCGGTACAACGATATCGACTTTCATATACGGCTCAAGCAGTACCGGATGCGCTTTTTGCGCCCCTGCTTTAAAGCCCATGGAGCCGGCGATCTTAAACGCCATTTCCGAAGAGTCGACGTCATGGTACGAACCGTCAAATACGGTTACTTTGATATCCACCATCGGGTAGCCGGCAATAACACCGGTCTGCATCGCTTCTTCGACACCGGCTTGAACCGGTCCGATGTATTCTTTCGGGATCACCCCGCCGACAATCTTGTTTTCAAAAGTAAATCCGCTGCCCGGCTCCTGCGGTTCCAAACGCAACCAGCAGTGACCGTACTGCCCGCGACCGCCCGACTGACGGACAAATTTACCTTCGGCTTCCACTTCATTGCGAATCGTTTCACGATACGCTACTTGCGGCTTGCCGACGTTGCAGCCGACCTTGAATTCACGCAACATACGGGTAACCAACACGTCCAAGTGAAGTTCGCCCATCCCGGCAATGATTGTCTGACCGGTTTCTTCGTCCGTATGAACTTTGAAGGTCGGATCTTCTTCCGCCAGTTTCTGAAGAGCAATCCCCATCTTTTCCTGGTCGGCTTTGGTCTTCGGCTCTACCGCAACCGAGATAACCGGTTCCGGAAATTCCATTTTTTCCAAAATAATCGGCGCTTTTTCATCACAGAGCGTGTCGCCTGTCGTCACGTCTTTAAAGCCGATTGCCGCGGCGATATCGCCCGCATGTACTTCTTCAATTTCGTTACGATGGTTGGCATGCATCTGCAAAATACGACCGACACGTTCCCGTTTGCCCTTCGTCGAGTTGTAAGTGTATGAGCCTGCCTCCAGCGAGCCGGAATATACACGGAAGAAGGACAATTTACCGACATACGGGTCCGTCATAATCTTAAACGCCAACGCCGAGAACGGCGCATCATCACTGGATACGCGATGGTCTTCTTCACCGGTTTCCGGATGTGTACCTTTAATCGGCGGTACATCCGTCGGTGCCGGCATATAATCGATCACGGCATCGAGCAAAAGCTGTACGCCCTTATTCTTGTACGCCGACCCGCAAAGCACCGGATTGACCGTGCAAGCGATGGTACCTTTACGCAATGCCGCTTTGATTTCATCCGTGCTGATTTCATCTCCTTCGAGATACTTCATCATCAGTTCATCATCCAGCTCGGCTGCCGATTCCACCAATTTGCCGCGATACTCTTCCGCTTTCGCTTGTAATGATGCCGGAATATCGACGATTTCCAGATTTTCGCCATGCTCACCGTTGAAATGAACGGCTTTCATGTCCAGCAAATCGATGATTCCTTCAAATTCGGTTTCCGCACCGATCGGCAACGTAATTGCCACCGGGTTGGCCCCCAAACGTTCACGGATCATGTCGAGAACGTTGTAAAAATCCGCTCCCGTTGTATCCATTTTGTTGACGAAGGCAATGCGCGGTACACGGTAATGGTCAGCTTGACGCCATACCGTTTCCGACTGCGGTTCTACCCCGTCTTTGGCGCTAAACACGGCGACGGATCCATCCAGCACGCGCAAAGACCGTTCGACTTCTACCGTGAAGTCCACGTGACCGGGTGTATCGATAATATTGATACGGTTCCCCTTCCACTGACAGGTCGTGGCTGCGGAAGTAATCGTGATGCCGCGTTCCTGCTCCTGGTCCATCCAGTCCATCGTCGCCGCACCTTCGTGCGTTTCTCCGATTTTATGGGTACGACCCGTATAGAACAGGATACGTTCCGTCGTCGTGGTCTTACCGGCATCGATGTGCGCCATGATGCCGATATTTCTCGTATTTTCTAATGAAAATTCTCTTGCCACGATATTATTTCACTCCTCAAAAGTTACCAGCGATAGTGGGCAAACGCCTTGTTTGCTTCCGCCATCTTATGCATTTCTTCTTTCTTCTTGACCGCTGCGCCCATGTTATTGGACGCATCCATCAATTCAGCCGCCAAGCGTTCGCGCATGGTGCGTTCTCCGCGTTGACGAGCGTAGTTGACCGCCCAGCGGATACCGAGCGTCAACCGGCGTTCCGAACGAACTTCGACCGGCACCTGGTAGTTCGCGCCGCCGACACGGCGTGCACGCACTTCCAATACCGGCATGATATTATTCAGTGCCTGTTCAAATACTTCCATCGGATCTTTGCCCGTTTTTGAACGAATAATTTCAAACGCATCGTAAACGATGCTTTCGGCGATGCCCTTTTTACCATCGAGCATGACCTTATTAATGAACCGAGTCACGACTTTCGATCCGTAAATCGGATCCGGAAGTACGTCGCGCTTCGGCACGGGGCCTTTTCTTGGCATGTGATTTCCTCCTTTATGTGGTGATTGTTATCTTATCTGACTGATTGCTGCGGATTATTTTTTACCGGATTTCGCACCGTATTTGGAGCGACCCTGCATCCGGCCCTGTACACCTGCTGTGTCCAGTGCCCCGCGCACGATATGATAACGAACCCCCGGCAAGTCCTTCACACGACCGCCACGAATCAGAACCACGCTGTGTTCCTGCAAGTTGTGGCCAATCCCCGGAATGTACGCCGAAACTTCCATCCCGTTCGTCAAACGAACACGGGCAACTTTCCGCAATGCGGAGTTCGGCTTTTTCGGCGTCGCCGTATACACACGCGTGCATACACCGCGTTTTTGCGGGCTTTCTTTCAACGCCGGAGTTTTGGATTTTTCTGCCAAAGTCGTACGACCTTTACGTACGAGCTGATTAATTGTCGGCATTCCTGACAACCTCCCCTCTCACCATAATGTAGATTTATAATTGATCTTGCCGAAGCAAGATATTACCGAGTGGACTGCAATACGGCTACCGCCGCCGCTTTCACTTTTAATCGGCACGCACCGCCCAACTGGGCTCGCGTATATTCGCACCGAATCGGGACGCCGGCCTCGTCACAGGCCGTCATCAAATCTCGCACGACGCGCGGATCACAATCCGTTGCAATATGTACTTGCGTTGCCTGTCCGGCACGTACCGCCCGCAGGGCCTCTTTCGTCCCTACCGCCAACGGTCCTTGCCAACTGTTGTCCGTCATGTACTCACCTCGTCGCGCATTGTTTTGGGCATACTACGCCCATACAAACACTCTAATAGTGTACCACTTACGGATATGCTTGTCAATCTTTTTTTACTTGCATCCGTACCGTATTATACAAGCATTTGTCATGCACACTTATCCGTGTGTATCATCATCTTATTTTTTCCGCACGGTTGTCCTTAACAAACAACACTGCGCGCGAAAATTGCTACCTTTTAATTATACCTTTTTTTCATCTCTTACGCCACTATATAGGAATAAAATAAAAGTACCGATTAAATTTTATCACCATCACCGTTTCGACTGTCGAATCATCAACGAAAAGGCATTGCCGAAGCAATGCCTTTTCCGTTATCTATACTTATCCGAGTATATGACGTTGCCGCGCCCGATCAAAATGATCCGTGATCTCCTTGCTCGGCGGTGCATCCAACAGGCTCACAATCACGATCGCCGCCAACGCCAGCAAAAAGCCCGGCACGATTTCATACAACCCCCACCATGCAAATTGTTTCCAAACCAGTACGGTGACTCCGCCGACTACCATTCCCGCCAACGCACCGTTCCGTGTCATTCGCCGCCAAAACAGGGACAGAACGACAACCGGTCCGAATACCGCACCGAACCCCGCCCATGCATATGCCACCATGGTGAGAATATAACTTTTCGGATTCATCGCAAGCAGCAGCGCACATACGGCGACGGCCAATACCGTAATACGACTGATGAAAACCAGTTCACGATCCCCTGCCGTTCGATGCACAAAATTTTTATAAAAATCTTTGGAGATCGTCGCCGCCGTCACCAAAAGTTGTGCCGACGATGTACTCATAATCGCCGCCAATACGGCAGACAAAACCAAGCCGCCGACAAACGGACTGAACAGTTGTTGCGTCATCACAAGGTAGACTTTTTCCGCATCCGCACCGACCAGCATGTCCGTCAAATACACGCGACCGACCAGACCGACACAAACGGCGGCCGTCAGCGAAATTACTACCCATGTCATGGCAATGCGAGTCGCTTTCTTCAATTCCGCCGCATCGTTAATCGCCATGAATCGCACCAAAATGTGAGGCTGTCCGAAATATCCGAGTCCCCAGCCCAAGGCGGACACCATCATCACCACCGTAGCGGTTGTGCCGACGGCGGGGTCAAACAGGTAGAAATGTTCCGGGATACGGCTTTGCATGGCGGCAACCGTCGGACCGATTCCGCCCATGGCCATCATCCCTGCCAACGGCACTGCCAAAATCGCCAAAAACATCATGGCCCCTTGGATGAAATCTGTCAGACTGACTGCCAAAAACCCCCCGAGAAACGTATACAGCACCACTACCCCCGCGGTAATCAAGAGCGACACGACATACGACAAGCCGAATACCGTTTCAAATAATTTCCCGCCGGCCACAAATCCCGATGATGTGTAGATCAAAAAAAAGAGTAAAATAAACACCGCAGAAATAAAATTCAATGCATGGCTATGATCGTGAAACCGATTATTCAAAAAGTCGGGAATCGTCAAACTGTCATTGGCGATCTCCGTGTAATTCCGCAAACGTTTCGAGATCAGTACCCAATTGGCCCATGTACCGAGCGCCAGACCGACCGCCGTCCAAACGGCAGGCAAGCCGGACAAGTACGCCAGCCCCGGCAACCCCATCAACATCCAACCGCTCATATCCGATGCTTCCGCACTCAAACTGGTCACCCACGGGCCCAGACTGCGTCCTCCTAAAATATAATCACTCAATGCATTTGATTGACGATAATAATATACTCCGATGAAAATCATCGCACCCAAGTACAGCACAAATGCCGTAATAATTCCGATATCTGTCCACAAAACGGCCACGCTCCTATTCCTTGATATTGGTCTATTGTACCACATTCGATATATCCCTGCACAGACCTCGCCGCATACCTTGTCCGGTGACGGCAAAAAGAGCAATAAAAAAACGCCCGCAGGCGTTTTGATGATGTTTCTTACGCTTCGACCGGACGAACCGACACTTGCCGACGATATTTGCCCAAGCGTTCAAAGGCCACTTTCCCTTCTTTGAGCGCAAACAGCGTATCATCTTTACCCAGGCCGACATTTTCGCCCGGATGGAAGTGGGTGCCGCGTTGGCGTACAATAATCGAACCGGCTTTCGCGACCTGTCCGTCATGCACTTTTACACCCAGACGTTTACTCTGCGAGTCACGTCCGTTACGGGTACTCCCCTGCCCTTTTTTATGGGCGAACAGTTGTAAATCAAAAGTGAACATGGATTTCACCCCCGTTATTTCGAAATAAATACGTATTGCGGGTATTGACGTGCAATCTCGCGCAATCCCGCCTGCATAGTCTGTAATATTGCACACGCCCGTGCGTCGGGCGCTGTTTTCAGACGAACCGTCAATCGTCCGTCTTCCGTCGCATATGTTCCGTCACAACCAAGCACGTCACGAAGTCCCAGTACCGCAGTCAATGTCACGGCCGATACCCCGGCACAGACAATATCCGTCCCTGCCGCCGCATAATCGGCATGACCCGTTACGGTAAATCCGATGATCGTTCCTGCGCGATTACGCGTCCATGCGACCTCAATCATTTAGCCGCAATCGCATCAATCCGTACTTTGGTGTACGGTTGGCGATGACCTTGACGACGGCGATAGTTGGATTTCGATTTATACTTGAATATACGGATTTTCTTGCCTTTTCCGTGTTCCAATACCGTCGCGCTTACGCTGGCACCTTTGACCAACGGTGCGCCGAAATTGACTTTATCTCCGTCAACCACGGACAACACTTCATCAAATGTAACCGTTTCATCAGCGGCCGCATCCAATTTCTCGATGTAAATAACTTGCCCTTCTTCTACCCGATATTGTTTGCCGCCTGTTTTAATAATCGCGTACATAGTTGCACCTCCTTATTCTCGGACTCGCCGAATGTGGTAGCCGAAGCATTTATCATCACCTCTTCGAGCGGTTGTATCATTGCACTGCACCATGACTTACTTAGTATAAATAAATTCCGGCGCCATGTCAAGCATTTTGCTCGGCCAGTCCATGCGCCTCCGTCACATTCATCACGAAGATAATCCCCCGTCCCGGTTCGCCAATCCGCAATGCCTGATGAATCGAAGCCACGATATCCTCGGCTTTTTCTTTCGGCGCCAGCACAAATACCATCTCTTTTTCCGGCTCAATCGGAAAATCAAAAATGGTCGTTTCGTTATGGATGCTGGATCCGCGTCCGTGTAAAATCGTCCCGCCGCGGGCGCCTGCCGCATTGGCCGCATCAATCACGCTCTTGGCATCCCCTTTATTGACCACTGTATAGATTACTTGCCACATGACCTCATTCACCTCTTCTTCATTGCTGATATCTTTCATCTTACGTGCTCCGTACACTCCCGACAACGGTACGGAAAACGCGATACCGGAATGTTTCTCGGCAATTTTAAACCGTGTAACCATCTCCCGCATTACCGTATGCGCATGAGTAGTCTCGTCGATAAAAAAGACAATTTCTTTGCGCACTTCATCCAAACACAGTAGCGACAATAAGCGGTTATGTACCGATCCCCGTGCCGCCATCGCCGTCGCTCCGGGTACATCGACATGATGCAACTCGGCGATCAGGTCCGATCCCGTATCGTGATTGACGACAAAATACACTATTGAATAAGTCGGCATCGTCATGACGATTTCCTCCTTGCTTTGATCTTAAACATCAACCCCAACAGCTGTAATACCACAATCGGTACTACCGTGATGACCGCAATCACGCCCAGTCCGTCTAAAAAGACGTCCGCTCCGGGATAGTGCCGTGCCGCACCGCCCGCAAAACTGAGAACAAAGGTCGCCGCCATCGGCCCGGATGCGACACTGCCCGAGTCAAACGCCATCCCGACAAAGAGCGGCGGAACGACAAAAGAGAGCGCCAACGCAATACCATAGCCGATCAACAGGATATGCCACAATGCCAGTCCCGCGATCACCATTCGCAACATCGACAATGCGACAGCACCGCCGACCGCCAAAGAAAGCGAGATCAGCACCAACCGCCCCGGCACATACCCGCCTGTCATGTCCTCGATCTGATGAATCAACGGTGTCACGGCCGGTTCTGCCAAAATGACGACCAATCCGAGCACTAATCCCGATCCGACCAATATCCACGGTGAGCCCAAGTGTCCGAGTTGCAGACCGATTTCATATCCCGCCTGATTAAACCCGAAATTCACCCCAATCATGAAAATAACCAAACCGATGTATGTATAAATGAGCCCCGCGTTAATCCGTCGCAACTCGCTCGGATGTGCCTTCAAGGCACGCCAATGCGCCAGATAAAACAGCACGCCGATCGGCAAAATACTGAGCAACACCTCGACCATCGTCTGCGGTACCAATCGCCGCATAGTTTCCCACATACCGGCGCCAATCACAGGATCGCCCATCTGTACCCGATCCAGGAATGAATCCTGGCCCGTTACAAGCACCATGAGCAATACGCCCAAGAATGCCCCCGCCGAAACCAAACCGACCAGTCCGAAGCTGTCTTCTTCCGAGGAGACGCTGTCTGCCGACTTAAACTGTGCCACACCGGCCGCCAGTGCCAACAAAAACGGAACGCTCATCGCCCCGGTAACCGCACCGGAGGCATCAAACGTAATCACGACAAACTCCGTCGGTACCAGCACGGAACATAGTGCCACCAGTGCATATGTCGCCAACAAAATATATTTCAGCGCCACCGAACGAACGATGCGGTACAGTCCTGCCGCCAACAGCATCGCCACGCCCGCCGCCACCGCATAGACCAGCGTCATCTCCGTGATGAGCCCGCCGGTCATCGACTCTACCTGTGCACCGTAAATGCGTAAATTCGGCTCGGCCGTCGCAATCGCCAATCCGACCACCAAACCGCTGACAGCGACAATCGACAACTTGCCGTACCGTGTCATCGATTTCCCCAAGTGAGCTCCGATCGGTACGATACCGATTTCTACGCCGACATGAAAAATCGCCAACCCGAGAATGACGAGCATCGTCCCGAACCCGCACCGAATCAACATGTCATGCGATAACGGTGCCCATGTCCAGTGCCACAATAAAATCAATCCCGCAATCGGCAATACCGATCCGGCCACTTCTTTCAACTTATCCCATAAAACCCCCATACGTCACCCCCGTATGATTTTAGTATATCATGTTGCTTGTCACTCTCACAAACAAGCAAAAAGGGTACCCTCAATGGTACCCTTCGAGGTTGGCAACGCGTTACACCTCAACTCCGATTCTGCCGACCGTTTGCGCTAAATCACTTGCCGTCATCATAAATTACGTGCGCAGCCGCTTCCAATGAATCTGCGACACGTACGCCCGGATTCGGTAAAAACAATTCGCCCGGCAAATGTCGGATCCGGCCTTCCTTGACTGCGCGTAAATGTCGCCATGCCGGCTGTTCGCCGAACATGCGAATAAAGTTTTCACTGTCCTCTTTCCCGTCGCTGCCCATGGAAATAATAATAATCTCATCGACATCCGCTTGGGAAATATACTCCAAGTCCAACGGTACATAACCGAACGCCATGCCCGCTTTGTTTGCGCTCACTTGCCAGCGATCCGCTACATTTTCGATCGGTAAATGCCCGACAATATCTCCGACCAACGTCTGGGATGTCGCCGCATAATAGTTACCGACCACACCGGAAATCATCAGCACTTTCATACGCGGACGATCCTTGTAACGTGCTTGCAATGCGGCCACTTTTGATGTAATCGACGAAACCAGTTTCTCCGCTTCCCGTTCCTGACCGCTGATCACGCCCAATGTGCGGATATGATCCAAAATGACATCATATCGTTCCGATTGCCAAAACAATGCCGGAATCCCCGCCGCATCAAGACCGGGAGCCAATGACGACTGAAACGGTACTGCACTGCCGATCACCAAATCCGGCTTGAGCGCAATCACCTGTTCCAAATTAGGTGAACTTGCGCTTCCCACTTTGGGGATGGACGCATATGTTCCCGTCATATCCCGCTTCACACCGAAATGCTCTGCCGTCCCCGCCGGCGTCACGCCGATAGCTAACAAGATTTCACTGTCCGCTCCTGTCAGCGTCACGATTCGTTTTGCCGGTACGGGAACTCGGACCTCGCGCTCCAAGGTATCACGATATACCATATCACCATGCGATCCCGGCGCCGGTGTGCCGGACGCAAAATACCACGCCCCACAAGCGACCAACACCACGACCAGCAGCGACCACCACATCCGTTGCTTCATATTTCGTCCTTTCCGTATGAAACAAAGCGACGAACACCGCCTTGCCTCACTCACCACTTCATGTCAAAGCCGACTTTAAAGAAACGTCCGTTATATGTTCGTACCACCGTATCACGGTTGAGCAAGTTGTCGACACCGGCAAAGACACGCAAACCGTTATCCCAGCGGTGAGAAACCAACATATTGACCAGCAGGATGTTTTCTAACGGATCATCCATACTGCTCCGATAACTGCCGTAGTAGTTGCCCCACAGGCTCGCCGCCCACGGGCCGTCCTGATAATGCAGGCCGAGATCGATTTTATGCTTCGGCTGTTGGGCCACCGGCCGATTCGTATCCTTATTTTCCACCTTGAGATAAGTATATCCGTAGGACAAATCAACATGATCGGTCAATGCATACTGTCCCGTCCATTCCACCCCTTGCGAAACGACATTGTATTCATTGACATAATGCGTATCCTTGGAATGCTTTTTTTCCGCATAGACCTTGACTGGATTCCAAAAATCTTTGATGTCGTTGTAGAAATAGGAAATCTTCATCTGATGACGATCACTTTCCTGTTCCCAACCGATTTCATAGTTCTTGGACTTTTCCGGCTTTAAGTCGGGATTGCCGACCCAGTGCGTCTGTCCTGCCATATCAAAATCATAATACAGCTCCATCAAGCCCGGCGTAACATAACCTGTACCGAAATTCAATTTCACGCGGTGATTGCCATCGATGAAATAAGTCGCTCCCATTTTCGGAAGTACACGTCCGCCGAATTGGCTGCTGTGATCATAGCGCAAAGCCGGCACGATCAACCACTTGTCATTCGGCCGCCATTCATCCTGCACATACAGGCTGCGATGTGTCAAATCCGCGCCGTACTTGTGTACGTTCACATCTTCCATCAGCGGCTTCTTGATCGGTTTCCCGTCCTGGCCCATAACCGGGCGCCCGTTCGGACCGATGACCGGTACCATCACCGGTTCCATTTTCGGCATTCCGTTCGGCAACATGACCGGCTTCTTGATCGGTTTCCCGTCCTGGCCCATAACCGGTTGTCCGTTCGGGCCGATGACCTGTTCCATGACCGGTTTGCGAACCATTTTCTGGTATGTCCCGTACAGGCCTTCATCACGTCCTGTTTTCATACGGCTTGAAATACCGTCTTCTTTGCGATATTCCGCACCGATCGTCAAGCGATGCGCCTCATTCAGCTGCGTTGTCGCCTGTGCATCCACCATGGTTTCCTTGTGTTTCGTATAGTCCATGCCGCTGACTTTTCCGCGCATGGCCGTGAAGTAATCTTTGACAAATTGATTGCAATACGCACGCAAGATGTAGTCCCAGCCGTTGTCATGTCCCTTGAAGGTAAGACCCGTATTTTTGGTAACGACACGGTTATTGACATCCATCATGCCCATGATGTATTTATCCCCGTATTGCTGTGAGGTCTGATAATCATAGTCCAATGTCAAGCTGTGCGCTTCATTGAAATGATAGCCGAGGCTGACGCTCATCGGCCGTGCCAAGCCGTAGTAATAGTCCGTACCGCCGTCTTCATTGTATTGCGGAACCTGTCGGCGTGCCCCGTAAGACAATTTCACACGCCATTGCTCCTGCAATCCGCTGTCATAGCCGATATGGTAGCGGTATTCATTGTGCTCTCCACCCTGATAATTTCCCGTCTGACCGTGCCATGTCAAGCTAGCCTTGCTCGGTACTTTAGTGATGATATTGATCACGCCGCCGATTGCTTCCGAACCGTAGAGTGCCGATGCACCGCCTTTCACAATTTCGATGCGTTCTACATTTTCCATACCGATATCTTGCAAGATGTTCGGGTTGTACAATGTTTTGCCCACATCGGTACCGATTCGCTTACCGTCGACCAAAATCAAAGTGTGTCGACTGTCTGTCCCACGTACCGTCACATGTGAACGCCGCATACCGTCATTGTGGAAGGTAATGCCCGGTACGGCCTCCAACGCTTCCGCTAAATTCGTCGCACCGCGTGCCGTCAACATCTCCTGCGTTACCACCGTTACCGGTGTCGGTGTTTCCTTGAGCGACTGCGATACCCGTGCCGCCGTGACTATCACGGGGTCCATGCTCTGCATCGGTGCCGCCCATACCGCACCTGTCGTCATGCATGCCAACACACATGCCGTCATCATAATTCGTTTGTTCATCTTCTTCGCCTCCGAAAAAAATCTGTCTTGGTAACAGACTTATTTATCCTTTCTCTGTCAAAAAAGGTTCGCCGTACGGCGACATCCCTACCCTCCTTTGCGTGAAATTCGTTTATTGTCAGCAGCGGAAAATCAGTCTTCTCCTGCCACGGACAACGGTAAGTAAAACCGATAGACATCGTCATCGTCACGTATCGCCAACGGTTTCATGTGAATGCCGAACCAATCCCGCATGTGCTCGACAGTCATCACCTCATCGGGTGCGCCGTCACCGACGATTTCCCCGTTTTTCATGGCAATGATGCGCTGACTGTATCGTGCGGCCTGGTTCAAATCATGCAATACCATAATCACGGTAATATGCCGTCGCCGATGCGTTTCGGCAACCAAATCCATCAACCGCAGCTGATGATGAATATCAAGATATGTCGTCGGCTCGTCCAGCAACAAAATCTCCGGCTCCTGTGCCAATGCCATCGCCAACCACACGCGTTGTCGTTCTCCGCCCGACAGAGCGTACATTGCCCGCTCACGATATTTCCAGATATCCGTTTCCCGCATAACATACTCAATCACGGCATCATCATGCTCGTCATACTCCTCAAAATAACCGTGATGCGGACTGCGTCCGCACGATACCAGGCGATACACGTTCATATCCGGCGGTGCGACTGCCCCTTGCGGCAACACCGCAATTTTACGGGCAATCTCCCGTGCCTTGTACGACTTGATCGGACGTTCATTCAAATGTACTTCTCCGTCGGCAACGGGAAGAAGTCGTGACAACGCTTTCAGCAGCGTTGATTTGCCTGATCCGTTCGGCCCGATAACGGATACGATCTCGCCTTCTTCGAATCGTACCGAAGCCTGCGGTACGATGATTTGCTTGCCGTAACCGACGGCAATGTTTTGCGCATACAATGTTGCCATCAGCCCACCTCCCTACGTAACAGGTAAAGGAAGAACGGCGCTCCGATAAAACTCATCAATACCCCTACCGGCACTTCAATCGGACTGAATGCCGTACGGGCAAAGGTGTCGGCAAACAAAATCAATATTGCGCCGAGCAGTGCCGCCAGCGGGACCGAACGGGCGAAATCTCCTCCGACAATCAGCCGCGCAATGTGCGGTACGATCAATCCGACAAATCCGAGCATACCTGCCACACTGACGGCAGATGCCGCCAGCAACGCCGCCAGCGTCAGCAGCAAAATGCGGGTACGCTCGACCCGCACGCCGAGCGATCGTGCCACATCGTCGCCGAAACTGAGCAAGGTCAGCGATTTCGTGGCGAACATTGTGGCCATCAGTCCGAGCGCCGTATAGGGCAAAATCATCAAAACATATTCCCAACTGCGACCGGAAAATCCGCCGGCCATCCAACTGACAGTTCCCTGTACCCGTTCCGAGTAAAAGAAGGTCAGCAATGTCATAAATCCACCGAAAAAGGCCGCCAATGCGACACCGGCCAATACTAATCGCAAGGGACTCACTCCGTGTCGCCATGCAATTCCGTACACCATAAATGTCGCCAGCATCGCACCGATAAAGGCCGCCGGCGAAACCCACATCATATGGGCGGGGAACAAGATCATGATCACCATACCCGCCAGACCCGCTCCCGCGGTCACCCCGAGCAGACCCGGGTCAGCGAGAGGATTGCGCAGTACGCCTTGTAAAATGGAGCCGGCAAGCGCGAGATTAATCCCCGCCAACGCACCGACCACCACACGCGGCAAACGAATATCATACAAAATCGTATACATCTCATGCGTGCGTCCCGCCGTCAATGCCTCCGTAATCATCCGCGGCGGCACCTGTACCGTACCGCTGCCCATACCGACCAAAAATCCGATCATCAACAATACGACGGCGGCGGGAATCGCCCAACGTGCTTTCGTACCGATCGACACTTTCCGTTCAGTCATACAGTACCTCCGCCAAGTATGCCAGCGCATCCGCTACCCGCACATTGGGGTTGGATGCAAACAATTCCCCCGGCAACTCATGTACATGACCTTCGCGAACCGCTTTGACCTGTCGCCATGCCGGTTTGGACTGCAGTTCTTCCAAAAACTGTTGCGTCATATTTCGTGTCAACCCGTGCGTAACGATCAGAATCTCATCGGCATCCGTACGACTGAGCGTCTCCATATCCAGCGTGACAAATCCCGGTTTGTCATCCGTCGATACGTCGCCCAACCATTGGTCGGTCACATTATCGACCGGCAGTTGTGCCACCAAGTCTCCGATAAAGGTTTTTGAGGACGCCAACTGAAAGCTTGACGGCGTTCCCCATAAAATCAGCACCTTCCGTCGCGGTCCGTTCGCATATCGCGCACGTAACGCCGCCACTCGCTGCGTGATGTCATCCGTCAATGCAGTGGCTTGTGCCGTATGTCCGGTGACATCTCCCAACAATGTAATTCGCTGCAAAATTTCCTGATAACTGCTGACACTGATAAATACGGCCGGGATTCCCAATCGTTCCAACGTCGGTGCCAACGAAGTCTGAAACCCCATCGTCGTTCCAATCACCAAATCCGGATGCAGCGCCGCCATCTTTTCTACATTCGGTGCCGTGGCCAAACCGACACGCGGCACATCCGTCAAACGAGCGGACAATGTATCGGACAAATTGCGATTATCCACCACCGCCAACGGTTTCACACCGAGTGCCAACAACGTCTCCGTATCGGCATTGGTCAGTGAAATGATGCGTTCCGTCGGCACGGGGATCGCCACTTTTCGTGCCAACGCGTCCGTCACGGTCATCGTCCGTGTCTGCGTTGAAGTGACTTCCGCCCGTTCGGTCATCAACCATGCGACCGCCCCCGTCAGCAGCACGACCGCCAGCAGCGCCCATACTATTCTTTGTTTCATTTCTCTCCTTGTTCGGACGAGGCGGACATCTCATTTTTCAATGCATTCGACAACCGACGCACCTGTTCCGGCGAACGCAAATCCGCATTCGTCATTCCCATTTTCGCCAGCGCCTCTTTCATCATCAAGACATGCGGATGATCCGCATATCGTTCATCATCCATATATTTGGCCAGTTGTGTCATCATCATGCTGACAAACATATCATCGGCATTCGGCATCTCGCTTTCTTCCGATGATGACACCATTTCATCCTGCCGTGCCACATCGTCTACACGCGGCGCGATGACATCTTCCCGCTCGAGCATACTCATCATTTCCGTCACCGACTGAATCAGATTATCATGCCAGAACTGCCCGGCCGGTGTCATTCGCAACAAATCGCGTTCGACCGTTACCAATCCTTTTTGCTCCCATATGGCAAGCACCGGACGGAGTTCTTCCACCGGATTGACCTGCCATTTGCGGGCAAGTTCCCGTCCGTCAAGGTACATGCCTTCCATATGACGCATTATTTCGCCGATAAAGGCATAATGCTCCTGGGGTCCCGCCATAAATTGAATCGGTTTACGTCCTGCCATCACTGCATCAATATATTCCGGTAAACTGCGATAATTCATCATTCCGTAGCCGGAGAGCTTGCCTCCCGCACCGCAACCGAACTGAATAATATCGCGATTTCCTTTAGTCAGCGTATTGTACACGCTGCGTTCCCGACGGCCGTTCGCCCAATGACTGACATCCACACGGTTAATCGCACCGCGCATCCGCATATCTTCGAGAGCGTGCATAAACATATCCGCCTGCTGTGCCGTCGTCGCGGCGGCCGGCAATTTTCCCGACTCAATCGCCCGATGCAAATCACTGTCCGGGAAAATATTCAGTTGGTATAAATCACCGCCGTGCAATCCCAAATCATACTGCAAATCCAAATCTTCCTGCCAATTTTCCATCGTCTGATACGGCAGCCCGAACATCAGATCGATGATCACCGCGACATTGCCCGTTTGGACCATGTAGTCCAGTCGGTCAATAACCGTTTGTTTATCGTCAATGCGTCCGACCGACTTGCGAACGCGTGTATCAAAAGACTGCACCCCGATGGAGATACGATTGATTCCGACCGCCAGTATCGCATCGACATACGCCGGAGTGAAGTCGTTGATCCGACCTTCCAGTGTGATCTCACAATCGTTGGCCAGCGGCAAGTACTGTCTGAGTACCGCCACAATACGACCTATATTTTCCGCCGACAGTGCAGACGGTGTACCACCGCCGAAGTATACCGCTTCGATCGGCCGCCCTTGCAATCGGTGCGCCCCATCAACCTGTGCGATTTCTTCGACCAACGCATCGACATAGTTATCCATTAACTCATCGGAACTGAAATTTTGGAAAAAGCCGCAATACAGGCATTTGCGATCGCAAAACGGCACATGTACATATACCGACCGTCCGTCGCCGCGATACTCCTGCGCCATCAGCTCCGTCCATATTTTTTGCTGTTCAGCGGGATTCATAATCGGAATACCGCCGCGTCCGGCATGGACAACCCTTTTTTTGCCGAAGGCTTCATGCAAGCCATCTGCAGTATCACGGCCGACGATCCACTCACGTTCTTCAGGCGGCATTTGTGCCAACAATGCCATCAATGTATCGTGCGTCGTTGTCATCATTCATCCTTCTTTCATTGCCAATGCCGCCCGGATCGCTGCGGCAGCCTCCCGCAAATCCGCCGCATCCGGATGTGACGCTGCCGCTGCCCAACGGGCCCGACTTTCCGGCGTCGGTGCATGCGGATGCCCTTCCGGGAACTTGGCAAACATAGCCAGCAATTTCGGATCAATCGCCCCCTGACAAAGGAATTCACCAATGACCGTGTTATCTTTTTCTACCAACATCCGTGCCGCCTTCTTACAATCGGCCGCATGCGGCGATGTCGGTGAAGCGCCGAGGGTTCCGAATAAAAATACCCGTTTACCGCGGAGCGACTGTAAAAATTTCACGGCCGAATCATTCGGTTGCCCTTTGTCCACCCAATAGCCGACCGCCACCGTGTCCGTTGTCACGGTCGGTGCATTCGCCATATCCTGCGCCGTCACGCCTACAGCCTGTGCAATCGCCTCCGCGACCCGTTTCGTATTTCCTGTCATCGTTGCATATACAACTGTTATCGACATATGTACCCTCCCTCTTTATCGAGCATTTTCGATATTTGAACATAAAAAACGACTACCGTCATAGCGTTGTCCAATCCACCCTGACTGTAGTCGTTTGTAAACATCATCAAACTGTACCTACTGTTACTATTATAGCAATAAAAATGCCCAATGATAAGACTTTACCGAAAAATATTTTATTTCCGTCACTTTTCACCTTCCCTTATCCGTCTCCCCTTGCAGGCAGAAAGGATAATCGGTATACTAAAAGAATAATGAAGATAAAGGAGATTAGATTATGGATTTTTTGATGGCCATGTTGCCGTATTTCAATATCGGCTTTTTCGGGGCAATTGTCGCCCGCTTTACCGGGATGAACCTGTCGGTACTCGTACTGTGCTCAGTACTGTATCTCGGTGCAACGCCCGTACAGGCAGTCGGTATGCTGCTCACCTTTCTCTCGTTCATGCTGCTGACCCGACACACGCAAAACACCCGTCTTACATGGAAAAATATGCGTATTTTTCACAGTTGGCGGATTTTGATTCCCGTATTGTTTGTCGTGCTGACCATCAGTATTAATCCGTTTTATGCCATTGCTGCCTTTATCGGTTTCTTCCTGATGGAAGTCATGGCTTATCTCTATGCGGAGCTACCGGCCGATGAAAAAATCACCAAACGGCAATGGCTCACATGGACGGCCATCGGTACGGCCGCCGGTGTGCTCGGCTTATTTCTGCTCAGTTTCATTCCCGCAACATGGTACTATCTCATTGTCGGTCTCGTCATTTTGGCCATTTGTGCCTTTGCCTATACCGCCGGCAATCACCGCAACCGTTTCAGCGCCTACTGGGATACCGTTATTTACGGCAGTTGGATATTGCTCGGCGCCTTCGGCTTTGAGCTTTCCGACTGGCTGACCGATTTGCAACGAACGAAAAACACGGCACTCATGCGTTACTTGCCGCTGATCACTGTACCGGTCGTCTTTCTTGTCTTTGTCGCCGGGCATATCATGTACGGCACGTTGACACTGTCCGGGCTGATTCTTGCCGTGGCAGCCACTATCGGTGTACGTTTCTTCGGTCTGTATGAAGTATCCGGTCGCGGCAGTTTCAACCTTATCGCCATCGCCATGGCGGTACTGACAGTTCTGACATTGTTCCTGGTACAACCCGCTCCGACAGGAGTCACTGATTTACTTTATATGGATTTACCGTTCTCCTTCCCCTGGAGCGAGTAATTTATTTTGACTGCCATTGACAAATACAGATATACAAAAACGGAGACCCTAGGGTCTCCGTTTTTTGTCGACATAAATAGATGACTTGATGTTCCTGTATTATTTTATCGCATAAGTCAAATTAACCCGCGCGCGGGCATCCGTTTTATGCTCTGTCGCGTCATCCTGACGGCGCACACGAACATCTCCGCCGATGCGCCAATGATCACGTGCAGCTCCCTTCGGGCCACGCACGCCCAGTGCATCCAGCTCCCGCTTATACTCACGACACGCCGTGATGACATCCGCATCATTCTGCGGTGTGGCAGGATTTTCCAATACTGCCGCCAAGGCTTGCGCCAACTCGTATCGTGTCAAATGCGCGCGGGCAAGCAAGCCCTCGTCATATCCTGTGGCATATCCTGCTACGATTAACGCTGCTGCCGCTCGATATCCCGGCGTGTTCTTTTCCGCTTCCGCAAACACATTAGGTGCATACGGATTATAGGCCGTCACCGCTAACGGAAACAAGCATGCCGCCATCCATGCGATAACGAAACGTTTCATGCTTCCTCCTCGTCAATAAATGTTTCGATCACGCCGAGCAAGCGTTCACGGTTTGTGTGTTTAAGCGAAGAGTAAAGCAACGGCGGATAATCGGCCGGATAGTTCCGCCCCAATTCCTGTAAATTTTTCTGCTTGTCATGCTGATTCAGTTTATCCGCTTTCGTACCGATCACCTGTAACGGCATCCCCAGACTGCGCAGCCATTGATATGCTTTGGCATCGATCGGCAACGCCGGATGACGCAAATCAATCAGCAGACACATGAGTGCCAATTCCTTGGAATTTTCAACATAATCGGCAATAAATTGCGACCAGGTATCCCGATTTTGCCCGCTCGTTTTCGCAAACCCATATCCCGGCAAATCGACCAGATACCAATGTTGCTCCGTTGTACGTGCATCGCCGCCGCCGACGAGATCACGACGTGAGCGAATCGCAAAATAATTAATAGTACGCGTCTTGCCCGGCTCACGACTGACCATCGCTAAACCGCGATGATTGCACAGTGAGTTAATCAATGAAGACTTGCCGACATTGGAACGTCCGATAAATGCGATTTCTTTCTTCTTGTCTTTTTTCATTTGTGCCGGATTCACTGCCGAAAGCAAATATTTCGACTCAACAATCCGAAACCGTTCCTGTTCCATCAAACCACCATCGCTTTTTGTAATACTTCGTCCATATGCCGGACGAAAATAAATGTCAACTCATTTCGTACCGAGTCCGGAATATCCTCTAAGTCACGTTGATTTTCTCGCGGCAATAAGATGCGACGAATACCGATACGATGTGCCGCTAAAACCTTCTCTTTAATACCGCCGACGGGCAATACATTTCCCCGCAAGGTAATCTCTCCCGTCATCGCGGTATCCGCACGCACGGCGCGCCCCGTAGCCGCCGAGGCGATAGCCGTCGCCATGGTAATTCCCGCCGAAGGACCGTCTTTCGGAATTGCCCCTTCCGGCAAATGGATGTGAATATCCGTTTTTTCCCAATATTTTTCGTCAATGCCCCATTTTTCGGATCGGCTGCGAACATAGGTGTAGGCCGCTTGCGCCGATTCTTTCATCACATCGCCAAGTTGCCCCGTCAATATCATTTTACCCGAACCGCGCATTGCTGTCACTTCCGTATTGAGCACTTCACCGCCGACTTGCGTCCACGCCAGTCCCGTAACACGACCGACTTCATCACGACGTTCCGCCGCTGTCGGCAAATAACGCGCTGCCCCAAGCAATTCCGGAATACGCTTGACCGTCACCGAACGTGCGTCTTCACCCAAAATTTTTGCTTTGGCTGTTTTACGACAAATTTTTCCGATGACCCGTTCCAGCTGTCGTACTCCCGCTTCGCGCGTATATTCACGGATCAGTTTGAGCAGTACCGCATCGCTCATCCTCGTATCCCGTTTTGTCAATCCCGCTTCTTCGGTCTGTCGCGGCAAAAGATAGCGTTTTGCGATTTCCAGCTTTTCCCAATCCGTATAGCTCGAAAGCTCAATGACCTCCATTCGATCGAGCAGCGGTTGCGGAATCGTCGCTGTCGTGTTGGCCGTCATCAGGAAAAAGACATCGGAAAAATCAAACGGGATCTCGATAAAATGATCACTGAACTGATCATTTTGCGCCGGATCAAGCAATTCCAACAATGCCGCCGCCGGGTCTCCCCGAAAATCCGTTCCCAATTTGTCAATTTCATCCAATAAAAACACGGGATTCTTTGTCTTGGCTCGCACAATTCCCTGAATCATCCGACCCGGCATCGCCCCGATATACGTCCGCCGATGTCCGCGGATTTCCGATTCATCATGCACCCCGCCTAACGAAACGCGAGCAAATGCCGCACCGAGTGCGCGTGCAATGGAGCGGGCAAGACTGGTCTTACCCGTTCCGGGCGGCCCTACTAAGCACAAAATCGGTGATTTTTGTGCGCGTGTCAATTGCCGCACGGCCAAATGCTCCAAGATCCGTTCTTTGATTGTTTCCAATCCGTAATGATCATCATCCAGCACTTGACGCGCATGTGATAAATCCAAGTTCAATTCCGTTTCTGTATTCCACGGCAAGTCAAAGATCCATTCCAGATAATTGCGAATGACCGCCGCATCCGGCGTCATCGGAGGTGTCCGTTCCAAGCGACGGATTTCCTTTTCGATTTTTTCCTTCTTTTCATCGTCAAGTGCAAGTTCCGCCAGCCGTCGACGATACTCCTCCACTTCCTCGTCCACATCGGCCCGGTCCCCCAACTCATCACGAATGACGCGCAATTTTTCCCGCAGGTAATACTCTCTCTGGTTTTTATCCATACCGCGTCGTACTTCCGTATTCAACTGCTGTTCGAGTTTCGTGACTTCCTGCTCCGTCAGAAGCAACCGACGCGCTTCGTGCAAGCGGCGATAAATACTGGCTTCACCGAGTAATGACTGACGTGCGTCGACGGTCAAGGTCAAATGTGTTGCCACAAAGTCCGCCACTTGTCCCGGATCTCCCAGCCGCATGAACTTCGCCAGGGCATCTTCTTCGATGCCCATATCGACCGTTCGCGCCAATTCCCCAAAACGGCGAATCACGTCGCGGCGATATGTTTCAATCATCGCGGTGCCTTCATTTACTTCATGAAAATCACCTGCTTCCGCGGTGATCATCCCGTGTTCTTCTTTCACGGCACACACGCAAACGCGGGTAATCCCTTCAATCAGGATCCGCAATACCCCGTCCGGGAGTTGCAACACCTGCTTGACCTTAACCACCGTACCGACATCGTACAAATCGTCCGCATCGGGTGTTTCCGCATCCGCCGCCCGCTGCGCTACCACCAGCAAGTAGCCGTCCTCTTCCAATGTCTGTCGAACGGCGGTGAGAGAACGCTCACGCCCGACATCCAGTCCTGTCACCATGTACGGAAACACCACCAAATCACGGACTGCCAAAACGGGCAACCGCATGGATGTTTCTTGCTGCTCTGTCATACTGCCTCCTTATCGGTCGATGCTATGTAAAAAGGCTCCCGGAGGAGCCTTGCTTAGCATTCTTCGCGATATTCCAGTTCCGGCTCCTCCCGGTTACGGATTGTATCTGCCGTCACGGTCGCCCGTGCCACGTTCTTAAGCGTGGGGACTGTAAACATCACATTTTTCATCACTTTTTCAATAATCGCGCGCAAGCCGCGTGCGCCGGTTTTGCGTGCCAACGCTTCCGCCGCGATTTCCTGCAACGCCTCCGGCGTAAATTCCAAGTCTACGCCGTCCATTTCCAGCAGCTTGCGATACTGTTTAACCAGTGCATTTTTCGGTTCGGTCAAAATCCGCACCAGGGCATCTTCATCCAGCGGATCCAACGTCACCAATACGGGCAAGCGCCCGATGAACTCCGGAATCAGTCCGAAGCGCAACAAATCTTCCGGTTGCACATATTGCAAGATTTCCGCCACATTTCGTTCTTTGGCTTGTTGAATATCCGCACCGAAACCGATTGTTTTCTTCGCCAACCGCCGTGAAATGAATGTATCAATCCCGTCAAATGCGCCGCCGCAAATGAACAGGATATGACTCGTATCAATTTGAATCATTTCCTGGTTCGGATGCTTGCGTCCGCCTTGCGGAGGAACGCTCGCCACCGTACCTTCGAGAATTTTCAGCAGTGCCTGCTGGACCCCTTCCCCCGATACATCACGAGTGATCGAGGTATTATCCGTACGTTTGGCGATTTTATCAATTTCATCAATGTAAATAATCCCGCGCTGTGCCCGCTCGATATCATAATCCGCCGCTTGAATCAGCCGCAGCAAAATGTTTTCGACATCATCACCGACATAGCCCGCCTGTGTAAGACTGGTCGCATCGGCAATTGCAAACGGCACTTCCAAAAAGCGCGCCAATGCCTGTGCGAGCAACGTTTTACCGCTTCCCGTCGGACCAATCATCACAATATTGGATTTTTGCAATTCGACATCATCGGTATCAATATCCGAACGCAAGCGTTTGTAATGGTTATATACCGCTACCGCCAGACTCTTTTTAGCCTCTTCCTGACCGATCACGTACTGATCAAGATGAGCTTTGATTTCCGTCGGTAAAGGAACCCGCAGCGACGATAATTCCGCTGCGCTGTCCTGCTGTATTTCCTGCTCTAAAATATGGCGACAAACGCCGATACATTCGTCACAAATGTACACACCCGGACCGGCAACCAATTTTTTGACGCTGTCCTGTCCGCGCCCGCAAAAGCTGCAGGCCGGAGTAACCGAGGAATCTTTATTCACCTGTGCCTCCTCAGTCCGCCTGTGGAGCGACGATCGGCATGCGTTCAAGCACTTCATCGATCAGACCGTACGCTTTGGCTTCCTGTGCCGACAGGAAGTGATCCCGTTCCGTGTCGGTTTGAACATCTTCTATCGAACGACCGCTGTGACGGGCCAATATACCGTTCAATTCTTCCCGCATCCGTAAAATTTCACGGGCATGAATTTCAATCTCCGTCGCCTGTCCCTGCACACCGCCAAGCGGCTGATGAATCATCACCCGAGAATGCGGCAACGCATAACGTTTGCCGGTCGCTCCCGAGGTGAGCAGCACCGCTCCCATGCTCGCCGCCGAGCCGACACAAATCGTCGACACCGCCGGTTTGACATACTGCATGGTATCGTAGATCGCCATTCCCGCTGTCACCACGCCACCGGGGCTGTTGATGTACAGGTGGATATCCTTATCCGGATCTTCCGCTTCCAGGAAGAGCAGTTGGGCAATAATACTGTTGGCGACCATATCGTCAATCGCGCCGCCCAAAAAGACAATGCGATCTTTTAACAGTCGTGAATATATGTCGTACGAACGCTCTCCGCGAGCAGTTTGTTCGACAACGATCGGTACATAGTTCAAACTACCTACCTCCTTGCTTATTCTGATTTCGTTTCGTCAGCGTTATCTTTTTTCGTTTCTTTCTTCGCTGTTTTCTTTACCGTTTTCTTGGCCGGTTTCTTCGCCGATTTTTCTTCGGCTTCCGCGGTTTCTTTCTCGTTATGCTGATGGTTCGCCGACTGAATAATCAGCGCCGCCGCTTTTCGACGGGCAACCGTCTGCGCGAGCATCGGCAAACGACCTTCTTTTTGAATGATCTTCAGTACTTCACGCGGATCGGCATCAAAATTCTGCGCCATTTGAACGATTTCCATGTTCATATCATTCGGCGTTACTTCGATTCCTTCTTCTTGGCAAATCGCTTCCAAGACCGTATCCGTACGTACATTTTTCAATGCCGGTTCACGATAAGTTTCGCGCAACTTTTCAATGCTGCTCTTGGCGTGTGTGAGATAATCGTCCAGTTTCATGTTACGACTTTCCAGATTGAGTTTTAACTCTTCCAACATCTGATCGATCCGACTTTCTACCATGGCTTCGGGGATATCCACTTCCGCATTGGCGACCGCTTTTTGAATCAGTGCGTTATGGTATTGTTCCATTTCCTGATTGGTAATCTGATTTTGCAAGCCCTGCTCGATCATCTGACGCAATTCATCCATCGTCGCGACGTTGCTTGCCGCTTTGGCAAAGTCATCATCCAGTGTCGGCAGTTCGCGGCGCTTTACATCAATTACATTGACGGTAAATTCCGCTTCTTTGCCCGCAAGTTCCTGTACGAAATATTCCTTCGGGAAGGTTACTTTGACAACGACTTCATCGCCGGCTTGATGACCCACCAACTGTTCTTCAAATCCGGGAATGAAGCTGCCGCTGCCGATTTCGAGCGGATACGATTTTCCTTCACCGCCGTCAAACGCTTTGCCGTCAAC
>CAMYCX010000014.1 GCA_947254705.1 uncultured Veillonellaceae bacterium
ACCTACGACCGATCGGTTAACAGCCGATTGCTCTACCGACTGAGCTATCAGGGAAAATAAATAAAATGGAGCGGGAAACGAGATTCGAACTCGCGACCCTCGCCTTGGCAAGGCGATGCTCTACCACTGAGCTATTCCCGCAGACCGATGAACGAATTGTAACACATCGACAATTTGACTGTCAAGATGTCCGTCCGTTACTTAGATAGAATATCAAAAACGGGGGTGCTTGTCAAGCATACACGGATTATTTCCCACTGTGAAAATCGCCTGTCGTGACGGCTTGACCGCCGTTCTTCATTGTCGTACACTAAACGCAAGGAGGAATTATGAAACAATCCGTGTATCGCGGTTGGGCGGCAGTCATTGCCGTCGGCTGCCTGATGTGGCTGCTCAATGCATGGACGCCGCTGCATCGTGATGATTATGACTATGCGTTAATATGGGGTACGGCCGTGCCGATTGCCGACTGGTCGGATATATGGCAATCGCTGTACCTTCACTATTTCCAACACGGCGGACGAATGGTGGCATTTTTTATTTTGGATTCGTTTTTGTGGTGGGGCAAGTCCTACTTCAATCTCGCCAATGCCGTCGTGTTCGTACTCGTCTTACTGGCATTGTACTGGCACGCCTGCGGCCGAATTACCCGTCGGGTCGAAGGAACGATATTCCTGACATTGGCCGGCATGGCATGGTTGGCCTTACCGCATTTCGGTGAGGTGGTCGTGTGGATGTGCGGCTCGACCGTGTATCTGTGGACCGCACTGTGGATGGTCTACTTCCTGCTGCCCTATCGACTGCACCTCGTCCGTCCGTCAACCGAATCCGGTACGCAGCGGATCCTGCCGATGTTTCTCTTGGGTATATTGGCGGGCGGCGGTGTGGAAAACGCCTCTCTGACGACAGGTCTGCTGGCGTTGACGGCGACATGGTATTCGTATCGACGCGGGATCATGCGACCATGGCAATGGGCGGGGATCCTCGGCGGGATGATCGGATTCATCGGGCTGGTCGCCGCGCCGGGCAACTTCGTTCGGGTCAACAGCGTCACTCACACCTTGGCCCGGCGGCTCGGCAATCAGATCGCGGGCAATGCGGAAATGATACTGTATATTTTGCCTCTGATCTTACTCGCCGTTATCTGCTATCGTCTTCTTGCCGTTGCCCGGGTACCGCGCGATGTACCGTCGCGACGTACCGGTTTCATCGGTCTCGGTATCACGCTCGGCATCGCCTTACTATTGGCTCATTCGTATTTCACAACGGGTTATCTCGGTATGGGACTGCGCGATTTGATTTTCAACCATATTCTCGTGCCGCTCGGCAAAGCCGATCCGAAACTGTACTTTCGTGTCGGCAACCTCACCGGCGGCTTGGAGGAATACGGACTGTATTTCTCACTGCTCACTCTGGCGTATCACGGTATGTTGCGTTCACTTCATCTGACGAAGGCGGACACAGTGCGCGCCCGTCACGAAGTTCCGTTGCGACGGCTGTGGCGGGAGGAACCCGATGTGCGTTTTGCCGCACTGCTGATCGGGATGTCCTTTGTCAACAATCTCATCATGCTCGGCGCGCCGACCTTTCCCGCTCGGGCGACCTTCTTCTCCGTGTTGCTGTGGCTGACGGCCCTCACCGTGCTGTTGCGTCTGCCCGACGTGCGCACCCCGCTGGCCGCATACCGACTGCGGTGGCAAACGGCGGCGGCATGCACCTTGCTCCCGTTTATCCTCGCCACGCTTTATTTCACCTATCGCATCAATGAATTGGACGCCGCACGGATTGCCTATATCGAAGCGCAAACGGCACAGGGCATCACCGCCGTGACCGTTGATCCGATTCCGTTCCCGCAGCAAATGCTGCGCCATATCTTCTATATCGACTGGGACAACGGCGTGTCCGCCGGCGGGTTGACCACCTACTACGGACTGACCGAATTGTCACTCAGCGGACCGTCTGTACGCTAGTACAGCAGAAAGGAGTCATCATGAAATCACTCTCGCGTCGAATATCGATCGCCCTCTTGGCGGGCGGACTCATGATCACACCGGCTGTTGCGGAAGTACACGCCGTCAGCTGGGGCAACATTTTGCGCGGCGCCATCAACATCGGCAGCACGCATGCCGCCGTTGACGCCATGGATCGGGATCAGGAAGGCATGCTGCGTGAAACGCAGGCCCGTACGGGTGTCTATGCCGATAGCGCGTATCAGGAGCGCGCCAAACGCATTATCCGTGACTTGCAAGACACGGGTATTCCCGAACGCAGCTATGTCATCTATGTCAATCCGTCGGAAGACATCAATGCGTTTTGCACGTTGGCGGGTGTCCTTTCCGTCAACAAAGGCTTGATGGACATCATGGACGATGACTGCCTTGCCTTTGTCCTGGCTCACGAAATCAGCCACGGCGAACATCGCGATTCGGTCAACGGCATCACCAAACAGGTGACCCTCGCCAATGCGGCCGGCATCGCTCTCGGTAATGCCGGTGCGGCGGAAGCCATCGTGGCCAATATCGCACTGCAATACGTCAACAACGAAGTTTTTACCATGAATCAGGAAAAAAATGCCGACAAACTCGGCTTTACCATTCTGGAACGCAGCAAGTACAATGTCGGCGGCGCGGCGGCGGCGATGCAGTCTCTGCTCGAATATCACGGCGACAGCGGTGCCACGGGAATCGTACGCATTATTGCGCCGAATACGCATCCGCGTTCGTCCGATCGTGTCGACATCGCACTCAAACGCTTGCACGAATTTTCCCGCAAGCATGTAACCGTACGTGAATCGACCGTCATCGTGAACGGTCATGACGTACTTACCGCCGCCGCGTCAGGACGATACTCCGCCCCGATGCGAGCCCAACTCGCCGGCGGTAAACTCGCTCGTCTGTTCCATGACGATGCTGTGGCCGCATCGACCGCTCGCGGCCGTACCGTCATGATGAGCGGTGTGGCGCTCTATACCGCCTCCACCGCAGCGGAAGCGCAAGCCATCGCCACCCGTCTGACGGCCGCCGTCACGCCGACCGCCCCATCGAAATCCGAATCGAAATCCGAATCGGCCGCCCCTATCGTCCGACCGACCGCCGAAAAAAAGAATACTGCCGCCCCTCAATCCCCGTCGAAAACGTCCGACAACGCGGCCGGATCCGATATTCTCTCACGCGTGCAAGCGATTTTGCACAAGTAACCGACAGATCGCACAAAAAAGAACGTCCGTCACGGACGTTCTTTTTATATCTCTATTCTCAGTGCATCGCCGTCAATCCCAAGCGCTCCAGCAAACGAGCGAAACTCCGTACACCGTACAGTCCGTCTGCGGGATCAATCCGCATCGCCGTTGTTTCCGCCAGTGCTTCATCGATAAACGTCGCCGCCAGCGCCACCGCGTCATCGACCGCCATGCCCGCCGTCACCGCCGTCAACCAGACCGCATTAAAATAATCGCCGCTGCCGCTGAACGCCGCCGCCCGACGCAAAAAGGGCACGCTTCCTTGCCGTCCTGCCGCCGTACGGTAAAGAATCTCTCCCGTATCGCAAGCGGCCGTCGGACAATCCGTTATGATGACCGTCTTCGGTCCCAACGCCGCCAAGCGCTCGGGCCATGCCCGCAACGCGTCTCCCGTCGTCTGCGGATCTTCATCGAGCAATAAGGCCGCTTCCGTCACGTTCGGCGTCACTGCATCCGCCGCCGCGACCAACTCGCGCATCGCCGCAATCAGCGCCCGCGGCAATCCCGGATACAGATCGCCGCCGTCTCCCATGACGGGATCGACGATAATCTTGGCCCCGTTCTGCCGGAGTCCCTCCAAAAACGAACGAATCAACGGAAACTGTCGCAAGTCGACGAGACTGTCGATAAACCCCGTCATCACGACATCAAAGGCAAACAACTCCGGTCGCCCCCGCCACAACGAAAAAATCCGTGCCATCTCCTCCGTCAACGGACGATACTCGTACTCACCGTACTGAAACCCGTGACTCATCATCGCCGTCAACACCACCGACACCTGATGCCCGCTCATCATGAGCAGCGGTTGCAGCACGTTCGTCGTGCCGACGCCGTGGCCGATATAATCATTAATCAGTAAAATCCGTTTACGCATCATCGTCCTCGGTCAGCGTCCGGTTCAATTCGTCCAACGACAACTCAAAGCTGGGCGCAAACACGGCAAGAAAATCTTGCACCTCCGGCACGGGTGATGCTTCCAACGTCGCATGAATCGTCGCATACGCCTCATCGAACTCGGGATTGCCGGCGGCTCGCTCTTCGGCGCACTTCAAAAATGCGGACAAAGTATCCGCCGCCTTGACCAGCGGCCACAACTCATCCTCTTCCGGCGTCAGCACGTACGGTGCAAAATCCGGTGCCAAATCCGCCGGTAATGTCGCATACAACTTCTTGACCGCCGCCACCTCGATCGTCTTGTAAATCGCCCGAATATCGTGATTAAAATACTTCACCGGCGTGGGCATGTCCCCCGTAAAAATTTCGCTGACCTCATGATACATCGCCAACACCGCCGCCCGTTCGGGCGATACGTTGCCGCCGTGTCGCCGATTGCGCAAAATCGCCAATGCCTGTGCAATCATCGCCACCTGCAAGGTATGCTCCTGCACATTCTCCGGTACATGACTGCGCATCAATCCCCAGCGCCGAATGAATTTCATGCGATTCAAATACGCAAAAAAATGACTCCGTTTCATCCCTTGACCAACTCCTCATCGTCCGGCCGTACATAGCGGACCAACCGTAACTGTCCCGACTCGTCGCAATCGAGCACCGTAATCGCACTTTGTCGATACTTTACTGTCCAATCCGCCTCTTCGCGCAACCATTTTTGCAAATACGGATGATGACTGACCAGTAATATATCCGTCAATCCGCGCGCCGCCGCCGCACGAACATGCTCGCGTAACGGTGCCCAATCGGCACGGAGCAACGCATATAACGCCTGCATCTCCCGCACCGTCACGCCGGCCGCCGCACACGCTTCCTGTACGAGTTCCGCCGTGCGTCGGGTCCGTACGGGCGGACTGTAATAAATCCCCGCCGTACCGCTACCGACCATACGCGCCCACCAAGCGCCCATACGCCGGGTTTCAGCAATCCCCGTCGCCGCCAAATCGCGATGAAAATTATCCACCGGCGGGATCGCGTCTTGGGCATACCCGTGACGCATCAAGTATAACCGTGTCATCGCCGATGATGAGCGGCATGCTGAATCCCCTGCTCCAGCAGACGGACTACGTGATCGTCATCCAAATAGTACCAGGCGACTTTTCCGTCCTTACGGAAATCGACTACGCGTGCTTGCCGCAACACGCGCAACTGGTGACTCACTGCGGACTGTTCCATATCGATATCCGCGGCGATTTCTCCCACACAGCGCTCCCCTTCCCTCAACAGCACTTGTAAAATCCGTAACCGCGTCGGATCTCCCAGCACTTTGAAAATCGACGCCGCTCCGTACAACAATCGTTCATCGTTCTCCGCCGGCCAAGCGACCGAACTGTCGTCAGCTTCTTCCGCGGGCACTTCACAAAATAATCCGTGATGATGTGTCTGCATGGCCCTCATATACCTCCCTTCCGTTCCGATTCTTTCGGTGCCACCTCTACCAGTGCCGACGACGGCCCGCCGGTCGGGTACACCTGTGCGATACTGCGTCCGTCCACCAGAATATCCGTGATCACCATATCGCCGTCCAACACCCGTACCGTCGCCACCAGTTCATGCCGCGGTACCGTCTTGGTCATCGGCTTTCCCATCGCCTTTTCTTCCTGTGTCAACGAGTCGCTGATATCCACCTCGTCTTCCGCCGTATATTCCTCCAACGGAATCTGCTGCAATATCTGCTTGCCGACATAGTACCGATTGACCGGTAAATCCAACCACACTACGCCGTCCTTCTCGCCGTTCCATGCCTGCGTGACAATGTAATCGCCCTGCGCCGGCACCGCAAGATCCGCCCCTTTGATCATCAACCTTCCTTCCGGATCGGGCGCAATCGATACATACACCCGCTCGCCGCGTTCCGGCGGATTTGCGTTCATCCACCGCGCCTCCCAGTCCGGTACCGAAATACGGATATAATCCGTATCCACGGTAAATGCGGACTGCAACGGTAATTTATACAACGTCCCCTTTGTCGCGACTTCTTCATAACTTCCTTGGTAACCGCCGATCACGATGAGTTGCACGACCGCCACCACGGCCAACAGGAGCCAACGTTGCCAATTATTTTTCTTCATGGTCCGCCCCTCCTTGCTCTTCATGATCCGCCCGATGCACCGGCGGCATCACCGGCATCTCTCTTTGCCGCTGCGACATAACCGGCACACTCCGTGTCACGGGCGGTGTCGCATGATCCGCCCGCGGCATGTGCGATGCCCTTTCCTCGGCGATCGCCGCTTCTTCGCGACGTTGGCGTGCCCGTTGCACCTGCCGCTGCATGCCCTTTTCCTGCCGCGACAGTCGCATGCGGAACAATATATGTCCCGCCAAAATCATCGCACCGATACACAGGAACGCCACGCCCCGTTCATAATCCGTAAACTGCGAATCGGCAAGCCGCGCCAGAATAAACAGGCCCGCCATCACCAGGCCGATATCCGTACGTACCAGCGAACGATGTCGCATACCGTCCCACAACATCCACCCCGTTGCGACAAGATAGTACATCATCATCACGACGGCGAGCAGTGTATATCCCGCACGAAACGCCGTAATGACCGTACCGATCACCACGAGGAACGGAAACACCCCGATCATCACCAACGGCCCCGAACGATGCTGCACCATGCGCCACCACACCGCACCGGCCGCAAACAACACCAACATCAGCATCACGATCGGCCACACCGACGGTTCCTGTCGCCCGAGATCGACCCATGTACTGCGCATGGTCGTCAACAACATCCCGACGATAAACGCCGCCCCGCCGATCCAGCGGAACGGAATGCCCCACAACTTGGCACGTCCCGGTAACAGACCGATATACATCGTCAATGTCGCCATCACGACAAAAAACGCTAAATTCACCACGTCCAAATCCATCAATGTCGAAAAGTAAGCGCTATACACCGCCACCCCGTACGACCAACCGAACAGCAACATCTCTTTCGGTCGGGACCCGTCACGATACAGCAGGTAAAAATACGGTGCCGCGGCGGCCAACAATATCCACACCAACTGCTTGCCGAACCATGCCTGTGCCGCTCCGTCCGCACCGCAAAACGACGCCGCGAGCAACACGTATACCGAGGCCGCCACTACCGACCGCAACAGATACACCGTCGGCAACAGCAACAACGCCGCCCAAATGACCGCATGCCATTCCTGGAAACGGTTCACCGCATACATACTGTCCGCCAACCACAATGCCCCCGGCAACATCAATGCATGAAAAGCACCGACCGCCTCCCGAACGGACACCGGCAATGTCGGGCGTGCCACGACAACCGCCACACCGACCAACGACAACGCCGTCAGCCCCACGAGCCACGACAACCGTGTCTCCCGTGTGATGTCATACCACTGCGATGACGCCAACAACAATACCCCCAGCGCCATGCATATCGACGCCAATATCGGCCAAATCACCGTCCACGTTTTCTTTGCCGGCGCCACCTCTCCGTAATGCACCCGCAACCGATCGGCGGTCGGCTCGTCAACCAGTCCTTCCGCTACCCACTTGGGCAATTCCTCATAGAGCCATCGAATCTGTTTTTCCATACCCTACCCCTGTACGCTGAAAGAAAAAGGCGGACTCTCGTCCGCCCTTTCGAATTATTTTACGATCAATACCGGACATTTCGCGTGACTTACAATATAACTCGATACCGATCCCATGAAAATTCCCTTGATCGGCCCCAGTCCGCGGCTGCCCATGACAATCAGATCCGCGTTGTTTTTTTCGGCCACCATGGCGAGTGTCGGTCCCGGCGATCCCACTTCAAACACCGTCTTAACCGGCACCTCCGGCGGTACCGCCTTCACCAGCTCTTCCAATACTTCCTTGCCCTTGGCTTCCATATCCGATGCCATCTGCTCCGTCACATAACCGGCACCGCTCGGAATCTGATCGAAACCGGAAATCACCGATACGATATTGGCCACATGGCAAATCACAATCGTACCGCCCGACAACTTAGCCAACTCAACCGCATGATGCAACGCCCGCAACCCGTTATCCGAACCGTCCGCCGGCACCAGAATTTCTTTGAAATCAATCATCAGATCCTCCTTCTCGCATTCCGCCTCACTTGACAACCAATACCGGCATCGGCGCCTGTTGCAGCACATACTTCGATACCGAACCCAGCAGCACGCCGCGCAACGTTCCCAAACCGCGACTGCCCATGACAATCAAATCCGCCTGCACATCCTTGGCCACCGTCACGATATCCTCCCGTGCCGTGCCGTTAGCCAACAAGAGCCGCCGTCGCACCTGTGTCGGCACCAACGCCGCGGCATTGCGCAAATCGGACTTGGCAATACTGATTTGATGTGACGTCAATCCCGTATATTGATTCTCATCCGGCTCCGGCTGCGGCGGCAACTCCGTCACGCCGCGATACGGCTTGGCATCGCCTTCCAGCCCGACCAGACCGCCGACATAAAATTGCTGTTCCAACACCGACAACAACACCAACTCCGCATCAAACTGCATCGCCAACGACACGGCGCTTTCGAGTGCGCGCGCCGCATTTTCCGAACCGTCCGTCGGCACCAGAATTGTCTGAATCGTTTGCATATAGACCTCCTCTATTTGATGACCAATACCGGTACCGATGCATGTCGCACCAAGTATCCCGACACCGTGCCGACCAACATGCCGGCCACCGTCCCCAAACCGCGACTGCCCGCCACGATCAGATCCGCCTGTACCTCCTTGGCGATTTCCAATAACGCCTCCCGCGGTGAGCCCGTTTCATGAACCACATCAAACGCAATCCCTTCCGGCACACGTGCCGCCGCCGCCGTCAACACTTCCTGACTGTACTTGCGTCGATAATCATTGAGCTCTTCGGCATGCTCATCTCGTCCCAACGCCTCCGCCACACGCTTCGCATTTTCATCCGTATTCCCCAAACGACGCGGATGATTCAGCCATGACACGGAAAAATACTCCACATCCAATACATGTGCCAGTACCAATTTCGCATGATACTTTTCGGCCAATGTCGCCGCCATGTCGACTGCTCGATTCGCATTTTCCGAACCGTCAACAGCGACCAGAATTGTACGGTATGTTTGCATAGGAAATCCCTCCTCTTAATTGTATTATAACACGGTCGTACACGCCACGCACCGTTGATCTGCTCGTCGACACACATTTTTTGCCGACAAGATGAGAAACTTCCGGTCAATTACTTGCCCGATACCATGGCTTCGCGGTACAATAGTGACATTACAAGAGGATTCGGGCATGTGGCCCGATCAGGGAGGTAAAGTATGAAATCAAGTTACACCGCATTGCTTGCCGTCTGCGCACTCGCAGGCGGGACCTTCGGCGCACAGGCCGCCGATTTGGTCACCCTCAATCCGGTCGTCATCACGGCGACCCGTTCCGCCAAAATGGAAATCGATGTCCCGATGTCGATTGAAATTATGCAGGGAGAATCGATCCGCCGTGCCGGCGCGACCAATATCCACACTGCGCTCGCCGGTATCACGGGCATCGCCTACAAATCGTTCGGACCCGGCGGCGGCCACATGGGCACGATGAGCAACGAAATCGCCATTCGCGGGATTAAAAACGGTACGCTCGTCATGATCAACGGCAACCCGATCAACGCCCGCGGCAAATACTATCTCGACGCAATCCCGACGGAACGCATCGACCGTGTCGAAGTGACCAAGGGCGGCGGCTCCGTACTGTACGGCTCGGAAGCGATGGCCGGCGTCATCAACATCATCACCAAGGACGATGCGCCGAATTCGCTCCTGCTCGGCTACGGCAACTACGGCCAGCGCCAAGCCGACCTCAACCTCAACATGGACGGTTTCTCGCTCGGTCTGCATCGCGAGCACTGGGGACTCTTGCAGCATGTTACCGAAGTCGACGATTTCCGCTATGCGGATTTGCCCGGCTCGCGCAAAGATTCGCTCCACTTGGGCTATCGTTTCAGCGACGAATTGAGCATGTCGTTTGACAAATTCAAATCCGCTACGGATTACGAATATTACTACTTCGCCAAACCGACCAAACCGAAAAACTGGCCCGGCAAAATCGGCGATCTGCAGCAATATCGGACCTACACGAGCGACCAGCGGCTCTTCCAAGTGAACTATCAGAGCGATGACTTCACCGCTCACGCCTACCACAACCGTGTCTTCATGCAAGCCGACGGCGGCAACTTCTTCACAAGATCGCATAGTCCTGCCAAAGGCAAAGCACGTTTCTATAATACCAAGGAAGAAAACGTCAACTACGGTCTTGACTTGCAAAAAACCTGGCGCGGGGACAAGACGGACTGGATTGCCGGCATCACGTTCCAACATGAATTTTACGAAGCCTCGCTGTACAAAGACACCGACGACCGCTACAGCCGTGATATCTGGGCGGCCTACCTGCAGGCGGAACATCGGCTGAACGACCGCGATACGATTATTCTCTCGGGACGTGAAACCAAGACGCGCAACTCGACCGCCGACACGAACCACAGCAACTTCTCCGCGGCGGGACAGTGGATTCATCAACTCAATCCGGACGAAAACTTGTACGTCAATGTTTCGCAGTCCTTCATCATGCCCACCTTCAGTCAGATGTTCGGGAAAAACGGCAACGCCATGCCGAACCCGGGTCTGAAGCCGCAAAAAGGCATCAACTATGAAGTCGGCTACAAGAAGATGCACAATGACCATCTTTATCAATTCGCCGTATACCATGCGCGTATCAACGACAACATCAAAGTCGATCTTGACAAAGATAAAGACGGCATCCTGATAGGTTATCAATACATCAACTCCGAGTTCAAAAACACCGGCGCGGAAATTTCCATGCAATATCAGGGAGAGGGACCGTGGTCCTACCGTCTCGGTGTCTCCTACAACAATCCGATGGTCAAAGACAACGGTAAAACAGCGAAAAAACCGTACTGGGACCGCAGCTACGGCCGCTGGCAGGTCAACGGCACTCTCACCTATGCCCAAGGCCCGTGGAGCAGCACGTTGACGGCCGCTTACCTTGCGGACCGTGTCGGCAGCCCGTCCAGCAGCCCCTCTTCGCCGACTAAACCGTATCTCCTGACGACTTGGAATACGACCTATCATTTCAACGATGAAAACAGTCTCTCGCTGCGCATCGACAACGTACTCGATCGGGAAGACAACGTATCGCACTCCGGTACGTTCTACCGCTCCACTCCGATCAATTACACCCTGTCTTATCGCTACGAATTCTAAGCGCGGCAAACGGACAAATCACACCCCCGAGATCTCGGGGGTGTCTTGCTATGACGATATGCCGCACGAGCGACACGCAAAAAGGACGATGAGCCGACGCTCATCGTCCTTTTATTTTCCGCGGTCCCTGTCCTGACTGTTGTTCTTATGCGGCGGGCAAGGGCCCGTAAATCTGTTCATGCAGCAATATCACGCCGTCGATATACCGATGCGAGGAACAGTACCGATACGCATCGGGAATCCGCAAGATATGCCCGTTGCGAACGGCCGGCAGATCGACAAACGCAGGATCGCTCATGAGAGATGCCTGCAGTTCATCCGCGCTCTGATCGCCCTGACTCACGGACGCCACCTCCGGCAAAATCAGGTAGTCGGGATGTACCCGCACGACGCCTTCCTTGCTCAAATGATCGCCTTTCTTGAGACCAATAATCGCGGCGCCGTTACGCAATCCCGCATCCGTCAGCACATGATGCGCCAAACCGTCGGGACTGCCGAACGCCCCCTGTACCGAGTAGGCCAATCCGATTGGCCGTTCACTTTCCGGTACGGCGGCCAATCGCCGTTCGATCCGTGCCATACCCTGATCAATGCGGGCCGTCATCTCCGCCCCGTGCCGTTCTTCCCCGAGGACCGCCGCTACGATCCGAATCCGTTCCTTGATCATTTCACGGTTCGTCGCAACGGGAAGTACCACCACGGGAATCCCCAGCTCTTCCTGCAAGTGAATCAGATGTTCATCACTGTCCTGCACAATCAGGACATCCGGTTGCCAGGCGATAATCTGTTCCGGCATCAACCGCCCGTTCCAACGCGCCGCCACCTGTCGGGCCTCGTCCCGACAAAGCGAATCGTCCCGTGCGGCCGCGTCCGATACCGCCGCCATGCGTGACGGGCCGACCAGTGCCAGCGTCAAATCTTCCAGATTCACCGTGTTCGCGATAACGCGTTGCGGTACATGCGACAACGTGACCTGACGTCCCGCACCGTCCACGATGGTATAACCTCCTGTCCGTTCCTGCGCCGGCGGCATGCATGCGGCGAGACACAGACAGAGCATGACCGCCACCAGCGCGATAAAACGATTTCGTCCGCCGCTCATCAGAAGCGATACTTCACGCCGAGCAAGTAGTTAAACGGCTGGGCATTATAGCGGGACGATACGTGACTCGTGATATCTTCCCGATTGAGCAGGTTGTCCGCATCGAAATACACTTCCCACTCCTCGGTCGGGGTATACGCCACATGGAGCGAGGTAATCAGCAGCGGTCTGACTTCTTCCTGATAACTGGACAAGACACGTTCACCCGTATAGGCGGCCTGCAACGACACCTGCCAGTCGTCGTCACGGTATGTCACGCCGCCGTTGAGCTGCAAGCGCCCGTAGTCACGCTGCCAACCCTTTTTCGGGTAACGGGCATCATAAAACTTCGGATCCTGCACGACAAAGCCCCAGTTCGAATGCCAGTTCTCATTGTGACGGACATCGACGGAAACTTCCAGCCCGTGGTTTTTCGTGTCTTCGTTCATCTGTTTCGGGACACCGTTTTTATCTTCCTTGAGCCGCATGAAGTTTTTCACGTCACTCTTGAAGACGGCGACTTTCCACAGCGAATCGCCGCGTTGCGCCTTCATGCCGATTTCATAGTGCTTGCCCGTTTCCGGTTTCAAGTCGACATTGCCTTTGGCCGAGCCCGCGCCGAACAACGCGTCCATCGTCGGCAGGGTAAAGGACTCGCCGTACGATACAAACCAGCTGGTATCTTCGCCCATGCGATGCAAGAACTGTACCTGCGGCGTGAACTGACGGAACTCCTTGTCTTTCGGCGAATTGGCCGTCCATGTCTGCCGCGCCGACAGTGTCAGCTGATTATCTCCGCCGAGCTGGCGTTCGTACGAGCCGTAAAGCGAGAAAACGTCACGCGAATAGTGCGGGTGTTCACGTTCTTCATACCCGTAAAAGCGCCCGTCGTCCAGATATTTCCCGTCACTGCCTTTCATGCCGGCTTTTTTGCTGTTCCACATCGGTTTGTTCTGCGTGAGCAGACTGTACTTACTGCGTTCCCAACCGCCGCCGACCAAAATCACCGCATCGTCTCGTTGCCATTCTTTATGCAGGTCGAGACTCATCGTCCGATCGTCGGATTCGTACAAGTACTGCCGGTCGAGAATACCGATGAGTTTCGGCGATTTTTTCGACTCATAATCCCAATAGGTGTACCACGTCGTTCCCAAATTGCGATGGATGGCAAAGGTCGCTCCGAAGCCGTCTTTCTCATACTGCAACGCTCCCTGCCAATCCAAACTGGTGATGTCGCGATGGTCGTAAATGGCTTCCGCGGTCTTTCCTTTCGAATGCTTGGCATACCAGTATTCTTTCCCGTAATCATGGTGCGAATGCGACAGTCGCAGCGACAGCTCGTCACTGAACCGATACGTCATGTTGCCCATGTACTTCGTCCCGCCGGTAAAATGGAAAAATTTACCGTAGTCCGAAGGTTGCGAGATGTTATTCACCCGTCCTTTTTTGTCGATGACAAAGTTGGCGCTGAATTCCCCTTCGCTCACCGTGAGCGCATGCCGCTGCTGCCCGAAGTTCCCTGCCGACACAGCGACCGAACTGGTCTTGCCGGGTTTGGTAATGATATTGATGACACCACCCGTCGCGTCCGAGCCGTACAATACCGCCCCGCCGCCGCGTACAATTTCAATGCGGTCTACGTCTTCCACCGGGATGGCACTCAAATCGGCATACCCGTTACGGAAGTTGAGCGAAACGCCGTTCAGCATGACCAACGTACCGCGGCGCTTGCCGCGAATCAAAAATTCGCCGCCCGACTCGCCGACGGGATTGGCTTTGTAGATGACCCCCGTCGTAAAACGCAACGCGTCCTGTACCGTCGATGCGCCCGTATTGATGATTTCCTGACGCGTCATCACCTCGGTCGTCGCCGGTACATCAATGTCCGCCTTGACATAGCGTGTCGCCGTCACAATCTGCGGCGCCAACGTAATCAGTTCTTCCGCACCGACCGTATTCCCCGCCCCGGTCAACGCGGCGACTGCCAAAACAACTGCTACTTTCGATTTCATTACATCTTCCTCCTCCCTGCATTATGTATATAATACTACCGCGGCACCACTGTGTTTGTCAAAAAGCTTACGTGTTTTCTTTAATCGTACGTATATTTTATTTTATACTTGTTGTTTAATATATTTTTATGATACAATGTTTTGTTGTAATCATTATCGTATTTTCACCATGAGGGAGGAATCATCATGAAGAAAGCAATGTTGACGGCCTGTGTCCTTTGCGCCGCTACGGGCATAGGCGCAACGGCCGCAGAACCGGTCATGCTGGACGGCATGGTCATCACGGCGACACGTACGCTCCAAGAAGCGCAACGTGTTCCCGCCGTCGTCACCGTCATTACCAAAGAAGATATGGCGAAACGGCCCGTCCAAAACGTCGCCGACGCACTGGCCTATACGGCAGGTGTCTATCGGGCACCGGTCGCGGACGGCAGTCTGGGATCGGACCTTTCCATACGCGGCTTCGGCTCGACGGATATCCTGGTCATGATTGACGGTCAACCCGTCAACTCCGGCTGGAACGGCTCGGTCGACTGGCAGACTCTGCCGACTACGGGGATTGAACGGATCGAATTGGTCAAAGGCGCCTCGTCGTCGCTCTACGGCGGCCGAGCGGTCGGTGCCGTCATGAACATCATCACCGAACGGCACAATGACGGGTTCAGCGGAGATGTCCGTCTGTCCTACGGCAGCAACGGCACGAAGCGTGCCGCGTTTGACATGAAAGCGGATATCGAAGGACGGTGGACCTTCGGTCTCGGTTACGAACGCCGCTCGACGGACGGCTATCCGAACTATTTCTTTGACGTCTATAGAGACAAAAACGCCAGCACGCCGACCGTTGACGGTACGTTGCCGAAATCGGCACGCAATCGCTATATCATCGGCAGCCCGGGCGAAAAACACAATCAAACCGATATCATCAAACTGCAAGTCGGCTACCGGCTCGATGATCATCAGCAGTTGGATTATCGCTTCACCCACAGTAACCACGAATACGGATACCGCAATCCGCTCTCGTTCTTGCGCGACAAAGACGGTCATCAGGTACTCAACGGTACGATCGCCGTACCGGGCGGAACGGTCACGGTCACTCCCGGAGACTTCCTGCATTACAGCGGCGAATATGAACTGGCCGTACATCGGTTACAGTACACCGATACCGCCCGCCAAATCCATGCCACGCTCGGTTACACGCATCGGGACAAGGACGGATACAGCAGCGCGAATACCGACGGCATACCGGCCGATTTTTCCGTGGCCGATCTGAATGCATGGGACGGTCCCGGATCCTACTCTTTCTATCCGAGCAAATCATATGATTTCAACATTTACAAAGAATGGGAATCGGATGAACACAGCGTCGTCGCCGGATACAACTTCCGTCGCGAATCGTTCGCACAGACACGCTACGATTCCGAACGTTGGCGTGATCACGAAAACGGTCTCAGTCCTCATGAATACAACGGCGGCAAGGGAACGACACATGCCCTGTACCTGCAGGATCAGTACCGTCTTAATGAACAGCTGACGCTGTTTACCGGCTTGCGTTGGGACCGCTATACCAAGTCCGACGGCTACAGCGACAAGCTCAACAAAACCGGGAAATGGGTAGAAAACAGTTTCGGCAGTGGCTCATATACCCAGCTCAGTCCGAAAATTGCCGCGGAATACAGTCTGTCGCCGCAAAGCACCGCCTATATCTCTTACGGCAAGGCCTTCAATCCGCCGGTTCTCTACCAGGTATATCGCAGCAGTGCAAGAATTGCACCGAACCCGAACCTTGGACCGGAACGTACGACCACCGTCGAAGCGGGCTGGAAGTGGCGCGATGACAACACCACGTTCGACATCTCGCTGTTCCGTGCCCGTACCACCGGATTTACGTACCTTAGCACACGCAACGGTGTCCGTGCGTATTACAACTTCGATACGCCCATCGTCCGTCGCGGCGTAGAACTCAGCACGACCCGTCAACTGACATCCGATTGGTCCGCCTATGTCAACTACACGCTCCAATATTCGGAAGATGACGGAGAACGGATTTACGGCATCCCGCGTCATTTGCTGCATTTCGGCACACAGTACAAACATGCGCCGTGGCGTGTTCTCATCGACAACACCTATGTCAGCGAACGACAGACGCCGGACACCATGACCGGTACCTTGCGTTCCGAGGACGCCTTCTTCCTGACGGATCTGAATGTCAGCTACGACGTGGCGGAAGGGGTGACGCTGCAAGGCTCGATCAACAACCTCTTCGATCGGCAGTTCTTTGCCGTGGAAGCGGCCCGCGGCCGCACCTACACGGCATCCGTGCACTATCAGTTCTGATCGGTACGACACACAAAAAGAACGTTTCCGCATGCGGGAACGTTCTTTTTTCATGTGCGCTATGACATTTCATCGTTCCATAGTATGTTGTCGCAACAGGATATACACGCAGCGGGCGTCAATGACACCCGCTGTTTCTATTTCTTCCCGTTATTTTGTCCGCTTTTGCCCGCCGTATCGGTGTGCAACTGATGCGCCGTCCCCGACCAGCCGCGGGCACGAAGCATCTGCTCCATGTACACGATCAATTCCGCCGATGTACGCACCTCGGTATCCTGCTGCACAAAGTGAAATTGACGAATAGTCAGGGTATGATCCGCTTCGTTCCATGTGCCGACCGGTATCCGCGTGCCGTCTTTCTCGTTCGTCGGAATGTAGGCATAGAGCCGATCGCCCGACACGGTCACCGCCACCGGCTCGGCAAGTACGCCTTCATATCCGTCAGCGCGTCGCTCGCGAAGTTCAAATCGAGCCAGCATGACCGGCTCGGTCGCCTTGATATCCGTCGGTACGATGGACAATGCACAAATATACTGCGCATCGTCCGCCACCGCGAGCCAAGTGCCGATAACCGCATGATTCGCCTGTTCCTGCGTCCGTTCCTGCGTTGCCCACCAAGCCCAAACCGCCACCGACAATACGGTAACCAGAAGCCAAATCCATTTTTTTTGCCGACTGCTCAACTCCGTAATTTGCGCCATATGTTTTTCCCGTAGAGTATCAGCCCCATCAGGGCCGATGCCCATACGGGCAAGTAGCCCATGACGATCGCCTCGAAATTGGCGATATGGGCCTGCGCCATACCGAACCAACAAAGCGGGCACGCCGTCGCGCGTGCCGTCAACCACATCAGGCCGACCGCCATGACCGCTACCCGTTTGGCCGACGATTTACGCATGTGCCTCGCCTCCTTTTTATTTGGTAAAATAATCCACTCCGGCGGCAAATATCGGCTGCATTTTCGTACCCGTGATATTTTGCGCCAGATACAATCCGGCCCGCTCACTGTGCGCCATCTTTCCGAAGACACGTCCGTCGGGGCTCGTCAAGCCTTCAATCGCCGCCACCGATCCGTTCGGATTATACCGCCCGTCCATCGTCGGACATCCTTCGGGATCGACATATTGTGTCGCGATTTGCCCCGCGGCCGCCAAGCGTTCGATTTCCGCCACCGGCGCCGTCAGTCGGCCTTCGCCGTGACTGATCGGCACAGTATGCAGTTCACCTTCCCGACAACGTGCCAACCACGGCGACGTCGATGCCGCCACGCGTGTAGTCACGTACCTCGATACATGCCGCCCGATACGATTATACGTCAAGGTCGGCGAGTCCGGTGTCAAGTCGCGAATCTCACCGTACGGCACCAGCCCGAGTTTGATCAGCGCTTGGAATCCGTTGCAAATGCCGAGTATGAGTCCGTCCTGATCACACAGTAATTGCGTCACCGCCTCCGTCAACTGCGGATGACGGAATAATGCGGCGATAAATTTGCCCGACCCTTCCGGTTCATCACCGGCGGAAAAACCGCCGGGAAATGCCAGGATTTGCGCCGTTTTAATCGCCGTTGCCAAGGCATCGACGGATTCCTGCAACATGGTCGGCGTTAGGTTGCGCAGTACGAAAATATCCGTATCGGCCCCCGCCGCCGCAAAGGCTCGTGCCGTATCGTATTCGCAGTTCGTTCCCGGCATGACGGGAATGAGTACTTTCGGACGTGCCGTCCGTGTCCGCACGACCGGTGTCGCTGCCGGCGCCGTCGGTGTCGGTACCGCCACGCCTTCCGTACCGCCGTCCGCCGTCCGCGGGAAGACATCGTCCCATACCGATTCCCATGTTTCCCCGAGCGCGGTTACATCGACCGCCGTTTCACCGAGTCGCAGCTCCGTTCCTTTGGTAATACCGATGATGCGGGCATATCCTTCTTCCACCCATTCCTCGGCCGTGGCCACGTCCGTTTCGATCAGCCAGCCCGCCGGTTGCGGTGCCCACAGTTCCGCCACCGTGATATCTTCCAGTTCCACGCCGATCCCGTTGCCGAATGCGGATCGGGCGATCGCCGCCGCCAACCCGTCCGTCGTCAGTGCGACGGCCGATGCAATGACACCGCGTCCGATATCGTCATACAAATGATCCGCATGTGTCATAAACACATCGATATCCGGCATACCCGTTTCATCATGGGGTACTTGCGCCCACACCAGCGCATGACCGCGGTCTTTCCACTCCGGACTGATGACATGATCGGCTTCGTCCGTTGTCACGGCAAACGATACCAGCGTCGGCGGTACATGCAAGTCCATAAATGTTCCGCTCATCGAGTCTTTGCCGCCGATGGCGCCGATCGCCAAATCCTGTTGAGCGGCAAATGCGCCCAGTACGGCCGCCACCGGTTTGCCCCACGAGTCCGCCGTACCCAGTTTTTCAAAATATTCCTGCAAGGTCAAATAGACTTTGCGCCGATCGCCGCCCAGTGCGACGACACGCGCCACCGACCAGAGTACGGCATAGTATGCGCCGTGGAACGGACTCCATGTCGAAAGATACGGATCAAATCCGTGTGCCATCAGGCTGACCGTTACCGCATCTCCCGTCGGTACGGGAATCAAGGCCGCCATACCTTCCGTCGGTGTCATCTGACGATCCCCGCCGAACGGCATCAAGACCGTTCCCGCGCCGACCGTGCTGTCAAACCGCTCCGCCAAGCCGCGTTGCGAGGCGATCGCCGGAGAAGTCAGCAAGGTATTCCACGCCGCCGCCACATCGGTGATTTCAGGCGCGGCAAAATAATCACGCGCGTCCGGTGCCGCTACTTTTGCCGTCGCGCGGCGCGTGACACCGTTGGTATCCAGGAAGGAACGCGCCAAGTCCACAATCCGTTGCCCGCGCCATGTCATCACCAGACGAGGTTCTGCCGTCACTTCCGCGATCACGGTCGCTTCGAGATTTTCCTCATCGGCATACCGGCAAAACGCCGCCGCGTCCTGCGCCGCCACCACGACCGCCATCCGTTCCTGCGACTCGGAGAGTGCCAGTTCCGTGCCGTCCAGTCCTTCATATTTCTTCGGTAGACGATCCAAGTCGATCCGTACTCCGTCCGCCAATTCGCCGACCGCCACCGATACGCCGCCCGCACCGAAATCATTGCAGCGACGAATCATGCGCGTCACCCGTTCCTGACGGAACAGACGTTGTAATTTCCGCTCTGTCGGAGCATTCCCCTTTTGGACCTCCGCCCCGCGTTCCGCCAAGGAATGTACGTCATGTTCCACGGAAGACCCCGTTGCGCCGCCCAAGCCGTCACGGCCCGTACGCCCGCCGACCAAAATCACGACATCGCCCGGTGCCGGCGTTTCGTGCCGTACGGCCTCGGCCGGTACCGCACCGACCACCGCGCCGATTTCCATCCGCTTGGCGACATAACCCGGATGATAATATTCCCGTACTTCGCCTGTCGCCAGACCGATTTGGTTACCGTAAGAGCTGTAGCCCGCCGCCGCCTTCGTCGTGATGACACGCTGCGGCAATTTGCCCACGGGAGTATCCGCCAGCGGTGTCCGCGGATCACCGCTGCCCGTCACCCGCATCGCCTGATATACATACGCACGACCGCTCAAGGGGTCGCGAATACAACCGCCGAGGCATGTCGCCGCCCCGCCGAACGGTTCGATTTCCGTCGGGTGATTGTGCGTTTCATTTTTGAACAGTAAATGCCAATCTTCCGTACCGTGGGCCGTATGCACCTCCGTACGAATCGTACAGGCATTGATTTCGTCCGAGATGACCCATTCCGTCAGCCCGCCGCGTCGCCGCAAATCCCGCGCCGCCAGTGTCGCCATATCCATCAAGGTGACCGGCCGGGTGTCGACGCTTTCGCCGAATACTTCGGCGCGGGTATCGAGATAGCGCTCATACGTCGCCGCAATCGGAGCCGCATATGTCCCCGCCGCCACCGTAACACCCTCCAGCTCCGTCGCAAAGGTCGTATGACGACAATGGTCCGACCAATAGGTGTCCAATACTTTCAGTTCCGTCAATGTCGGGTCACGACGTTCCACCGTACCGAAGTAATGCTGAATCGCTTCCGCATCGGCGGCATCCATCGCCAATCCCAGCCGCCCGATTTCTTCCCGTAACGCCGTACGGGTGCAATCCGTCCAGCCGGTGACCGTCGGTACATCCGCCGGCACTTGCACGGCGGGACGCAGCGTTTCCGGAACGGCGGCCGATGCTTCTCTCGATTCGATCGGATTGATCAGATGACGTTTCAAGCGGATTCGTTCTTCCGGCGTCAACTCGCCTTCCACCGCATAGACCGTTGCATACGCCACCACCGCTTCGCATAACGGATCCAGCAACCGCAAACATTGCGCCGCCGAGTCCGCACGCTGATCGTACTGCCCCGGGAGCAATTCCACCGCGATGATATACGCCCCTTGCGGGTAGTCCGGTTTTTCCGTCCACACATCGACCGGCGGTTCGGCAAATACCGTTGTCGCCGCCCGGGCCCACAGTTCGTCGCTGACGCCTTCGACATCATACCGATGCCAGATACGCAGCCCCGTCACTTTGTCCAATCCCAGTTCCGTGCGCCATTCATGTACCAGTCGAGCCTCACTGTCTGCGACTGCCGGTCGCTTGGCCACATAGATCCGCTTGCTCATTCCGCTCCTCCTTCATGTCCACCCTGTGGATCGCTTTCATTTTCCTGTATCACGATCATTGCCGCTTGTGGTGCCGGCAACCGATTTCGCCGTGCGCCGCGATAGACCGCCTCCGTCTGCGGCAACCGCTCCCAATATCCCGTATCCGTCGACTGCCACCGTCCGGCATGACGGGATCGGCGCCACCGACTCCGTACGCGGCGACGTAATCGTGCCATACGGTACGGCACATATACGCGACCGAATGTCGCCGTTTCCCAGTCAAATTGCTCCTCTACGGGATCGATTTGATGCCGATGCCGATGATGGTATGTCGCGTGAATTACACCGTCGGGTGTCAGCACCAGCGTCGCGATCGTCCACGGGGAACGACCGCGGTTCGCCTCCGTCCATGTCCGCCACAAATGATGCACCGCGGCGGCGGCCGCTTCCATCTCCACCGTCCGATCCGCCGCCGTCATACCCATGCGCCGATCCGCGTCTTCCCAATACACCGGCTCGCGCGATGTACGCGGCAAGTAGTAATAATAATGCAACGGATCGCTCGACATCAATGTCCGCCACCAAATCTTTCGCCAAGGCTCGCGAATCAGACCCGCAACCGCCTCAAACACACTTCTGTATGCCGTTTGTAATGCGTCATCCATCGCCGATCCTCCTTATCTTCTCTCTATTGTATCACGCACGCCCCGCTCATCATACCCCGTAAATGCAAACATGCACGCTCTCGATACGTGCATGTTTCCCGTCTTATTGTACTTGTCGTTCGTCCGCCTGTACGTCACGCGGATGCACGATATGCATCACGCGCTGCGGATACGGGATACTGACTCCCGCCAGTTCCAATTCTTTTTTGATAGTCTGCATCAGGCGATGGTATGTCGGCCAATATTCTTCCCGTCGCATTTCGGGACTCGAATATATGCGGACACTGCTGTCGGCGAATTCGCGAACCCCGATCTCCATCGTACGCGCGTTGAGCACGGCGCTGTCCGCTTCGTAAATCCGCCGCAACACGTCAATCGTCAGCTGCGGATCATGTTCATAATCGACATCCAGATACAACTCCATGCACCGCGTCGGATGCGTGGAGTAATTTTTTACCACCGACGAGGCGATAACCTGATTCGGAATGATGACGTTTTGGTGTCCGAGGGTTTTCAGATTCGTATGCATCATCGTAATGGCCATTACCGTACCGTCATCACTGCCGACGGCGATATAGTCCCCGACACGAAACGGCTTGAATGCCAGAATGAACAACCCGGATGCCAAGTTGCTGACATTGTCCTTCAACGCCAGCCCGACCCCGATGCCGAGACCGCCGATCGCGGCGGCGAAAGAGGCGGTCGGCACGCCCGCTTTCCCCAACGCCGTGATGATGACCACGATCAACATCACAAAGTACAGCAACTGTCCCAAAAAGCCGCTGACGGTCGGTTCCACATGCGCCCGATCCATCAATCTGCAAGCGATATGCTCGATGCGCCGGGAGATCCAAATCCCGATCAACAAAATCAACAACGCGGCGACAAAATCCATGATATGCGCGCTGAGAT
>CAMYCX010000015.1 GCA_947254705.1 uncultured Veillonellaceae bacterium
CTACGACTACCGTATCCAACGTATAGTTCGTCAAGTTTTCGTCAAAAGCGGCCTGTGTGACTGACGGCACACCGCCGACAACAGCTCCCAGCACCGCCAGAGCTAACCATTTTTTCCCCATGTTGATTCCTCCTTGTTCCCTTTCAAAAAGTTAACAATATATGATTACTGCCTTAAGAATACTGTTCCGATCCCACTTTGTCAAGTATTTGATATAAATTATCAAAATTTAATTCATTTTCTCCCTCTTTATCCGTATTTTCTGATTTATTGCCATGTATGCCAGCGATGAAACCCGCGTTCATACCGTCGCTCCGTTCCCCGTAAAAAAACAACTCACTGTACAGTGAGTTGTTCGTTGATTCAAGCCGCCGTTCGTTAAAAATAATACGTCGCTTGCAGGCGGTAAGTGTCGTTCAGTTTTTCGCCGTTCATCGTTTTTGCACGGAAGGCGTAGTTGGCCTCGAGCAGCAGTCCTTTGACGGGTACATACTTGAGGCTTGCGAGCCACAATTCCACGCCGGCATGCGGATAAGAATAGGCGAGTTTGGGTGCCAATTTCGGCATCTGCGTTTGCGGATCGATCACCGGGCGGCCATTGTCCAGTACCGGTGTATAGACCATATCTTTGCGTGCGTCATAGCTGTATGCCGGCATACGCACGGTATCGCCGTCATGATAGTTCGGCAAGGCGAACCCTTCGTCTTGAGTCAGACTCGCTACATAGCGTCGCATGATACCGGTGGCAATTTTCCGTTTCAGTTCCTCCGTTTGATATTGCGCGGGTACGTTTTCGAAGCGAACGTGGCGGGCCAATTCCGCCACGTTCGTTTGGTACATACCGCCCATGTACGGATTCAAAATATCGTACTTGCCGTGTCCGAAGAACGAACCGCCTTCCGAGTGGACATAATCCAGCCCGATTTGGAAGGATTTCGGGTAGTACGGATGGGCGATCCCGAGCGACGCGCCGAGAAGCAGCGTGTGCGGTTTTTCATTGTTTACGATAGTTGATTTATTATTCAGAATGTAGTCGGCATGGACATTGACAAATTTTTTCGGATACCAGCTCGCACCGATCCCGATATTTTGTACATGCTTGCCGATGATGCCCGTCGGTTGCAGGAAAAAGACTTTGGCGGTTAGATGCATCGGTTGGTTATACGCATATTCCACGAAGTACGCTTCCGGCTTGCGACTGCGCGCAACGCCGTAATGCGCCAAGATGTCCCCGACAAAATGTTCGTCCAGGTCTTTGACCCGCCCGAATGCCGCCGTTACGGAGTGTCCTTTTTGACCGCCGTACTTGGCCGCGACACCGGCAAAGTTGCCGTCATAAAACACACCCGTCACGCCCGCCAGGTACGGGAATTGCCCGACGGTAAACGCCCAGTTTCCCGTTTTGTGCACACCGAAAAGTTGGTCGATGATCACCCCTTTATCATCCGCTTGACCGTCCAAACCGATATGATTTTGCAACATGGCGAGAACGGTCGTTTTCGGTGTTACGGCGGCGATCATCCGTAACCGCAGACGAGCGGTGATATCACGTTCTTCCGTCGATCCGTTGCGAATATCGCTGTATCCGTTTTTGGCAGTCATCCGTACTTCACCGCTGAGTTTCACCCGACCGGCACGTTCTTCCAAATTCGTAACGCGTACGCCGAGACTCTGCAGCTCTGCGGCAAACTCCGTACCGAGTTTTTGTACTTGGGCCTGTTGCGACTGATTCAAACGGTCTTCATGCGCCATCGCACGAGCGACCATTTGCGCCATTTCATAGCGGGTGATATTGCGCTCGCCGCCGAATGTACCGTCCGGATAGCCTGCAATAACACCGTCCGCCGCCAGTTTTTCCACCGCCTGATATGCCCAGTCCTGCGGTGTCACATCGCTGAACGGGTTCGCTGCCGTGCCCGTCTGTACCCCCATAGCGACACATGCCGCCATGGCCAATACTGTTCCTTTCATACCTCATCCTCCTGCATTCATTCTCAATATCCATAACATTATTAAACAATTTTTGATAATCGAGTAATACATATGTGTATTATATGCCTCTCAATCGTTGTTGTCAATCATTTTCATCGTTTAGTGTGTATTGATTTCGGAAGAACGGTATGCGTTTTCTTCAATTCTCCGCTCCTCCCCGCCGCTGAGCGAGTTTTGCCATATCTATATGGTATAATATAAGTACACAAGTAAGGAGGGATGCGGATGCACCATGTACGGAAATGTCGACTGTATCGCTGGCTTGCTTTCGGTATCGCCGCGCTCCTGCTGTGCAGCGGTTGCGGACAGGCGGATCAAACCGCGACGCCGAACGGTTCAGCCGCACGTCCCATCCGTGTCGGTGTGCTGCGCTTGGCCGGCTCGGCACCGCTATTTATCGGTATGGAAAAAGGATTTTTCGCAGACGAAGGTCTGACCGTGGAGCCGGTATGGTTCGACGCCGCACAGCCGGTCGCGGTCGCCACGGCCGCGGGCGAAGTGGACGTCGGTGCGTCGGGCTTGACGGCGGGGTTGTACAACTTGGCCGCCGGCGGCAAAATCCCGGTTCTCGTCGCCGATAAAGGGCGTGAAACCGCCGCTCATGCGAGCAGCATACTGGTCGTCACCAAGGCGCAATATGACCGAGGCGTACGCACGGTCGCCGATTTGGCCGGCAAGCGAATCGGCAACACGCAGGCGGGATCGAGTTACCAATATATGCTCGGCACCATACTGGAACAGGCCGGACTGCCGACCCAAGCGGTATCGTATGTCAATCTCGGCAAGGTCGGAGCGATTGTCGCCGCACTGCAAAGCGGTCAAATCGACGGTGCCATTTTGAACGAGCCGCACGCGTCCCGTCTGATTGCCGACGGCACGGTATGTGCGATCGCTCCCGTCGGTACGCTGGCACCCTGCCAGATCGCGGCGATTTTCTACTCGCCGGCGCTGGCCACCGACACCGTGCGTGCCACCGCATTTATGCGTGGCTATATCCGTGCCTGTCGGTATTACCACGATGTCGTGTTCTCTGCCGATGCGTCGACTCGTGACCGGGATCCGCGCTACCGGGAACTGACCGACATCATCGCCCGCTACACGGCCACGCCGCCGGAAGAGATCGGCGCCATGCTGCCGTACATCGACCGTGACGGAACGCTCGACGAAGCATCGGTCATTGCACAACTCAACTGGTATCACACTCACGGCTATGTCCGTGATGTGATTGATCCCGCCGCCCTGTTACGGACAGATATTCGTACCCGTGCGGCCGACGAACTCGGAGGTGCGTCATGACAGAGCATACATTTTTCTTTCGCACATCGGACGATACCACCTTGTGGGTCGAACGTCGCGGCGAAGGCCGCCCGCTGATCCTGCTGCACGGTTGGCACAGCTCATCGCGCGTATGGGAACGCAATATCAATGAGCTGGCACGCCAACGGGACATCATCACCGTTGACTTTCGCGGGCACGGTCGTTCGCAAAAAACGCTGACCGGCCATACGCCGGCACGCTACGCCCGTGACGTCCACGAGCTCATCACCGCACTCGGTCTGCAAGATGTCGTGCTCATCGGCTGGGGACTGGGCGCGACAGTCGCGCTGATGTACTGGCAGGATTTCGGTCGGGAAGGACGCGTCACCGCCTTGGGGCTGTGGGATATGACCCCCTTTCCCTACAGCGATGCCGGTTGGAACAGCCATGAACTCGCCGGTTTTCAAACGCAACGGGCGACTCATCTGACGGACGACATGCTGACCGACCGTGACACCTTCCTGCAGCACTATTTTCGTCGTTGGTGGCATCACCATCACGTTCCCGCCGGGGCCGAATCGCTGGCGGAAGACCTGCGGGCGACACCGCCGTGGATTGCACTGGCCATTTATTCCGCCTACCTGCTGACCAATACGTCGGACATTTTGCCGACCGTCACGGTACCGACACTGCTGCTTGCCACCGACAACGACATTTTTCCGCAAGGACTCGTGCAAGCCAAATACCTGCTGTCGCGCTTGCCGCGTGGCACCTTGCACGAACTCACCGGCGGGCATGCCTTCTTCTACGAAGACCCCGCCGCCTGCAATGAACTGGTACTTACATTCAGTCGTAATCAACGAGGAGGTTTCTTATGATTTTTCCAATCCCGGAACAATTCAAATCATTTTACTATCGTCACGTGACTGACTATCCGGAACTTGACATCGACCCGAAATCCACGGCACTTCTGATCGTCGACATGCAAAAAGAATTTGCCGACGACACGCTCGGCGAAGCACTTGCCTTCAAAGAAGACGGCACTTGGGACGAATGGCAATACTTCCGCCAACGTTTGCGCAACACCACCATTCCCGCCAACCGTCGACTGCTCGACTACTTCCGTCAAACCGGCATGCGCGTGCTCTTCGGTCGCATCGCCTGTCTCTCACCGGACGGAGAAGACCGTGAACCCGTACAAAAATCGGAAGGATGGAACGGCATCTTCATTCATCAAGATTCCGTCGAAGCGGAAATGGTCGACGAACTCGCCCCGCAAGACGGTGAACTCGTCTTTAACAAAACCACCGACAGCGTCACGACAGGCACGAACCTCCTGCGCGTGTTGCGCAACCTCGGGATTCGCACCGTTGTCGTCGGCGGCATCGTCACCGACCAATGCGTTGCCGGTACCGTTCGCGGCCTCGCCGATGACGGCTTCCAAGTCATCTGCGTCGAAGACGCCTGCGCCGCCGGTGCGGAAGAATTGCACGTTGCGGAACTCAAGATTATGAACATGATCTACTGCCAAGTACTCAGCAGCGAACAAACCATCCAGCTGCTGCAAAACGCAAAATAAGTTCAAACAAAAAAGGTCTCGCCGAGCGAGACCTTTTTCTTGTTATCTCAATATTATCTGATCCTTCTGTTGTCGCAGCCAATCGGCGATACCGCGGCGAAATGCCGGTACACCGCCGTTGGCCGGGTGACGTACGGCGATCGCCGTAATGCCCGCCGTGGCCAATGTTTCGGCGCTTTTACGCCCGACTGCAATGACGGTTTCGGGTTGCAGCAACATCATCAGCTCCCGGGCAAAGGTCAATCCCTGTGCCAGTTCCGCCGTTGTCGGCGTACGATTGGCAAAGGTTTCTCCCGCCGGGTGCGGATGAAAGGGAAAGATGTTCCACAGGGCAAAGTCTTGCGGCGCCAATTCCGCATCGAGCAGCGTCCCCCACACGACCGTATCGGTCGGTTCGTTCATGCCGCGAGTCCGCCATGTCGGTTTCGGCAGTCCTTGCGGATCGCTGGTACGCAGCTCTCCCGTCGGTATGCCGTCGGGAAATATATCCGCCGCCGTCACGCGCGGATGATGGCCCAAGAGCATCCGTTCACAGGTCAACGGAATTCCGCTGAAGCGGCAACCGAAGTATCCGGCCGCTTCCGCCACGATGAGAACGCGAGCCGACCGACGTGAACGCCAATACGCGGCCAACCATTCCCGCCGTCGCTGCGCCGCTTGCGCCGTATCGATGCCCGGCACGATGCCGTCATCGTTCCACGGGTTCGTAACGGTCCGGCTCGACGACACATCTGCCAGTCGAGTCTGCCATGCCGCCCAATCCGTCATGTTCTCACCCTTTCTTTGTCGTGTAAATCGTACCGACCGTCGTATCCGTTATCGGTGTGAAATGCACCGCATACGGTTCGGATTCAAAATCCGAGCGTATTTTTGGATCGACAATGATCGACAACGTTTCACCCGCCGCCAGTCGCCGTGCGATGTCGGCCGGATATTCGCGCGGCATGGTGTATTTCCCCGCCCATGCGCCGCTCGGCGGTTGATCGACCAGTAATAGAGGTTGACGATCGATATAAAACGATACAGAAGTCGAGTACCACCAATAAAAGTATACGGTCCCCGGTGCCGCCGCAATCGCGGGAGCGCTGCTTCGGCCCGAACGGGTATCCATGAATTGGGGCAACGCCGTCAGCATCACCGTCAAGGTCATCAATGTCAGTCCGACGACCGCACGGGCCGCGATCCCTTGCGCACTCGCCTGTCGCCACGACAGCATCGTCAGTACGGCAACGGCCGTTGCCATGCCGTAAACGGCGGTCGGATTCGCGACAAATTTCCCGGCCGCCACCACCCATAGCAGCAGCAACAGTAAAACCGGTACCGTCAGCCATGCGTACGTGCGCCGCGACGATTCACACGCAATCCGCTCCCAACCCGCCGCCGCCAATATAACGAGCGGTACGACGGCCACATAAGCGTAGGTGATGTACTTCGTCTGCATCAGCGTATAAAAGACCAGTGTCGTCAGTATCCATGCCCCGGCCAGTGTCACCCACGGTGTCCGCAATCGCCGCACAAGCCACCATTCCCGCAGTGCCAACGGTGTCCACGGAAATACCGACAGCGGTAACACCAGCAAGTAGTAGTACCACACATTTTGAGCCGGATGTTCCGATACGGTGGCCCGCGTGATATTGTGCAGACCGATAAATCCCATGAGGAAGTCGGATCCGTGCAGCATATACATCGCCGCGTACCACGGCAACGTCACTGCACACCACGCCAAGATGCCGACGGGATCAAACAGTCGCCGCCAGCGACGCGCTCCCGTGTGCCACATCGTCCAAACGAGTAAAATCAATCCCGGCAGGACCAAGCCGACCGGCCCCTTCGTCAGGCAGGCCAAACCGGCCGCCGCATAGGACGCGACCATCCACCGGCGGCTGTCTTGCATGATGCCACGGTACGCCGCCCCCATCGTCATGACCGTCCATAACAGCAGCGGCGCATCCGTAATGATCGATCGGCTGATCGGCTGAAACGCAAACGCCGTCAGTAAAAACCCGGCCGCATACCAACCGACCGCCCGCCGTCCTGTCCAACTCCACGCCAATCGTCCCGTCAGTACCACCGTCAAGGCGCCCGCCAACGCGGCGGGAAATCGTGCCGCCGTTTCGTTCAGACCGCCGAGGGCAAACGCCGCTTCCAGCAGCCAGTACGTCAAAATCGGCTTATCATACCAATATGCACCGTAAATCTGCGGCGAATGCCAATTCCCCGCCGCCAACATTTCTTTCGCCGTCAAGGCATAGTTGGACTCGACAGGATCGGTCACGGGCAATCCGCCGTTGCCGATCACGAGTGCCGCCAATGCCGCTACAAACCAAATGACGTATGTGTTCCATTCGCACCGTAATATCTTCATACGCAACTCACGATAATTCCAACTCAACAGATACCGGGCAATGGTCCGAACCGTGCACGTCGGGAAAAATTTCCGCCTCTTTCACGGCCGCCGCCAAGCGATCCGACACCAGGAAATAGTCAATCCGCCACCCGATATTCCGTTCCCGGGATTTGGCAAAATAACTCCACCATGTATATGCGTCCGTCGCGTCCGGATACAACAAACGGAACGTATCCGTAAAGCCGCTGTCCAACAGTTCCGTCATGCGGGCGCGTTCTTCGTCCGTAAAGCCCGCGTTGCGCCGATTGGTCTTCGGATTTTTCAAGTCGATTTCCTGATGGGCGACATTCAAATCGCCGCACACCACGACCGGTTTGTCCGCGTCCAATGCTTGCAAGTACGCCTGAAATGCCGTTTCCCATTCCATGCGGTAATCCAAACGGGCCAATTCACGCTGGCTGTTCGGCGTGTACACCGTCACCAGGTAATGATCGGCATATTCGAGCGTGATCACACGCCCCTCCGTGTCATGTTCTTCCTGATCGATACCGTAACGCACCGACAACGGTTCATGCTTGGTAAAAATCGCCGTGCCGCTGTATCCTTTGCGTTCCGCACTGTTCCAATACTGATAATAGCCCGGCAAATCGAGTTCCATCTGATGCGGCTGCATCTTCGTTTCCTGCAGGCAGACGGCATCGGCCGCAAATGTGTCAAATGCGTCCAAAAATCCTTTTTTGACGGCGGCCCGCAAACCGTTTACATTCCATGAAATATACTTCCGTATCATCGTAATCCCCCTTATTGTCATTACTGCTATTGTAGGCAAAACGCATGCTATTTGTCAAAGTTGTCGGTATCCCGGCCGCCGAAGGTATCCAAAAAGGTCGCCACCTGTGCCGCCGGCATGACCAAATCAAGCTCATCTCCCGCCTGCAACACGGTATCTCCGTTCGGAACGGGCGATGTTCCGGCCCGACGGACCGCCCGCACCAACACGGCATGACCCCATGCGATATCACGAATCCGCCGCCCCGCCAGATCACTGTCCGCTTCAATCAGTGCGGTGATTTCCGTTTCCGCTTCCGTCGTTGTCAGCGGTGTCCGCCGTTCTCGCCGCAGCAAGTTCGCCAGCAGGTAGGTATAGACCGGCGGCTTACCGATGGTATTGGCGACCATGTAAGCGACCAGACAGCCGACGGCGAGCGGCAGAAAGCATTGCAACGAATGTGTCATCTCCACCAGCAACAGCATGGACGTCAGCGGACTGCGTACGACCGCACACAGATACCCCGCCATGCCGACGACGACAAAGAGCGCCAAATCCGCTTGCGGTACCCATTGCGCCGTCCATGCGCCCAGCAACGCCCCCTGTACCAAAATCGGCAAAAAGATGCCTCCCGGCACCCCCGATGTAAAGGACAGGAGCGAAAACAACAACTTCCCGACAAACAACGCCGCCAACGCCGTCCATGCGAGCGGTACGGTCGCTACCGTTTCCACCCACCCATGACCGCTGCCGAGCCATTCCGGCGCGACGAGGTACAATCCCGACGCCAGCAAAAACACGGGCAAGGGCCGCCATAGGATATACAGATCGGCACGGGCATACCATCGGTAACACCACTCCATCACCACCATGTACAAGGCCCCGCCGATACCGAGTACCGCACCCAACACGACCAGCCCACCGTACGCCGACAGATCCGGCGCCGCAATCGACGGCAAAGCAAAAATCGGGCGCAATCCGAATACATACTGTCCCATTGCGTCCGCTACGATCGAGGCGGCAAAACAAGCGATGACCAGTTTTTTCGACACCTGCTTGTGAATTTCTTCCAAGGCAAACAATACGCCCGCCAGCGGCGCATTGAACGCAACGGCCAAACCCGCACCGGCTCCGGCGGTCAACAGGTAGCGCCGATGAATGGCGGGCGCCCCGATCCGTTCTCCCGTCCATTTGGCCGCCATCGCACCCAACTGAATCGACGGCCCTTCCCGTCCGAGCGACAAGCCGCCGAGCGCCGACGCCGCACCGCCTAAACATTTCATCCACAACACCCGCACCGGGCGCGTGACCAATTCACCGTTGGCTTCCGCTGCCACTTGCGGGATCCCGCTGCCGCCGGCCTGCGGTTCACACCGTATGACCGCACCGGCGATCAGTGCCAGTACGACGGCCGCCAAAGCCAACGGCACGACATACCACGGAGTCGCCGCCACTTGCACCGCCATCACGGCCACCCATGCTTCCGCCGTTTCGATGCCGTAGCGGTACATGATCCCGACACCGCCTGCGGCAATGCCGACGACCATTCCTTGAAACAGGAGCGAAGATTCGCTGCGAATATCGCTGCGTACCGTCTCCTGTGTGCTGATAATTTTCATCGTGTTCGTTATCCTTTCTACCCCTTCATTCTACACTCCCCCCGCTCTTGCCGCAAACTCGGCCCCAGCGGCATTGTGTTATAATAAATAAAAACAAAAAGGAGATTATACTATGAATCGAGTTGTCATCAGCGTCATCGGACCGGACCGTGTCGGCATCATCGCCGCCGTCACCCGTATCCTGGCCGATCGGAACATCAACGTCTTATCCATTAACCAAACCATCTTGGACGGATTTTTCAACATGGTGCTTATCGGACATCTGCCGGAAACTGAATCCGATCTGCGTCAGCTGCAAAACGATCTCGCCGCACTCGGCGATTCCGTCGGTGTTGACATTCGTGCCCAACGGGCGGATGTCTTTGAACAGATGCACCGCATTTAGGAGGACACATGCTGGATATTTCCGAAATTCAACACACCCGTCGTATGTTTGACGAAAACCGTCTCGACGTGCGCACGATTACCATGGGAATCTCGCTGCGCGGCTGTATCGCCGAAGACGGACAAACGTTGGCCACTCGTATCTACGACCATATCTGCCGACAGGCACAACACCTCGTGGCTACCGGCGATACAATCGCACGGGAATACGGCATCCCGATCATCAACAAACGGGTCTCCGTCACACCGATCGCCCTGATCGCCGAAGCGAGCGATCTGACCGACTACACCCCAATCGCGCGGGCGCTCGATCGGGCGGCCGATACCGTCGGTGTCGATTTCATCGGCGGCTTTTCCGCCTTGACGGAACGCGGGATCACCCGCGGCGATCAGATTTTGCTCGATTCTCTGCCCGAAGCGCTCGCCGCCACCGAACGAGTCTGCGCCTCCGTTGCGGTCGGTTCGACCAAAGCGGGCATGAACATGGATGCCATTCGGCAAATCGGTGAAATCGTCAAACAAACGGCGGACTTAACCGCCGATCGTGACGCACTCGGTTGTGCCAAACTCGTCGCCTTTTGCAACGCGGTCGAAGACAATCCGTTCATGGCCGGCGCCTTCCACGGTATCACCCAAGGTGATGTCGCCATTCATGTCGGCGTCTCGGGGCCGGGTGTCGTCAAGCGCGCCTTGGAAGATGTCCGCGGGGCAAGCTTTGACGTAGTAGCGGAAACCGTCAAGCAGACGGCGTTTCGCATTACCCGTGTCGGACAACTGGTCGCGCGGGAAGCCTCCCGCCGTTTGAACGTTCCGTTCGGCATTATCGATCTCTCATTGGCCCCGACCAGTGCCATCGGCGACAGTGTCGCTCATATTTTGGAAGAAATGGGGCTGGAAAGCTGCGGTGCTCCCGGCACGACAGCGGCGCTCGCCCTGCTCAATGACGCCGTGAAAAAAGGCGGTCTGATGGCCTCCGGGCATGTCGGCGGTCTGTCCGGCGCATTTATTCCCGTCAGCGAAGATCTCGGCATGATTCAAGCCGTCGAACGCGGATCGCTTTCGCTCGAAAAACTCGAAGCCATGACCTGCGTCTGCTCCGTCGGTTTGGATATGATCGCCGTTCCCGGCACGACAAGTGCTGCAACACTTTCTGCCATTCTCGCTGACGAAGCCGCCATCGGCATGATCAACAACAAGACCACCGCGACACGAATCATCCCCGTACCGGGCAAAGATGTCGGCGATGTGGTGGAATTCGGCGGACTGCTCGGCTATGCCCCGATCATCGCCGTCAACCGGTTCGCCGCCGACGACTTTATCGCACGCGGCGGCCGCATTCCCGCCCCCCTGCGCAGCTTGACCAATTGACGTATCGCCTTGCATGAAACAAAAAACGGACGACATTGTCGTCCGTTTTTATGATTCCGTTTTCCTCCGCGCTCTTCTTCGTACAGTGCCGGCCTCGTATGCGCGATTTTTTCTGTTTTCCCGCTGTTCGTCAGTCGAGACAATACCAGATTATGCCGATCAAAAAAAGAGTGCCTGAGGCACTCTTTTTCAGTCGCCGCGATAGTGCAGATAAACCTGATCGCCCTCCACCGGTCCTTTTGCGGCCCGTACGGTCCAAACCGCATCTCCCACGGCCACGCGATAACTGTATTCCCGTCCTAAGTATTGCCGATGCTGCACCACGCCCGCAATGCCGTCCGCCGCCCATTCCCATTGATCGGGACGGACAGGATATACTCCGTCCGCATGAAATGCCGGTGCCACACGACCGCGCCAACGCAGCTGCGGTGCCGCCGCGGGAATAAACACATCTCCCTCCCAACGGCCGTCTACCAACGTATATTTCCCCACGAATGTCGCCGCAAATCGGGTCGCCGGCCGATGATACACCGCCTCCGGGGTATCCAGCTGTTCCGCCGCCCCGTCTTTCATCACCAACAGACGATCCGCCATCGCCATCGCTTCTTCCTGATCATGGGTCACATAAATCACGGTCGCCCCCGTCAGTCGATGTATCCGTTTGATTTCTTCCCGCATGGACAGTTTCAACTCCGCATCCAACGCGGATAACGGCTCGTCCATCAGCAGCACCGTCGGCTCGGCGACAATCGCCCGGGCCAATGCCACGCGCTGCTTTTGTCCGCCCGACAACGCCGCCGGATATCGTTCCGCCAACGACTCGATGCCGAGTGTCCGTAACACCTCGGCCGCACGGATACGTATTTTTTCAGAGGACACGCCGCGTGTACGCAGCGGAAACTCCACATGCTCCCGCACGGTCATGAGCGGCCACAACGCAAAGGACTGAAAGACCATGCCCCAATTGCGCATCTCAATCGGCCGCGTATCGTTCGCATCGCCGATGACTTCGCCGTCGGCCAAAATTCGCCCCGCCGTGGGACGCTCAAACCCGCCGAGCAAGCGTAGTAAAGTCGTTTTGCCGCAGCCGGACGGGCCGACGATCGCCAAAAACTCCCCGTTTTCAATCGTCAGATCCAAGGCACGGATGGCCGTCGTATCACCGTATTCTTTCCGTACCCCTTCGATGGTCAGTTGCATATAGTTCCTTTCTTCACTTCACGCGGTGTTTTCGCCGTGCGTCCATGCCGCGCCACAGCAAGTATCCGAGCGCAATCGCCGTCACCAGCAACGCGGACACGGCATCGGCCAGCGAATAATCGCCGCCCTGTTGCAATCCGAAAATCGCCAATCCCACCGTGCGCACATTCGCGCCGGCGAGCAAAGACGACAGTGTCAATTCGGTCGATGCGGAGATGGCAACGAAAAACGCCGCCGCTCCCATTTGGGCCGCCATCATCGGCAGCAGCACCCGCCGCCACCGTTGCGAACGTGATGCTCCCGCGACCGCCGCCGCCTCTTCCTGTGCGGGCGCGATACTCGCCAATGCCGCCTGACTGCCCTTGATCTGCACGATCAGATACCGCGTGACATACGCAATCAACAAGATGTGCACCGTACCGTATACCCCGCGAATGGCACCCCAATGGAAGATGATCGCCAACGCCAGCACAATGCCCGGCAAGGCATACGTCAACGAAGCCGCCTGCTCAAGCCAACGTACCGCCGGATGCCGTCCGTTCCGTTGCTGCACTGCGACCCATGTCCCGATGAACATACAGATCACCGCCGTCAACACGGCCAACCCCACGCTCGTAAATGCCGCCCGCCGAATTCCGTCATTCGTCAACACGGTCACAAAATGTTCCGTCGTCATATTTTCCCAACGCCACGGGGCACCGTAATACTTCGTTGCCGCATTCATAAACAACGCAAACAACGGAATCAGCATCCCCGTTCCCAGGACGATCAGCGCGCTCCCTTCAAAGCAACGTCGCACGGCAGGGCAAAACTCCACCCGCGGCTGCCGATCTTCCCACATGCTGTCGGAAATTCGGCTCGTCCGCAGCAATACATGCTGAACCCACACCGCCACCAGCACCAATACCGCCAAAACAACCGACAAGATCGCCGCATCGTGAAACGCGTCCGGGCCGAAACCGATGGCCTTTTCGTAAATATATGTACTCAATACCGGCACGCCCGAAGAAATACCGAGCAACGCCGGGATACTGAAATTGTCCACCGCCGCCAAAAACGCCAACATGCCGCCGCCCAACAACGCGGGCAAAATATGCGGCAACGTAATGACAAAAAAGGAACGGGCGCGGCCGCATCCCGCCAGCCGCGCCGCCCACTCCCATTCACGGGGAATTTTTCGCAACATCGTTACGGAAAACAAAAATACGAGCGGTACATGACACCACCCCATCGTCCAGATGATGCCCCACAGTGAATACAAATCCACCGGCCCGATACCGCACCAGGTAAGGATACGATTGACCCCGCCGTGCAAAGAGAGTAAATCGCCCCATGCAATTGCGATGACGTACGACGGGATCACGTACGGCGCCAACGTCAGCGCCGTAATCCACCGTTTATGCCGGATATTGGTATACGCAATCAGCCACGCCAAATACAGGCCGATGATCATCGCCATGGCGGTAGAAACGACCGCAATCAATACCGTATTCCACGTCGCGCGCTGTGTCCGTTCTTCTGCCAGCAGCGACTGCATCGCCGCCAGCGTCCATTGCCCGTCGGGAGCGGTCACACTCATGACCGCCAGCTCCCAGAGCGGCATGACAAAGCACCATACCGTCACCGCCGCGACCAGAAGTCCGAGCGCCACGCGCCGACTTTGTTTGCTCATGTCCTCTCCTTATGAATGAAACAGACGGGCAAACCGGTCTTTGTCCGCGACACGATCGGTAACCATCTTCGCGATATCCGCCGACAATGCATGCAATTCGTCGACCGACCGATAGCCTTGCGGCGGTGCGACATCTGTACGAATCGGAGTATAGCCGATCTGTGCCGTGACTTCCTGTCCGCGTTTGGATAAAATGAAATCAACGAACGATTCCGCCGCTTGTCGATGAGGCGTATTGGCAACAATGCCGATCGGTTCCGTAATGACGAGCGAGCCTTCCGTCGGATAAATAAAATCGACCGGTGCGCCGGCCGCCTTCGCCCGCAGCGCTAAGTAATCGACCACGATTCCGATGGCTTTTTCACCCGATTGGACCGCCTTTTGTACGGCGCCGTTTCCTTTTTCCACTTTGATGCGATTGGCTTGCAAGCCTTCATACCAACCCCAGCCGAGATTCTCCTGCTGCAATATCACGCCCAAATTGTACGCCGCCGCGCCGGAATACAACGGACTCGGCATCACCATCTGATCCGCATATGCCGGCGACATCAAGTCCGCAAATGACTGCGGCCGCTGACCGATCTTGTCCGTGTTGATCATGATTCCTGTCGCCATCGCTTTTGTACCGACATAGGTATGTCCCGGATCGACATATGCCGGGTCGATCGCCGCCAATTCCGGCGATTCGTACGGTGCCAGCAGACCTTCTCCCTTGAGTCCTTCAAACGTCGATACATCGGCCACGAGCAAGACGTCCGCCTGCACCGCGCCGACCTTCTTTTCCGCCATGACTTTACTGATGACTTCCTCCGTACCGCTGCGGAATGTCACCACCTTGACATCCGGATATACTTGATTATATTCTTCGATTAATTTCTGAATGTCCTTCTCCGGTTGGGATGTATATACGACCAATTCCCCTTTCGGTCCGTCCGTCTGCGTGGCAGGTGCCGGTCCGCCGCAACCTGCGGTCAACATCGCCGCTGTCAACAAACCGCATACCCATTTCGTCCACTTCATCGTACTCCTCCTCATAAGAAATCTCTTCACATCCTCATTGCGGCGGACATTTACCGCCGGTATCATCACGACATCGCCCGCCCTGTCGGGCTGTGATGAATCGTATGATAATTCTTATTATACCACTATTCAGTAAATATTCAGTAAAAGAATAAAACGCATGAAAAAACGGCCCGACCGTAGTCGAGCCGTTTGCTCTTAGCGGAGCGGCGTCACTGTCCGTTCCACGATTTGTGCCGTTTCGTACTGATCGTACACGCCCTTCTTGTTGCGAAATACACCGTCAGCTGCGAGTTTATCGCCGACCGTTTTGGCCATCTGCGCCGACACGCCCTGTTTCGGATGGGCGATATGCACCAACGCCTTGGCGCCGCCCGCACGAAATACGAGTTGCAATGTCTTCATCATTTCACCTCCTTTTCTTCTCTGTCATCTCTCAGTTTTGTGACAACATCACCGTATCCACCTTGACGACATGCTTCATGTTTCGTTCCTGCAACAATGCGAGTGACTCACCCGCACGATACAGTTGATCGTCCGTCGCCATCGGCGATACATTGCCGAACGTCAGTCGGCCGCTTTTTTCCTTGCCCGCGTCATCCGTGTATTCCACGACGATCTGCAACCGACGCGACATATTCATTGTGTTCATGCGCTCACCTCCGTTTCCGCTTCGTATGTTTACTGCCTGAACGCAAGGGTACCGCTCACTCGGTATCTCACCACGCGGCACGGATAATCCGTGCCCACACTGCCGCTCCTTCCGTACGGAGCCATCGACACTCTGCCGGATTCGTCAAAAATCCCGTTTCCAACAAGACGGCCGGCATGGGCGTGGCGCGCAGTACATAGAAATCCGCTTCCTTGTACCGTGCTCCCGCCCGCGACGGCGGCATCGGATCACGCCACGATACGCCGGCCGCGACCGCAGCGCGAGCAATCCGATTCGCCCAATCACGCGCCGCCTCGCTCGCCGCCGGATGAACGTAGATCTCCGCCCCGACCGCGCGACTGTCCGCCGCCGCGTTGGCATGCACCGACAAAAATCGGTCCGCGCCGAACTCGATCGCCGTGCGCACGATCTCCGCCAGCGAGTCCGACTGCAACACCCCGCACACCGTCACATCACGACACGCTTGCGCCGCCGCCTCACCAATCGCCGCAGCCACCGCCCATTCCGGCGTCCCGTCCACCCCGACGGCGCCGGGATCGGGTACACCGCGCGGGGCATGACCGGGGTTGATCAACAGCCGCATACCGCCTCCTTATTTCCGTATCGGGATCCGTGCATGCGGCGCCGCCAACTCCGCCGACAAACGTCGCACCAGCTCTCCCAATAACCAAACCAACAATCGTAACCAATCATCTCGTGTCATCGTACCTCCTTTCTCCCTGCGTTCACTCTCTATATTCCCTTTCCGTCGAAATGTGCAAGGTGCGTGATCAAAAAAATTTTGCACGCAAAAAAACCGCACCGAAGTGCGGTTTACATTTCTGCCCGTAATATAGCGGCGACACGCTCAGCGATACAAGCCCATCGCTTCTACCGCCCTACGATATGTGACGGATGCTTTGGCATGCGCTTTTTCTCGTCCTTCATCCAAAATACGCGTCAGCTCCGGACTGCCGACCAATTCGTGATACCGACGGCGAATCGGTTCCAATTCGCCCACGACCAAATCGGCCACGTCTTTTTTCAACGTGCCGTAGCCCTGCCCATCATACAACTGCTCCAACTCGGCAAATGTCCGGCCGGAAATCGCGGCGTGGATACTGAGCAAATTGGACACGCCCGGTTTGTGTTCCTTATCATAACGAATCACGCTGTCCGAATCCGTCTGCGCCCGTTTGATTTTACGCACGATATCGTCCGTTTCGTCAAGCAGATAAATCGTCGCCGTCCGATTGTCATCGGACTTGCTCATCTTCTTCATCGGCTCTTGCAGACTCATCACTCGTGCGCCGCCTTGCGGTACCCACATCTCCGGAATCGTAAACACCTCGCCGTAACGATAGTTGAACCGTTCCGCCAACGTGCGGGTAATCTCCATATGCTGTCGCTGGTCTTCACCGACCGGCACCAAATTCGTCTGATACAGCAGGATATCGGCCGCCATCAACGGCGGATAAGTCATCAGTCCGAGCGGAATCGAATCGCCCTGTTTCCGTGCTTTATCCTTGTATTGTGTCATCCGTTCCATCTCACCGACGTACGACGTCGTGATCATAATCCAACCGAGCAGCGCATGCTCGGGAACTTCCGACTGCACAAATAACGTCGCCTTCGCGGGATCGAGTCCCGCCGCCAGATAAATCGCCGCCAACTCCGTCGTGCGTGCATGCAACTGTTTCGGATCTTGCGGCACGGTAATCGCGTGCTGATTGACCACGCAATAATAGCACTCATGCGTATCCTGGAACGGGATAAAATTCTTGAGTGCGCCCAAGTAATTTCCCAATGTCAAATCGCCACTCGGCTGAATGCCGGAAAATATCGTATTCATACTGCCTCCTTGACCTTATTCCACCGTCACGGATTTGGCCAAATTCCGCGGCTTGTCCACATCCGTACCGCGGGTGATCGCCGCATAATACGCCAACAGCTGCAACGGAATCACCGCCAAAATCGGAGCGACATAGCGATGTACGTGCGGAATCCGAATCACATGATCCGCCGAGGCTTCCAGCAACGGATCGTCTTCGTATCCGATCGCGATGATAATCGCCTCACGCGCCGCCACTTCCTGCATATTATTGTACATTTTTTCACGGACATCATCCTGTGTAACCAGTGCGATGATCGGCGTACCCGCCACCACCAGTGCCAACGTACCGTGTTTAAGCTCTCCGCCCGCATACGCTTCCGCGTGAATATACGAAATTTCTTTTAACTTCAACGCCCCTTCCATCGCGACCGCATAGTCAATCGAGCGCCCGAGGAAGAATACGTCTTCGACAAACCCGTACTGTTGGGCGAACATCTTGATGGCATCCGTGCTTTCAAACACCCGGTTCGTCTTGTCCGGCAACGTGAGCAATCCTTCTACGATCGCCCGTTCTTCCGTTTCGCTCAGATGCCCGTTCAAGCGGCCCATGTACACGGCCAACAACAGCAATGCCACCAGCTGTGTCGTATACGCCTTTGTCGAGGCAACGGAAATCTCCGGCCCCGCCATGGTGTACACCGCGGCATCCGACTCACGGGCAATCGACGATCCCACCGTATTGGTGATCGCCAGACTCTTCGCCCCGCGCCGTTTCGCCTCCTTGAGTGCCGCCAAGGTGTCGATCGTCTCTCCCGACTGACTGATCGTAATGCAGAACGTGGACGAATCCGTGAGCGGATCCCGATACCGATACTCGGACGCGATCTCCACTTCCACCGGAATACGGGCCAACTGCTCGATATAATACTTCGCCACCAATCCCGCATGATACGCCGTACCGCAAGCGGTAATCAGGATTTTATGAATTCCCGCCAAATCCGACGGTTCCCAACCCAATTCATCAAAATATACCGACATCGTATCTTTGTTGATATGTGTCGCCATCGTATCGCGCAACGCCTTCGGCTGTTCGTGGATCTCCTTGAGCATGAAATGTTCATAGCCGCCTTTTTCCGCCGCTTCCGCCGTCCACGTCACCCGATACACCTTCTTGTCGACCGGCCGACCTTCCCGGTCCATGACTTCGACACCGTCCGCCGTCACGACCGCCAGTTCCCCGTCATTGAGGATATAGGTATCGCGCGTACGCTGAATAATCGCCGGAATATCCGAGGCGATAAAGTTTTCGCCTTTCCCCAAACCGACAATAAGCGGATTATCCTTCTTGGTGCAAATCAGACGCGACGGATCATGACTGTCCATAAACACCAGAGAATACGACCCTTCCACCATCTGCAATACATAGCGCACCGTGGCGAGGAAATCGCCTTGATCGTACTCCGCACACAGATGCGGGATCACTTCCGTATCGGTATCCGACAGGAATGTATGTCCCTTGGCGATCAAATCTTTTTTGAGCGCCATAAAGTTCTCGATAATCCCGTTATGTACCACGACAAAACGTCCGCTGCCGTCGGCATGCGGATGCGCATTTACATCGGACGGACGGCCATGCGTCGCCCAACGGGTATGACCGATCCCCACCGATCCGTGAATCGGATGCGTTTCGATATACGCCGCCAAATTATCCAGACGACCGACCTTTTTGCAAATCGTAATCGCGCCGTCATCATAACACGCAATCCCCGAGGAATCATACCCGCGATACTCGAGTTTGCGCAATCCTTCCATCAGAAAACGGACCGCATCACCGTGTCCGATATATCCTACAATGCCACACATCGTAATCTCCTTTACGGCTTCACTGTCAAACGCCGACGTATCGGCGCTGTCGACAACAGTTAATTTTCCATGAAACACTGTATGTATTGTAGCCTAAAACGGGCAAAAACACAACACCGTTCCCCGCCGTCATGCCCTGCCATCGTCCGCCGTACGACCGACCCGTTCGGCAAGGCAACCGCCGCCGATGACACCCGCCGTTTCCCAGATCGACCCGCCGGCGATCGCGGCAAGAGAAAGAGGCGCCTGCACCGCGAGCCAAGTCGTCACCGCCGTCACCGCAAGATACACGAGAAACCCGAGTATCGCCGCCAACGCACGCCGCCGCTTGTCACCGGGGCGCCCGATAAAATACAAACCGCCGAACATCACCGCGGCGACAAACGGTGTCAACACCCGCATCGCGGCCAGTACCATCCCGCCGCCGACCGCCACGGTTTCTCCCTGCAACACCGCATCACTGATCGTGGCCGCCGCCCATGCCCCGCAAATCGCACCGATCGGCGTCACATACGGCACAACGGTTACGGTGCCGACGAGTCGCCACAATCGCCGCGCCGCGCCCGTCAGACGATCGTCCGCCGCCAGTGCCGCCATGACCGCTACGACCAATACACCGTACCCCGCCGCCATCGCCGCAACGGCGACAGCGTATTCTCCCGCCGTCATCATCGTCAGCACACCGAGCTCATCCCACACCAGCATCGCGCCCAGTATCGTCATCGCCCACGGCAGCCAGCATGCCGTTTGGATGAGCGCCACCCGCCGGTATGAACCCGCCGACCGATACGACACGCCGACGACGCCCGCCAGCACGAGATACAATATTCCCGCCTGTCCCGCCGGCAGACCGAGCGCCTGCGCCAGTGCCGGAATGCCCGCCACCGCGATCGTCGCCGCTCCGTATTGCCTGATCCCCTGTCCGTCCATGATTCACCTCGCTGTTGCCTGTATTATACCATGAACCTACCGCCCGCCTATGCGGCCGACATGCTTCGTCATTTACGCTGCGACGAAATATCGATCGGCACAATCTGCCACAAACATTTATCCCGCTCACGAAAAGGCCGTCACTTGATATTCTTTTTACATGCTATAATTAGGATAAGTATTTTTATTTATTACCTTAAAAATGTCGCTAGAAAATGATCGTCACCGCATGTTCACAGCAAGGAGAAACCGCATGAACTCACCGGCAAAAACAACGCAGAAATCGTTACATTATTACGTTATTAATTTACCGCAGTCAGATGAACGACGCCGACACATGCGCGACGTATTGGGGTCGCTGTTCTCCCCCCCCCCCGATTCGCTTTTTCACCGCCGTCGCAGGTGCGGATTTATCATCCGAGGAACGTTCCGCCGTATGTGCCGATAAAGATCTGACATACACGGAACTTGGCTGTGCATTAAGTCATCAAGGTGTATACCGGTCCATGTTGGAAGCCAATGAGGAATACGCCTTTGTTTTTGAAGACGACATCGAGAAAACGGAAAAGGCCACGATAGAAGTATTAACAAGCTGTCGTGATTTTATCCTTACCCGCTCTCGTCCTACCGTGATTACTCTGTATCGTCAGCGGTTACCGCTGGCGCGTGTCGGTACGGTGGGTACCGATATACCCGTATATCATGCGTGCCGCGGTGCAGGTGCCTATGCCTATATCATTAATTTGGCGGCGGCCAAAACACTTCTTCAAGTTAACACTCCCGTCCGTTTTGAAGCGGATATGTGGGTATTATTTGACCGTGCGAAATTAATCGACACTTATTTTCTCGGCGAAACGCTGTTTTACCCCGCCTCTTTGCCCAGCACCATTGAGGGCGCCGGCAAGCGAGCAAACGATTCGCGTGATCACCGGCGCCGCAAGTCAGAGTTTTTACGCCAACACGGATATACCTTCACAGATACGCTGCACTCCTGTCTTGCGCCACGGTATTATGCGCTATTAAGGGCATTACGACTGATCAAGTAAATAAAATTCCCTTGCACGCCAATCAAAAGAGATGCAAGAAATTACCCCGCCCCATTAAAAACGTTCCCCCAAACAGCCAGACAAAAATCCCGTACGGGATTTTTTATTGCTCGTCCACGATTTCTTTCACCATATCCGCCATTCATCTCGCCGCTATCCGTGCTGCGCCATAAACCTACCGCCCGCCATGCAGCCGCAGTTACCCCCGTGATATAATAGGTAGTATCAATAATGATCTGTGCATACAAAGGAGTATTCATGACTACATTCAACACACTCGGCGTGATTTCCGACCTGACCGACGCGCTCGCTCGTACGGGCATCACCGCGCCGACCGACATTCAGACCCGCGCCCTGCCGCCTGCCTTTAAAGGCCGTGACATCTTGGCGCACAGCCGCACCGGCACCGGTAAGACACTTGCCTTTCTGTTGCCGTTGCTCCAACGCGTTCGTGCCGATGAAGCCAAAGAA
>CAMYCX010000016.1 GCA_947254705.1 uncultured Veillonellaceae bacterium
GCGTGAAGATTGACGGCGACGGCATCAACATGAACGGCAAGAAAATTGAAAACCTCGCTCCCGGTACGGCGCCCAATGATGCGGCGACAGTCGGGCAAGTGAAGGACGTTGCCAAAGCGGTCGACAGCGTCACGAAGACGGTGGGCGAACAGGGTAAAGCGATCTCCGAGGTACAAAACGAAAGCCGGGAAGGCAATGCGATGAACGCGGCGCTGGCAGCGCTCAAACCGCTCGACTTCGACCCGTACAACCGCAGCCAGATCATGGCGGGTGTATCGACGTACCGCGGCAAACAGGCGGTCGCACTCGGCTTGGCACATTACTCGAACGAAGACACGCTTGTACATGCGGGTATTTCGTACGGCGGCAGTTCGGAAGTCATGGCGAATGCGGGGATCAGCTGGCGTTTCGGCGATAAGTCCGATCGCGACGCGCGGGCGGCTCGTGATGCGCGCTTGCCGCAGTATGCGGCGGGGCCGATGAGTTCCATTTATGTGATGCAGGATGAAATTAACCGTTTAACGGCGAAGAATCATGCCGCCGAGGAACGCATTGCGTCGCTGGAGGCGGATAATCGGGAGTTGCGTGCGAAGATTGACGCGGTATTGGCCCGGTTGGGATAACGGCACGGATAGAAACGAAAAAGAGCGATTCCGATGAATCGCTCTTTTTGTATGCGGGTATAAAAAAACGCCGTACGGCGTCGGTATATCAGTGGCGGAGAGGGTGGGATTCGAACCCACGAGACGGGGTTGCCGCCTACCTGATTTCGAGTCAGGCTCCTTCGGCCAGCTCGGACACCTCTCCACAAGAACAGTCATATCATATCATTTTTCCGCAGGCTCGTCAATCGGCGAGGTGGATTTGCGTGCGGCACGGCGTTCGCGGAAGAAGCGGCGCAGTAGTTCGGCACAGGCGGTTTCTTCTACGCCGGAGCGGACGTCGACGCGGTGGTTGAGTCCGTCGTGGGTGGCGATGTTGAACAGGCTGTCCACGCCGCCGCCTTTGACGTCAAAGGCACCGTAGACCAGACGGGCGATTCGGGCATTGACGATGGCACCGGCGCACATGGGGCAGGGTTCAAGGGTGACGTACAATGTGACGTCGCCGAGTCGCCAACGACCGAGGTTGCGACAGGCGTCGCGGATGGCGATGAGCTCGGCGTGGGCGGTGGCATCGGGGAGCGTTTCGCGCAGGTTGTAGCCGCGGCCGACGACGATCCCGTCGGCGACGATGACGGCACCGATGGGAATTTCGCCTTGGGCGTAGGCGCGCTCGGCTTCGGCGAGAGCGAGGCGCATGCCTTCACGGTCGGTCATAGGGCACCTTGGGGCAGGACGTAGAATTGGATGCTGTACCATTGTGCAATGCTGCCCGCCAGTACGAAGCAGTGCCAAACGACGTGGGCGTAGGGGCGGTGTTTGGCGATGTAAAACAGACAGCCGAGGGAGTAGAAGAGGCCGCCGAGGGCAAGCCAGAGGAGTCCTTGCCAAGGAAGGACTTCAAGCAGGTCGGGGAGCAGCCAGAGGGCGAGCCAGCCCATGCCGAGGTAGCAGAGAACGGAGAGAATCTGAAAGCGGGCGGCGAAGATCAGTTTCATGACGACGCCGAGGGCGGCAATGCTCCAGATAATGACACTCCAGTACAGTCCGGCGGTGGCGTCGAGTGCGATCCAGAGAAAGGGGGTATAGGTGCCGGCGATCATGAGGTAGATGGCGGCGTGGTCAAAGCGACGACAGAAGCGTTGCCATGTGGGATGGGCAAAGACGCTGTGGTAGACGGTGCTGGCGGTGTAGAGGGCGATCATGCACAGGCCGTAGATCCAGGTGGCGGCACGGGCAGCCGCGGTGTGGGCGCTGCCGTAGACGGTCAGCAGTCCCGTGACGAGGGCGACGAGTGCCAGAACGATGCCGATGCCGTGGGTGATGATGTTGCCGATTTCGGCACGAATCGTTGCAGTGAGTGTCATGGGTTCTCCTTTCCGACGGCGGTGCCGCCGTCATGCGGTTACGGGTGAGTTAGGGGGATCATTCGGCGAAGACGACTTGGTTGTCGGCGAAGGCCGCAATGCGGACAAGGGAGTGAAGGTCATAGCCGGCGGTGCGGATCCGTTCCGCGCCCGGCTGAAAACTTTTTTCGATGACGATACCGATCCCCGCGACCATCGCGCCGGCGTCTTCGACAAGACGGGCAAGACCGAGTGCGGCTTCACCCTGGGCGAGAAAATCGTCAACGATGAGTACGCGTTCATCGGCACGGAGAAATTCTTTGGCGACGCTGACGTGGTAGTCGATGTCTTTGGTGTAGGAGTGAATCTGGGTGTGGTGCAGTTCGTCGCTCATGACGCTGCGACTTTGCTTGCGGGCAAAGACCACGGGCAGATGCAATTCATAGGCGGTGGCCAGTGCCACGGCGATGCCGCTGGCTTCGATGGTGAGAATTTTCGTCGGGCGGCGATCGGCGAAATGACGTGCCATGCGCTCACCGATTTCACGGTAGATGTCGGGGTCGAGTTGCTGGTTGATAAAGCTGTCTACTTTGAGAATCCGATTGTCGATAATGGTGCCTTCGCGGCGAATTTTGTCTTCGAGCAGGTACATGAAACAGTCCGTCCTTTTTGTTTTCCACGGTAGCACGAACGGGGCGGATTGTCAATGACGGAGCGGGGGCGGTTGTCGAGCGGCGGCGGTGCGTGGTATAATAAGGCGCGCCCGACGGAGATGGTGTCGGAGACGCATACAAGGGAGGAATCATCATGAATATGTATCAAACAGGACGTACGTTGGCACTGGCATTGGCGCTTGCGGGAATCGGCGGCGCGGCGCTGGCGGCATCGTCGCAGGTGAGTTATTTACAGGTGAGCGGTTGGGCCAATGCGGCGGCGGAACAGACGGTAAACCGTCAGCTGGCGGCGGCGGCGGATGCATTTACGGCACAGGTGCATGCGATTCCGGATGCCGGCGAGATGAAGGGGTTCGGTTCGTTGACGATGAAGACGGCGGCGGAAACGGATCGCTTGCTGAGCGTGGCGGTGGATACGTATCTCATCGCACCGCATCAGGCGAACGGTATCGCCCGCACGGAGATGAAGTTGTTTGACAAGGAAACGGGGCATGAAGCCGACGCGTATACGGCGTTGGGCTGTGATGTCGAAGCGGTACGACAGGCGACGTTGCGGGAGTTGCTCCATATGCAGCGGCAGGGCTTGGCGATTGACCGCCGGGCGGTGTATGCGAAGTTGGGTGATCCGACGTATCGACCGCAGCTCTTTTTGAGTGCGAACGGTCCGGCCGTGTATTTTCAACGCGGAGAAATTACTCCGTCGGTGGAAGGCGCGATTGTCGTCGTGTTGCCGCAGCTGGCGCGGAAATAATCGGTAAGTGAAAGGGTACGGGAGCATAGAGATGAAAAAGCAATGGGCCGCTTTGGCGGTGATGTTGATGTGTACGGGCAGCGTAACGGCGGCGCCGGCCTTTGTCGATGCGTCGGGTGCCTTGACAGTACAGGATCGGAACGTGATTGACTCGATTGTCCGGCATTATGCCGCGGGAACGCGGCCTTTGGCGGCACGTATGGATGATGCGGAAGATGCGATCGAACGGTATCTTGACGGACAGTACGGACATGACCGTTATGATGCGGATGTGAAGCGTCATGCGAAAGGGTATCGTGTATGGATTAAAGCGGATTGACGGAAAAGGGGGCCGACGCTCCCTTTTTTTGATGTCGGCGGGTTACTTGACGAACGGGTTTGTTTTCCGTATAATGTATTCAATTATCGAGGATATGGACAGTCCATATCCTCGTGGTAATGACGAAGAACGGGACGGTATCGTAACAACGTCGGGCAGCGAATTCGGGACAGTGAGAGCCGAAGGCGACAAGTGCGGTACGGATCACCCGGGAGTCGTGTCGCGGCCAAGGCGGCACCGGTTACGCGCCGTTATCGTGCTGAGTGGCGACGCATGTCGTACATGAGGGTGGTACCGCGGGAAGTTTCTCGCCCCTTACGGGGGGCGTTTTTTTATTTCTACGAAGGTAGGGCAAGGAGGCATTATGGATTACGGGACAACGTTACATCTGCCGCAGACGGAGTTCCCGATGCGGGGCAATTTGCCGAAGCGCGAGCCGGCATGGCTGGAATTTTGGCGCAAGCATGACGTGTATCACAAGCGGTTGGCACGGCGCAAGGACGCACCGAAGTTTGTGCTGCATGACGGCCCGCCGTATGCGAACGGGTACTTGCATATCGGGCATGCGATGAACAAGACGATCAAGGATATTATCATGCGGTATCAGGCGATGAACGGGCACTATGTACCGTACCGTCCCGGTTGGGATACGCACGGGTTGCCGATCGAGCATGCGGTCATCAAGAATGCGGGCTTGGATCGCGAGGCGATGACGCCGCTCGAGTTGCGGGCCAAGTGTCTGGAGTATGCCAAGGAATTTATCGAAATTCAGAAGAACGAATTTATCCGTTTCGGCGTGGCGGGCGATTGGGATCATCCGTACGTGACGTATGATCCGAAGTTGGAAACGAAGCAAATCGGCGTGTTCGGCGAAATGGCGAAGAAGGGGTACATCTATAAAGGGAAAAAGGCGGTGTACTGGTGTCCTGTCTGTGAAACGGCATTGGCGGAGGCGGAAATCGAGTATGCGGATAAAAAGTCGCTGTCGATTTATGTCAAGTTTGCCGCGGTCGATACGAAGGGGCATTTGCCCGAGGGCGTGGCGGCGGATCAGGCGTTTGCCGTGATCTGGACGACGACGCCGTGGACGATTCCGGCGAACCAGGCGATCTGCGTCAATCCGGAGCTGGAGTATGTCTGGGTGCAGGTCGGCGCGGAGTATTATCTCATGGCGCGCGAATTGGTCGAAACGGCGTTGGCGGAGTGCAAGGTCGAGTCGTATACGGTATTGCCGCAGGTGATGAAGGGGAGCGAGCTTGAGTTGATGACGTTCCGTCACCCGTTGTATGCGGATCGGGTCGTACCGGTGCTGCTGGGTGATCACGTTACGTTGGAAGCCGGTACGGGTTGCGTGCACACGGCGCCCGGACACGGGATGGAAGACTTTGAGGTCTGCATGCGGTACGGCAATGTGCCGATCACTTGCCCGGTGGACGATAAAGGCTTGTTGACGGCGGAAGCGGGCCCCGATCTGGTCGGGAAGAACGTGCTCGATGATGCCGATGTGGCGGTACTGAAGTTGTTGGCGGCGGGAGATCGTTTACTCGGCAAAAAGACGATTCATCACCAATATGCCCATTGCTGGCGCAGTAAGAATCCGGTCATCTATCGGGCGACGGAGCAGTGGTTCGCCTCGGTCAAAACGTATCGCGACGAAGCGTTGCGAGCGGTCGATGCGACGCGGTTTATCCCGGAATGGGGTCGCAATCGGATGTACGGCATGGTCGCGGATCGGCAGGATTGGTGTATCTCGCGGCAGCGGTCGTGGGGCGTGCCGATTCCGATTTTCTACTGTGACGGTTGCGGCAAGCACGTGGTCAATGACGCGACGATCGAGGCGGTACAGAAAAAGGTCGCGATCGAAGGCAGCGATGCCTGGTGGAAGTACAGTGAACGGGAGTTGTTGCCGGACGGATTTACCTGTCCGGATTGCGGCGGCGATTCGTTCACCAAGGAAACGGATATTATGGACGTATGGTTCGATTCCGGTTCGACGTGGAGCGGTGTGCTCGAGGACGATCCGGAGCAGGGGTATCCGGCCGATCTGTACTTGGAAGGCAGCGACCAGCATCGCGGTTGGTTCCAGTCGTCGCTGCTGACGTCGGTGGCGGTCAACGGACACGCGCCGTACAAGGCGATCTTGACGCACGGGTTTACGATGGACGGCGAGGGCCGGAAGATGAGCAAGTCGCTCGGCAATACAGTCGCGCCGCAGGATATTATCAGTCAGTTCGGCGCCGATGTCATGCGTCTGTGGGTATCGAGTGCGGATTATCGCGGCGATGTACGCATTTCGCCGGAGATCTTAAAGCAGATGAGCGACGTGTACCGCAAGATCCGCAATACGTTCCGCTTCCTGCTCGGCAATATTTCCGATTTCGATGCGGCGACGGATGCGGTGCCGTATGCGCAGTTGGAAGAGATTGACCGTTGGGCGTTGTCGCGCTTGGAAGAAGTGCGGGCGGACGTGGCGAAGGCGTATGATCAGTATGAGTTCCATGTCGTGTACCATACGTTGCATAATTTCTGCACGGTGGATTTGTCGGCGATTTATCTGGATATTGCCAAAGACCGCCTGTATACCGAGGCGGCCGATTCGCTGACACGGCGGGCGGCGCAGACGGTATTGCGGGAGATATTGCTGGTACTGGTGCGACTGATTGCGCCGATCCTGTGTTTTACGGCGGAAGAAGTATGGCAGGCGTTGCCGGAAGCGGACAAGGCGGAGTCGGTTCATTTGACGGATTTTCCGGCGGCACAACCGGCATATGCCGACGCGGTGCTCAGTGCGCGGTGGAAACAGCGTCTGGCGTGGCGGTCGGAAGTGTTGCGGGCGCTTGAAACGGCGCGTCGCGACAAGGTGATCGGCCATCCGCTCGATGCGGCGGTACATCTTTATGCGGGCGGCGAAACGTATCGGGAATTGGCGGCGATGCAGGACGATTTGGCGGCGTTCTTCATCGTGTCGGAAGTGACCTTGACGGAAGAAGAGGGAACGGAGTTGCGCGCAGAGGTGGCGGCGAGCACCGCACCGAAGTGTGAACGCTGCTGGACACACAGCACGAGTGTCGGCACGGATGCCGCACATCCGACGGTGTGCGCTCGGTGTGCCCGTGTACTGAAAGAAGAAGGTATCGCGGCCAAGTAATGCGATGAAGATCATAAAAAGACGACCGAAGTGATTCGGTCGTCTTTTGTGTTGCCATCCGCTCACGGACGGATTCATTCATTGTAATACCAAATGCCGTCAGGCCCGTAGATCGTGCCTTCGCCGTCGTCGTAGTACGTACCGTCGGGGCCGTAGATGTTGCCCTCGCCGTCATAGTAATACATACCGTCGGGGCCGTAGATATTGCCTTCACCGTCATCGTAGTACGTGCCGTCAGGGCCGTAGATATTGCCCTCGCCGTCATCGTAGTAGTACGTGCCGTCAGGGGCGTAAATATCCCGTGCCGTCGCGGTGGCGCCGCCGAGGGCCAGCAGCAATACGGCTACCCCTGCGGCGATACGTCGTCGGCGCGTCATGCCTGTTTCCTTGGCGGCAACCCGTCGAGCAGAGTTTGAATATAGGTGTCGATACGCGCATTGTCAATATGGCGCAACGAATCGATCCCCGTATCGTTGGCATGGAGAATCAGCGGGTACTCCAATGCCGAAAAGAGCTGGAGCGTTTTGATTTCCAGTACGGATTCATCCTTGATGCCCGTATATTCGGCGATATTGGCCATGACGGGCGCCCAGCAACGGCTGTGCAACAGATGAATGTAGATGAAGTAGGTATTTTCGTTCGCATCGGGGCCGGCAAAGGCGATCGAGCGATACAATGCGGGATACATATTGGCCATTTGGAAGTAGGCGCAAATAAACGAATACAGCCGTTCCTCGGGCGTATCTCCCGGGGCTTCCAGTCGCTGCACCATATGTTCGAAGTCGTTCATCAAGTATTCGATGGCTTCGCCGATGAGTTGGTCTTTGGAACCGAAGTAGTAGCGAATCGAGGCGATATTGACCTTGGCACGGTCGGCAATCGCTCGTACGGTTGCATGTTTGAATCCTTCTTCTCGAATAATTTGGGCGGTTTCGCGTACCATATTGTCCCGTACGCGGACACCTTTCCCGGTCAGTTTGCGTTTCATAACTCCTCCTGAAAACAATTCGTCAATCGGTACTGTTTATGTAAAAGTTACACAAACGTAGGATGTAAAATTAATTCTTTCATAAAATAAAATCTTTCTCTATTATATTACCTTTTTTATATAGTGTTTGCAAGAGAGCAGATAAACGGGTAAGATGAATATGCAGAGAGATCAGGCCGTGCCGGAAACGGAACGGCGCGACCGGACAATGTGCCGGCGGGAAAGGACGGACGTATGAATGAATTGACGACGACAGCGGCACCGGCGGCGATCGGGCCGTATGCACAGGGGGTACGTGCCGGACATACGGTGTATGTGTCCGGACAGTTGGGGATCGATCCCGAGACGGGGATATTGGCGACAACGGATACCGATCAGTTGACGCAAGCGTTGAGAAATGCCGAGGCGATACTCGTGGCGGCGGGACTGGCGCGTACGGATACGGTCAAGGTGACGTTGTATGTGACGGATATGGGGCGGTTCGCGGCGTTGAACGAGGCGTATGCGGCCTTTTTCGGCATGCATCGGCCGGCGCGCAGTGCGGTCGAGGTAGCGGCACTCCCGAAAGGGGCGGCGGTGGAAGTTGACATCGTGGCCGTGGAGGCGGGCGCATGAAACGGATCGCGGTGTATTGCGGATCGCGGGTCGGAACGGACGCCGTCTATGCCGAGGCCGCACGAGCGATGGGACGCGCCATCGGCGAAGGCGGCCATACCTTGGTTTTCGGCGGCGGCAAGATCGGTTTAATGGGAATTGTGGCGGATACGGTACAGGCGTACGGCGGTCGTACGTTCGGCGTGATGCCGCGTTTTCTCGTGGATCGCGAGCAGGCGCATGCGGGGTTGGACGAATTGGTCATTGTGGATACGATGCACGAACGCAAGGCACGCATGATCGCCGAGGCGGACGTATTCGTGGCATTGCCCGGCGGGGTCGGCACGCTCGAAGAAATCATCGAGGTCTTGTCGTGGCGGCACTTGGGATTGATTGAAGGGCCGGTCTTCATGCATAATGTGGCAGGGTGTTATGACGGTATGCGGCGCTTGTTGGACGATCTCATCGCGGCGGGATTTTTCCCGGCGGCGGAGCGGGAGATGCTGCAGGTTTGCCGGACGACGGAAGAAATCGCCTCACGTTGGTAAATGTTCGGTATATGGCGAACGATATAAAAATAAACTTGATCATCTTTCGAGTTTTTTATTGACATTTTTCTCGCTTGCCGATACAATAAAAGTAATCAAACAGCCGCGATACCGCATGAACGGATGTCGCCGGCGGAAAGAAGGATAAGATGTTGGAACGATGGTTTGCATTGCGCGAACGGGGAACGAATGTACGGACGGAAATCATGGCCGGACTGACGACCTTTATTACGATGGCGTACATTCTGTTTGTAGCACCGAGTGTCATGAGCGCGGCGGGGATGGATAAAAACGCCGTGCTGATTGCGACGTGCGTGGCGTCGGGGTTGATCACGATCGCGATGGGCGTGTTGGTCAATTATCCGATTTGTTTGGCGCCGGGGGTCGGCTTGCTGGCATTTTACGCATTCACCGTTGTCTTGGGAATGGGGGTTACCTGGCAGACGGCATTGGGCGCGGTATTTATTTCCGGCTTGGTGTTCATCCTGTTGACGGCGACACATGTGCGGCAGATGATTTTGGAGGGAATTCCTCAATCGATCAAGGCCGCCATCACGGTCGGGATCGGACTTTTCATTACGATCATCGGACTCAAGATGAGCGGGCTGTTGGCCGTGGTGCTGTCGTTGTCGCCGCAGGCCTTGGGCGAAACGGTGGCGGCCGGTGGTCATTATGTCGCGGGCGCCAATGATACGCTGCTCGCACTCGGGGCATTGGATAATCCGAAGCATCTGCTGACATTGTTCGGACTTTTCTTTACGGCGTTGTTGATGGCGCGGAACGTGAACGGTTCGATCCTGATCGGGATTCTCGTGACGTCGGCGCTCGCGCATATCGTGGGCGTGGCGAAGGTGCCGGAAAATTTCACGCCGTTCATGTGGCCCGATTTCAGTCATAATGCATTCTTGCAGCTCGATATCATGGGCGCGGTGCATATGGGGCTGGTCACGATTATTTTGACGTTTACGTTTGTGGAATTGTTCGACTCGATGGGAACGATGATCGGAACTGCGACGAAAGCGGGGCTGGTCGATCCCAAGACGGGTAAGTTCCCCGGTATGGGACGGGCGTTGTTCGTGGATGCGACGGGGGTATCTTTCGGCGCGTTGCTCGGGGCACCGACGGTTACGGCATTTGTCGAAAGCGCGGCCGGTGTCGGCGCGGGCGGTCGGACCGGATTGACGGCGGTGGTCTGCGGGTTGTGTTTCCTCGCCAGTCTGTTCTTGGCACCGGTGATGATGTTGATCCCCGATACGGCGACCAGTCAGGCGTTGATTCTGGTCGGGGCGTTGATGCTCGGCGGGATTCAGCAGATCGATTTTTCCGATTTTACGGAAGTATTCCCGGCATTCATGACGATTGTCCTGATGCCGTTTACGTACAGTATTGCCAACGGGATTTCCGCCGGACTGGTGGCGTATCCGTTGTTGAAGGTGGCGACGGGCAAGGCCAAGGACGTACACCCGATCGTGTATGTATTGGCGGTGCTGATTGTCGCTCGGTATATCTTCCTGAATGAATAATTCGGGCGGAGCGGAACAGGAGTGATGATATGCAAGTAGCGGTGATTATGGGCAGTGACTCCGACTGGGATGTCATGCGTAAAGGGGTCGATCTGTTGCAGGAGTTCGGCATTGAGCCGGCGGTAACGATCGCGTCCGCCCACCGGACGCCGGAGAAGTTGCGGGCATTTGTGGCGGAACAGGAGGCGCAAGGTACGGAGGTGTTTATCGCCGGTGCCGGCGCGGCGGCGCATCTGCCGGGCGTGGTGGCGAGTCTGACGGAAAAACCCGTGATCGGGGTGCCGTTGGCGGCAAGTTTGGGCGGTTTGGACGCCCTGTTGGCCATCGTGCAGATGCCGAGCGGGATGCCGGTGGCAACGGTGGCGATCGGCGGCGCGAAAAATGCGGCGTTGCTGGCGGTGCAGATCGGTGCGACGCATGACGCACAGTTGGCGGAGCGATTCCATGCGTATCGCACGGAGCAAGCGGAAAATGTGGCCCGCAAAGATGCCGAATTGCAGCGGCAGCGGACGAAATAAGCGAAAAGGGAGCGACAATCATGGCAGGTAAGATGTGGTATGAAGGTAAGGCGAAACAAGTATTTTTGACGGATTCCGACGACGAAGTCATCGTACATTACAAAGACGACGCGACGGCATTCAACGGAGCGAAAAAAGGCACGATTGCGGATAAAGGCGTACTGAATAATAAAATTACGTCGTTTTTCTTCACGATGCTGAGCGAAGCGGGCGTGCCGACGCATTTCATCGCACGGGAAGGCGATCGCGATCAGCGCGTGAAAAAGTTGCAGATTATCCCGTTGGAAGTGATCGTGCGTAACCGTTGCGCCGGTTCCATGGCGAAACGGTACGGCCGTAAGGAAGGCGAAATGCTCGCGCATCCGACGATTGAGTTTTGCCTGAAGGACGATGCGCTCGACGATCCGATGATCGACCGTTCGCACATCACGGCGTTGGGATTGGCGACGGACGAAGAGCTGGACACGATTACGCGCTTGGCGTTCCGTGTCAACGATGTCTTGTCGAAGTTTTTGCTGACGAAAAAGGTCATTCTTGTCGATTTCAAATTGGAATTCGGGAAAGACAGCAGCGGGGCGATTTTGTTGGGAGATGAAATCTCGCCGGATACATGCCGTTTCTGGGATGCCGATACCTTGGAAAAACTGGACAAGGATCGTTTCCGTCGCGACTTGGGGCATGTCGAAGAAGCGTATCATGAAATGTTACAGCGGTTGACGGGACGCGCCGACTGAAACACGATGCGGGGACGAAACCGTCGGGAGCGGTTTTGTTCTCGCGTTTTTATGTAAACACCGATGAAGGATGAAATGGGGGCGCCAAAAAATGGCATATGATGTAATATGGGATCGGCCGCGTGAAGAGTGCGGCGTATTCGGAGTGTATGATCCGCAGGCGCGGATCGCGGAGACGATGTATTACGGATTGTTCGCGTTGCAGCACCGCGGACAGGAAGGCGCGGGGATGACGTGCTCGGACGGTCAGCGTCTGGTGACGAAGAGCGGTACGGGTCTGGTGATGGATGTATTTCCGCAATTGCCGTCGGGAGAGGCGCACTTGGGGATCGGTCATGTTCTCTACGCCTCGCCGGATGTCGTGGCGGCGGATTGCGTGCAGCCGATACAGGGGCGCACGGGAATCGGTGAAATCAGTGTCGCGATTAACGGCGCCATCGTCAATGCGGAGATTTTACGTGAGCGTTTGATCACCCACGGTGCGATTTTCCGTACAATGACCGATGCGGAAATCGTATTGCACTTGCTGGCACGGGCGGAAGGTGAGGATATGACGGCCCGGCTACAGGCCGTGTTCAAGGAATTGGACGGGGCGTATTCGATGGTCGTCATGACGAAAGATACCTTGTACGGCGTGCGTGACCCGCAAGCGTATCGACCGCTCTGCGTGGGGCGTACGGCAACGGGCGGCTGGGTGATTGCCTCGGAAACGTGCGCACTCGATGCCATCGGAGCGACGCATTTGCACGATGTCCGGGCCGGAGAGATGGTGCGTATCGATGCCGACGGGCCGACATATTTGTCCTTTACGACACCGGCGACGGGACGGCAACTGGCACGCAGCGTGTTTGAATATGTCTACTTCGCCCGTCCCGACTCGGTGATTGACGGGTTGTCCGTTTATGAGGCCCGCTTGCGCATGGGGGAAATTCTTTGGCAGGAATGCGGCTTTACCGGAGATCTGGTGATGAGCGTACCCGACTCGGGTACGGTGGCGGCGATCGGGTATGCCCGCGCATCGGGGATCCCGTATACGGAAGGGTTCGTTAAAAACCGGTACATGGGACGGACGTTTATCCAGCCGACACAGGAAATGCGGGAACGGTCGGTACGAATGAAACTCAATCCCGTGGCACAAAATATTCGCGGCAAGCGTCTGATCGTGGTGGACGATTCCATCGTGCGCGGTACGACGAGCCGGATTATCGTAAAATTATTGCGGGAAGCGGGGGCCGCCGAGGTCAATATGGTCATCACTTCGCCGCCGGTTAAATATCCGTCGTACTTCGGTACGGACTTTTCACAAAATGAAAAGTTGATTGCGGTGACGCATTCGCCGGAAGAAATTTGCGAGGCGATCGGCGCGGATCGGTTGCATTTCCTGTCGCAGGACGGACTGGCACGGTCGCTGCGTGAAGTGCCGACGGAAGAAATCAGTTTTGCCTGTTTTGACGGCGAATATCGTACGCCGATACCGAAGGAGGAGAGCAAATGACGAAAGAAGCGTTGACATACGCGGCGGCGGGGGTCAATATCGATGCGGGCAACCGCGCCGTAGCACTGATGAAAGACAGTGTGCGGGCGACATATACCGACGGCGTGTTGGGTGATGTCGGCGGATTCGGGGGATTGTTTTCTCTGGCGGCCTGCGGGCATCCCGATACGGTGCTGGTCGCCGGTACGGACGGTGTCGGCACGAAGTTGCGTCTAGCGATTGACTTGCAGCGGCATGATACCATCGGGCAGGACTGCGTGGCGATGTCGGTGAACGATATCCTCGTGCAGGGCGCGACACCGCTGTTTTTCCTTGACTATATTGCCACGGGCGAGTTGCAGCCGGAGCAGATTGCCGCGATCGTCAAAGGGGTCGCCGCCGCGTGCCGTGAATCGGGCTGTGCGCTGCTCGGCGGAGAAACCGCGGAGATGGCGGGATTTTACGCGGCGGGAGATTACGACTTGGCCGGTTTTGCGGTCGGGGCCGTGCCACGGGATCGCGTGATTACGGGAGAAACGATTGCCGTCGGTGATGTCGTGTTGGGGTTGCCGTCGTCGGGCGTCCATTCCAACGGCTACTCGCTGGTGCGGGAAATCATTGCTCGCGAGCATCTTGACTTGACACGGGAATACGGCGACTTGGGCGCGCCGCTCGGCGATGCCCTGCTGACACCGACACGGTTGTATGTCCAGGCGGTGGCGCCGTTGTTTGAACGGTTTGCGGTGAAAGGGATCGTTCATATTACGGGCGGCGGCTTTTATGATAATATTCCGCGGGTACTGCCGGACGGACTCGGTGTCAGCATCGACCCCGACAGCTATCCGATGCCGCCGATTTTCCCGTTGCTGGCGTCATGGGGCAATGTGACACGGCGGGAAATGTATCGTACTTTCAATATGGGACTGGGTATGCTGCTGATTGCATCGCCCGATGAAGCCGATCGGATCGCGGCGGATTTGACGGCACGCGGAGAAGCGGTCTACACGGTCGGACGGGTAACGGACAGCGGTACCGTCGACATCGGAGGGATCGCATGAAACGGATTGCCATTTTCGCGTCCGGACGCGGGTCCAATGCGGAAGCGATTATCCGAGCGTGTCGTGACGGCGAGATTGACGGGGAGGTCGTACTCGTGTTGAGCGATTGTCCCGATGCTCCCGTGCTGGCGAAAGCGGAGCATTACGGGATCCGCGCCGTCGGGATCGATCCGAAGAATTTCGCCAATAAAGTGGACTATGAAAGTCATTTATTACGACTGCTGTCGGAAGCGGCGGCGGACTTGGTATGTCTGGCGGGATATATGCGTCTTATCGGCGCGTTGCTGCTGGGCGCGTATCGGCGGCGTATTTTGAATATTCACCCGTCGCTGCTGCCGTCGTTCCCCGGACTGCGGGCGCAGGCACAGGCGTTGGCGGCGGGAGTCAAAGTGTCCGGTTGTACGGTGCATTTCATTGACGCCGGCATGGATACGGGGCCGATCGTTGCACAGACGGCGGTCGCCGTGTACGATGACGATACGGAAGACAGTTTGAGTGAGCGGATTTTGTCGGTCGAGCATCCGACCTATGTCCGAGCGGTGGCGGCGTATTGTCGCGGTGAACTGCGTTGGCAAGGCGAGCGGATCGTCGGCATGCATAAGGAGGAACTATGAAACGGCGGGCATTATTGAGCGTAGCGGATAAAACGGGCCTGATCGAATTGGCACGGGCATTGACGGCGCTGGGCTGGGAACTTGTCTCCACGGGCGGCACGTTGCAGGCATTGCAGGCGGCGGGCATTGACGCCGTCGGGGTCGATGCGGTAACGGCATCGCCGGAGATGCTCGGCGGACGGGTCAAGACTCTGCATCCGATGATTCATGCGGGCATTTTGGCGCGGCGCGATGTCGCTGACGATATGGCGACACTGGCGACACGGGGCATTGTGCCGATTGATCTTGTGGCGGTAAACCTGTATCCGTTTGCGGAAACGATCGCCCGGCCGGGCGTTACGCGAGCGGAGGCCATCGAGCAGATCGACATCGGCGGGCCGACGATGGTGCGAGCGGCCGCGAAAAACTATGCGGGTGTCAGTATCCTGACATCGCCGACTCAGTATGCGGAATGTATTCGCCGCTTGCAGGACGATACGGTCGATGAAGCGTATCGTTTCGATTTGGCACGGGCTGCCTTTGTGCATACCGCCGATTATGACGCGCGCATTGCGGCCTACTTGGCAGGAGAAGCGGAGCCGAACGAAGAATTTCCCGCTGTATGGGCACCGCGATACGAACGGCAGGAGATTTTGCGCTACGGCGAAAACCCGCATCAACGCGCGGCCTTTTATCGCGATACGCAGGCAACGGGCGGCTTGGCATATGCCCGTCAACTGCACGGCAAATCCTTATCTTACAACAACTTGGCCGACACCGACGCGGCATGGCAACTTGCCTCTTCACTGTCGGGGGTCGGTTGTGCTATTATTAAACATACGAACCCCTGCGGAACGGCGTTGGGTGCGACAGCGGAAGAAGCCTTTGCGCGCGCTTTTGCCGCGGATGACGTATCGGCATACGGCGGGATTGTCGCATGCAATACCGTTGTAGATCTGGCAGCCGCACAGCGGATGCGCCCGATCTTCTTTGAAGTCATCATTGCACCGCAGTTTACCGACGACGCGCGGGCGCTTCTCAGCGAAAAGAAAAATCTGCGTTTGCTGGAAGCGACACCGCCGGCGGATCGGTACCAGCTCAAGACCGTATCCGGGGGATTATTGGTGCAGGAAACAGATGCCGAAGAAGACGATGAATCGACATGGGAAGTCGTCACGCATCGGGCACCGACAGAAGCGGAATATGCGGCATTGCGCTTGGCGTGGACGGTCGTTCGTCACGTGAAGTCCAATGCGATTGTAGTCAGCAATGCGGAAGCGACGCTCGGTATCGGCGCGGGACAGATGAACCGTGTCGGTGCGGCGCAAATCGCCTTGCAAGCGGCGGGAGAAGCGGCCCGAGGCGCGGCGTTGGCATCGGATGCGTTCTTCCCCTTCGGAGATACCGTCGAAGCGGCGGCGGCCGCGGGTATTACCGCCATCATTCAGCCGGGCGGGTCGATTCGCGATGCCGAATCGATTGAAGCGGCAAATGCGGCGGGCATCGCCATGGTATGCACCGGGCGGCGGCACTTCCGGCACGGTTGATTACGGAAAGGACAGGCAGTGACATGAAAGTAGTACTAATCGGCGGCGGCGGTCGTGAACATGCCTTGGCATTAAAATTAAAGCAGAGTCGAGCGGTCGATGAGATTGTCGTCATCCCGGGCGGATACGGCATGCACGATGCGGCGGACAGCTTGCCCGTGACATGGACGGACGCGGAAGAATTGGCGGACATCATCGCAGGTCAGTCCCCGGATCTGGTCATCATCGGCAATGAAGCGCCGTTGGTGGCGGGGATTGTCGATGTGCTGACGGCACGGGGCATTCCGGCGTTTGGGCCGACACAGGCGGCGGCACGGATTGAAAGTTCCAAGGTTTTTGCCAAGGAATTGATGAAAAAATACCATATCCCGACAGCGGGATTTGCCTCGTTTACCAATCCCGGTCGTGCCAAGACATACTTGGTCCGCAAACCGGCTCCCTTTGTCGTCAAGGCGGACGGATTGGCACAGGGCAAAGGCGTGATTATCGCCAAAGACAATGCGGAAGCACAGGCGGCTATCGATCTGATCCTGCGTGACCGCAAATTCGGCAGCGCCGGACAGACGATCGTGATTGAAGAATTCATGGAAGGTCGCGAAGTCAGCCTGTTGGCATTTGTAGACGGCGAAACGGTCGTACCGATGATTCCCGCACAGGATTACAAGCGGCTCGGCGATCAAAACCAAGGCCCCAATACCGGCGGTATGGGATCGATTGCACCGGTCCGGATGAGTAAAGAAGAATACGAAGCGGCGGTGGAAACAATTTTGAAACCGACCGCCAAGGCGCTGGTTGAGGAAGGCTGCCCCTTCCGCGGCGTACTGTATGCGGGATTGATGCTGACGGCGGAAGGGCCGAAAGTGGTCGAATTTAACTGCCGCTTCGGCGATCCCGAAGCACAGGTACTGCTCGCGCTCATGGACAATGATTTGGGCGAAGTATTGCAGCAAATCATGGACGGGCATTTGGCCGACGTCAAACTGACATGGAGCAAGCGGGCGGCAGTCTGCCTGGTGGCGGCCTCCTTCGGCTATCCGCAGCAAGTATACAAGGGCGATCGGATTACGGGTATTGACGATGCGGCGGCCATGCCGGACGTCCGCGTGTGCCATGCGGCGACACGCTACATTGACGGCTCGTATTGCACGGACGGCGGGCGGGTACTCAACGTCGTCGCCGTACGTGACGACATGGCGACCGCCAAACAGGCGGCCTATGAAGCACTCGAATGCATTCACTTTGAAGGCATGCAATACCGAACGGACATTGCCGACGACGAATTGGAACGGATTTCACGATGAGCGTACTGTTGGCATGCGTGGCGGTCATATTGGTGCTGATCTGTCTGCTGGGAACGGCGGCGGGTCTGCCCGGCAACTATGCCATGATGATTGTGCTGCCGCTCTTCGGCTGGCTGACGGATTTTGCGTGGATGAGCAGCTTGGAAACGGCATGGCTGGTCGGCGCATTGCTCGCCGGTGAAGTGATCGAAGCCGTGGCCGGCATGATCGGCGCGGGGCGCGCGCGGGCAAGTTGGCGTACCCGCCTGTGGACGGTCGGCGGCGGGATTATCGGCGGGATCGTCGGTACCTTTGTGATCCCGGTGGCGGGATCGTTCATCGGTCTGTTGGCGGGGGTATTTCTCGGCGCCTTTATCAGTGTTTGGCAAGAACGGCGTGACCTGCGCCGAGCACGGGAAGTCGCATGGAGTGCCGCCCTCGGTCAGCTGATCGGCACCGGCACGAAAGTCGTCATCGCCATCGGAGTGTGGGGGTATCTCGTAGTGGCACTGATTCGCCAAGCGTGGGCCTCCTGATCCTTTGAAAGCGATATCAATACGAAAATATAAACGACGCACGGAGACATTCGTGCGTCGTTTTGTTGTCGATGTATTCAGTATCGTTTTGATGTCTTGCAACTGTATGCTTTTGTCCGTTTTGCGTCGTCGTGCTGCCGGTGCGTGGTGGTGGCTGCGTTCGTCGTTGAGTACGGCAACGTCGTACGGCGCCGGTTTTAAGCGTAATGCGTCATGGATCATGTGGCGCGTTTGGTTTTGTCGCTGACCAATCCGGGGCTGGTCCATACGAGCGTCATGACACACGGTGCGGGAACTGCGGCATCCACGGCCGCGGCACCATTGCCGAAGGCGGCGCACAGCACAAATGCAACGGCATATACTATCGGGAAAACGGACGGAGAAAAAATAAAATAATTTAGCCCTTTACTTTTTTACCAAGATAAAGTATAATGATATCCATCAACGGAAACAGCGGCATGTATGTCTGCGGACGATACGGTGCCGGAGTGAAACGAACAGGAGGTCGGATCAATGAATTGGAAGAAGTTAGCGGTGACCGCATTGCTCGGATTGGGTGTTATCGGTGTATTGGCCGGTTGCGGCGGCAGCGGTGATGCCGGGCCGAAGGAGTTGCCGAAAAAAGTAGTGGTCGGGCTTGACGATAATTTCCCGCCGATGGGGTTCCGCGATGAAAACGGTACGTTGACGGGATTTGATATCGAGTTGGCGAAAGAGATCGGTAAACGGGCGGGGATTGAGATGGAGTTTAAACCCATCGACTGGTCAACGAAAGAAGCGGAGCTCGCCGCCAAGCGGGTGGATTTGCTTTGGAACGGCTTGACGATCACGCCGCAGCGGGCGGAAAAAATTCTTTTCTCGGAAACGTACATGTATAACGATCAGATTATCGTGACGTTGGCCGATCGTAACGATATCGGCTCGATTAACGATCTGAGCGGCATGACGGTCGCGACGCAGGAAGGCGGTACGGGGATCGATGCGCTGGTCAAGTTGCCGGATTTGCAAAAGTCGTTTAAGGAGTTGCGTTTGTACGGCGTGTACACGGATGCGTTGATGGATTTGGAGATCGGCCGTGTGGATGCGGTGTTGGTGGACGGCGTCGTGGGGCGTTACTACATGACGAAGAAGCCGGGCGTATTCAAGGAGTTGCCGGAGATATTGGCGACGGAAGAGTACGGCGTGGGTATGCGCAAGGATAATGCTAAGTTGAAACAGGCGATTGACAAGGCGATTGCCGAAATCCGTACGGACGGTACGGGGGCGGCACTCGGCGATAAGTGGTTCGGCCGTGACGTAATGAATCACAAGCAATGAGGGGGTTAAGCAACCTTGATGGAGTATATCGTATCCATTACCCCGACGTTGTTGTCGGGGTTGGAGATAACGGGAGAAATATTTTTTCTGACGATTGTGTTATCGTTACCGCTGGGCGTACTGTTGGCGATTCTTCGCCTCGGCCGGTGGCGGGCGGTGCGCCATGCGGTCGCGACGTATATTTATGTCATGCGCGGTACGCCGCTGATGTTGCAGATTCTGTTCATCTATTACGGATTGCCGTTGCTGCCGGGCGTGGAAATTCAGTTCGGTGACTTTACGGCGGCGATGATTGCGTTCGTCGCGAACTATGCGGCATATTTTGCGGAAATCTTCCGTGGCGGGATTCAGTCTATTTCTCGCGGTCAGTATGAAGGAGCAAAGGTGCTCGGTATGACGTACGGACAGACGATGCGGCATGTCGTGTTGCCGCAGGTCGTCAAGCGGGTGTTGGCGCCGGTCGGTAATGAAACCATCACGTTGCTCAAAGATACCTCGTTGGTGTATGTGTTGGCGATGAATGATCTCATGCGGATGACGCGCAGCGTCGTTCAGCGTGATTTCGATACGACGGCATTTTTCGTTGCCGGTGTGATTTATTTATTCTGTACATTTATCCTGACGCGTATTTTGACGCGGCTCGAGCGGCATTATGCGGTGTATGAGGAGTAGGAGGCGCCATGGCTTGTATTGAGATGCATGACATTCACAAATCATTCGGCGCGGGCGAAGTGTTGCGCGGTTGCAGTCTCGTTCGTGAGCGGGGCGGGGTGACTTCGATCATCGGACCGTCGGGCAGCGGGAAAAGCACGTTTTTGCGCTGTTTATGCCACTTGGAAACCATTGATCGAGGTACGATTTCCGTGGACGGAGAGATATTGGCGCAGGACACGCCGACGGGCAGCCGCTATGCCGATGCGGCGACATTGCGTCGAATCTGCGGGAAAATGGGAATGGTGTTTCAGCAATTCAATCTGTTTCCTCATATGACGGTTCTCGAGAATCTGATGATTGCCCCGCAGGTCGTGCAGGGACACGATCCGGCGGAAATATTGCCGCGCGCGGAAGCGCAGTTGGAGCGGGTCGGACTGTATGCGAAACGGGACGTCTATCCGAGTCGCTTGTCGGGCGGGCAAAAGCAGCGGGTCGCGATTGCCCGTGCACTGATGATGGAACCGGATATTATGTTGTTTGACGAACCGACGTCGGCACTGGATCCCGAATTGACGGGCGAAGTGTTGAAAACGATTCAGCGGTTGGCGGAGGAAAAGATGACGATGATTATCGTCACGCACGAGATGAATTTCGCTCGGCGCGTCGCCGATCGGGTACTTTTCATGGTGGACGGCACCGTGGCGGAGGAAGGTACGCCGGATGATATTTTTGATCATCCGCAACAGGAACGGACGCAGGCGTTTTTGTCCTCGATGATCGGGGAGCGTTAAGTGACGAAACGGATAGAAATACATGACAAATAACCGCCTGCGGGCGGTTATTTGTCATACGGACGAAGCGGTGGCGGCGATGCGCGAGAACGGAAATGATCAGTTGCCGAAAAAGGCTTGCAATTTGACGGTGACTTGGCTATAATAGGATATGTTCCTATTCCCTGATAGCTCAGTCGGTAGAGCAATCGGCTGTTAACCGATCGGTCGTAGGTTCGAGTCCTACTCAGGGAGCCACGGAGGCCCGTTGGTCAAGCGGTTAAGACACCGCCCTTTCACGGCGGTATCGGGGGTTC
>CAMYCX010000017.1 GCA_947254705.1 uncultured Veillonellaceae bacterium
TAGCGACACCTCCGAACACGTTGGTACTCGGCCCGGGCCAATACTCCTTCAACGACTATCTGAAGGTCGGTATTCCACTCTGCTTGGTCGGCTTTATTACCAGCATGATCATCATTCCGATCATCTGGCCGTTCTTCCCCTGAGGGAAATGACAACGACAAAGAACCTTACCGCCAATGCGGTAAGGTTCTTTTTTGTGTGTGTCGCGCCCAAATAAGCAATTTTTACATGGTGTCATCGGTCACGGGGATCGGACTGCGGAAAAGTGAAATCATGACGCAGAGGGATAAAAAAGTCAAAGGGAGCGGTAAACGAAGTGATGACAAGCCGTAAAAGAAGTCGTCATGAGCAATAAAGGAAGCTGATAAGGGCAATAAAAAGCGGATGTGGGCAATAAAAGCGGTGACCGTGAGCCGGAAAGAGATCGCAACGGGTTGTAAAAGCAGTCGCAGTGATTCGTGAATACGTCAGTCTGAGCAATAAAAAAGGAGCCGCACATGGTGCGAACTCCTTTTTTATTTTCCCTTTGTTATGCTCGTGCTAAGCGACATGCCAATAGATGATAGTACAGCTGGTCGGTGAAAAGGTGGTGCGATGTGCGCATGCGAATGTGCTGCCGGCGCAACAAATCACGACCCGTGATCGCCTTTTTCCCTTGGCAAATGTCGCGGAAATAGTTGTTTCTTTCCGTGCGACAAGCAATTAAATGTTCGTAATACGTCATCTTTGACCCGGATGAACCGGTCCCTCCTTTCCATGACAACGGGACTCATCACTATTGATGTCTATCCCTACTCTCATTGTAGATGAAAAAAATGTAATAGTAAAATTAATCATTTTTATCGTAAAACTTCAAGAAGTGAATGTTTTACTTACCGATCAATAGTAGGGCCATACGACCGGAATGACGATGCAGGATACCAAGAGGCAGACCAGCACCAAGCCTGTGCCGCATTTCAGGTAATCCATGAAGCGATAGTGCCCCGGTCCGAGTACCAACGTGTTCGGCGGTGTGCCGACAGGGCTGGCGAACGCACAGGACGAAGCAATCAGAATGGCCATGAGAACCGCTTGCGGATTAGCGCCGAGGTCGGCGGCGATGGCAATACCGACCGGACAAAGCAATGCTTTGGAGGCGGTGTTGGACATGAATTGCGTCAAGGTTACGGCGATCAGGAAGAGCACGACGGTAACGAGGTATACTGACGGCGATCCGCCCATCCACGAAATTACGTTGTCGGCGATCAATTTGCCGGCACCGGAAGTATTCATCGCGGTGGCTAACGGAATCATGCCCGCAAAGAGGAAAATCGTCATCCAGTCAATGGATGCATAAGCGGCTTTTTCGGTGATGCAGCGTGTCAGCACGCACGCAATCGCGCCGGCAATCGCGACCATATGCAGCGGTAATCCCAGTGCCATGGACACCACGACTGCAGTCAAGATGACGCCGCAGATCCAACGACGAATCGTACCGCATGTGGCCGGTTCATTTTCATTTTTCGCTTCTTCCGGTACATCTCTTTTTTCGTTAGGCAAAAGATACTTGCCGACGAGCATCATGTACAGGATACCCGCGATGGTAATCGGAATCCCGAGCCATGCGTATTCAAAAAAACCGAACTGTAATTCTTCCATGCCGGCCGTCTTGAGAGCGACGTTGGCGATGATGTTGGGCGGTGTACCGATGAGTGTGATGGTACCGCCCAAACCGCAGGCATACGCCAGCGGTAATAATTGTCGGGAACACGAAATGTGTGCTTTGGAGCAGATGCCCTTAACCACAGGAATCAAGCAGGCGCAAGTGCCGGTGTTGGACAGTACCGATGAGAGTGCTGCCGCAATCGTCATGACGCCGAGCATCAATTTGTTTTCACTGGTGCCGCAGGCATGAACAACGGCCGCACCGATACGTTGTGCCAGTCCCGTGTGGAACATGGACGCACCGACGATGAACATCCCGCCGAACAAAACAACGGTGTCATCGGCCAGCCCCAGAAACACTTCATGCATCGGGATCAGACCGAGCAATCCGCAGGCCATTGCGGCCATGATGGCGGTGACTGCCAGCGGAATGATTTCCGTGATGAAAAGCACCGCGACAATAAACAAAACGATCAAACATGTAATTGCAGGTGACATAATCCACTTCCTTACCGGACAGATGGTGTCATTTCTTGCGGTGACGTGCAGTAGAATAAGATGAAAGAAAAGATTGCCCTGACGCTAACCGCTTTTCCAACAGGTGATGGTAGAAATGGCGACTCATCCGTCGCAAATATTGTTTCGTTTCTACATCCAAGCGTACAGGTACCTGTTCTTCAGTAGAGGGTGTCGGTAGTTGTGTCGACATTTGTAATGAATAGTGAGACATAACTAGACTCCTTTCTGAAATTGAAATCGATTTCATGTTTAATATAGACTCTCGTCATAAGTCTTGTAAAATTGATACTTTCTATAATTAATATGAAGACCTTTTATAATCAAAATGTAATTTGGGGCGAACATACGGTATGAAAGAGTGGTACAATACACTATAATAGCGAGAAAGGTAAAACGGAGGGACTATGGATACGCAATATTACCGGAATTTCTTGGCCTTGGTCGAAGCGGGAAATATGACTCAAGCCGCCGAATTTTTGCACATTACGCAACCGACACTCAGCAAGCAATTGCGTTTGTTGGAAAAAATGTACGGGGCCAAACTGGTCATTGCCGAACGCGGGCGACGGACCATGTACCTGACGGAGGCCGGTGAGGTCTTGTATCGACGGGCGAAACACATTTGCGGGTTGGAAGACTTGGCCAAACAGGAAGTAATGGTCGCGCTGGAAGAAGTCAGCGGGCCGTTGCGTTTCAGTATTTCGCCGGGTCGGACGGAACGATTTATTCAGCGGGTGCTTTCGGGATTTGCACGCAAATATCCGCGGGTTTCGTTTGAACTGTATGAAGGGATCGTCAGCCGTCAGCAGGAGGAGCTGCTGAGCGGGGTGACGGATCTGGGCGTGTGCAGCGCGGAATTGACGCAGCCGGAACGGTTTGAAATCCTGTTTACGCGCGAAGAGCAGCTCATGTTGATCGGCAGCAAAGAGTTGATACCGAAACCCCGGTCGGGAGAGATGACACTGAAAGAAATCGCGGATATACCGGTGGCATTGTCAGGCGGATGCGCCCAAATGTTGGCTTGCGAGCAAGGCGATTTGCATGATGTTCTGGATGTCGTTTGTGTCAGCACGACGAAACACGCGGCGTTGGCATGGGCCCGCACCGGTATTGCGGCGGCGTTGATTCCGGCAGAGCCGGACGAAGGTTTGCCGGAGGGGATGGTGTCTTGTCGGATTGTCTACGATTATGTGATGCACAAGTCGATCATACGGGCGGTAGAACGACCGCTGACGCATGTAGCAAAGGTGTTTTTGGAATATTATGCCACCATTTCACCTACTTCCCGCCGCGGCGGGAAAGCCGGTATCGGCAAGGGAAGCGACATCGAGTAGCAGGTCACGGGGAAGATCGGCGCCGATGTGAAGTAACGGCAACAAAAAAAATAAGGATAAATAAAAAAGGACCGAAAGGTCCTTTTTTGAGTCCTGCGGATGAAGCGGTATCACGTGACATGCTTCCCCGACACGCCGTGAGACATGTTCATCCTGTTACCAGTATAACAAGGAGAAACGACAAGTGTAAAATGAAAATAGGCTATGATAAAAGAAACTATCGCGACTATGTTGTCGGTCGCGGCAGGGCAATCAGTTGCGTGCCGGCCTCGGTAATCTCGCAGCGGGCGGCGGATAAATCGGTGAGCGCCGTACAAAATGATGGGGCCAGTGTTGCAGGGACATCGACGGTCAGTGTCACGTCGGCGGCAAAGTCACGGGCGGCGATGCGGTACGGGCGGTCTTGCCAATCATTTTCGATTCGTCCGAGCAGATCGTACGGGATACGAACGAGGTAGCGTTGATGAGGCGTGTAGCGAACCAGCGGTGCCGTTTCCAAGGCCCGCGCCAAAGTACCGCCGTAGGCGCGTACCAGTCCTCCCGCACCCAGCTTGATTCCGCCGAAGTAACGGATGATGACGGCGGTAATATCGGTGAGATGTTGTTGCTGCAAGACGTGAAGCATCGGTCGCCCCGCCGTGCCGGCGGGTTCACCGTCGTCGGATGACTGCTCGCGGACAGGGCTGACGGCCAAACGTGTGGCGCTGCACAGGTGGGTGGCGGTGTAGTGTTCTTTACGCAGGACGGCCAAACGGTCGCGCGCTTCGTCCAAAGAGCAAACGGGGTACAGGCAGACAATGAATTTTGATTTTTGAATGATTTCCGTGTAACTGTGTGCAGTTGCAATCGAATCGTACGTCATCGCGGTTCCTCCTATCCGTACAATACCCTAAAACGGGGTTCGATGCAAGACCAGCGCAAGAACGGAGTGGCGGCATGTGGTATAATAAATATATCGATGAAAGTCAATGATAAGGTGGGATACGACATGACACAATCAAGTACAACGGTGCGATTGCGGATTGAAGGGATGCATTGCGCGGCATGCGTGGCAAGGATCGAGCGTACGGTGGGACGGATGGACGGTGTTATCTCGGTAGAGGTGAATTTGCTTCGCGGTGAAGGCGTAGTGGGATATGATCCTTCCCGTACGACGGCGGACAACGTTATCGCACGGATTGAAGCGGTCGGTTTCGGGGCGACGGTGCGGACCGACTGGCAGGAATCGTCTGCGGAGACACCGGGAGAATGGCGGGCGTTCCTTGTCGCGCTATTATTTTCATTGCCCCTGATGCTGGGCATGGTAGGGCATCTGACGGGATGGTGGCCGATGCTGCCGGCGACGGCGGAGTGGATATTCGCTACGGTGGTGCAATGCGGTCCGGGAGCGATCTTTTACCGCGGCGCGTGGCGGTCGTTGCGCAGCGGTACGATGACGATGGATACGCTCGTGGTCATGGGCACGACAACGGCCTACCTGTTTTCCGTGTACCATATGCAAACAGGCGGGGCGCTGTATTTTGAAACCTCCGCGTGGCTGATTACGTTTGTTTTATTGGGGCGCTATCTGGAAGCGCGGGCCAAGGCACGTACGGGAAGTGCCATGCGGGCATTGCTCCGGTGGAGTCCGAAAACGGCCTGTGTACAACGGAAAGAGGAATGGGTGACTGTGCCCGTTGCGGCGGTACGGTCGGGAGAACTCGTTCGGGTCCGTGCCGGAGAACAAATTCCGGCCGACGGTATCGTGGCAGCGGGACAAAGTACGGCCGATGAATCCATGCTGACGGGAGAAAGTATGCCGGTGGAAAAAGCACTCGGAGATACCGTGATCGGCGGCACGCTTAACGGCAGCGGCATGCTGACGATTCGCGTCACGCAAGTCGGTCAAGCCAGTGCGTTGGCACAGATTATACGGATCGTGGAAGCGGCACAGATGTCCAAAGCGCCGATTCAACGAACGGCCGACCGGGTCGCCGGCGTATTTGTTCCGATTGTCATCACGTTGGCCGTGCTGACAGGCGCTTTGTGGTATGTTTGGTTGGCTGCCGGCAATGTGGAAGTGGCGTTGTTGCGGGCGGTGGCGGTATTGGTCATTGCCTGTCCTTGTGCCTTGGGGTTGGCGGTGCCGACATCGGTCACGGTTGCCTCAGGCGTCGGCGCACGAAACGGAATTTTATTTAAAAGTGCCGCGCATTTGGAGCGGGCGGGACAATTGAATCGTATCGTATTTGATAAAACAGGAACGTTGACACGAGGCGAAGTGAGGGTGACGCGTTGGTGGAGCGCGCCGGATACCTCTGTCAATACGGTGGCATTGGCGGCGGGATTGGAAACGGTTTCCGCGCACCCGCTGGCGGCGGCGGTACGGGATTATGCGGACGCATGCGGCGTGGTACCCGCTACGATTGAGAATGCACGGGAAGCGGTCGGGGAAGGCGTCATCGGTACGATGGGCGGCCGAACTTACCGCTTGGGGCGAGCGACACCCGCACAGATCGACAATGTCGCGTTGATTGCCGCCTGGCAGGACGAGGGGGCCACCGTGATGGTGCTGGCCGCTGAAGATGAGGTGCTGGCGGTATTGGCGGTTGCAGATACCTTGCGTGACGAGGCGGCAACGGCGGTTCGTACGTTGCATGATGAGGGCGTGCGTACGGCGCTGTTGAGCGGAGACAATCGGCGAACGGCGGAGAGTGTGGCGGCGGTTGCCGGGATTGATGAGGTGCAGGCACCGGTTCGTCCGGCCGAAAAAGCCGCCTACATCGAATCGTGTCGCGCGCAAGGCGATTGTGTCGCCATGGTCGGTGACGGTATCAATGATGCCCCCGCGCTGGCGGCGGCGGATATCGGCATTGCCGTCGGTACGGGTACGGATGTGGCGGTGGAAAGCGCCGATGTAGTGTTGTTGCGCAATGATTTGCACGGCGTGGTGCGGATGTTACGCCTGTCCCGCGCGACACGGCGCAATATTCGACAAAATTTGTTTTGGGCATTGATTTACAATGCCGTCGGTATTCCGCTGGCTGCTGCCGGATGGCTTTCCCCGCTTGTCGCGGGGGCGGCGATGGCGGCCAGTTCGGTGTCGGTCGTACTGAATGCATTGCGACTGTATCGGACGGACAGTGTGCGTTGAAACCTTGTCAAGCAAGTTGGCGAGGACAAGGCGAAGGAAAGAAAAAAACGTTGCAAAAAAAATGTAGGGACTCTGTACCGCGTGATTTTCTTATATTATCATGGTAGTAATAAAAAAAACAGAAACCAGTGACGGTTTCGGGCATTGGCAAAAGGAGGACATCACGTGAAATTCGCGAACAAAAAGTGGGGTGCTGCGGCGTTGGCGGCCGTATTGGCACTGGGAATTGCCGGCTGCGGCGGATCCGGAGATACCGCCAAGACAGCGAACGGCAAAGTACAGGTCACCTTCTGGCACGTTTATTCGGAAAACTTCGGTGCACCGGCGATCAAGGACATGGTAGAAGAGTTCAATCGTTCGCAGGACAAGATCGAAGTCAAAGCGGTCTATAATCCGGACATGTATCCGGGTCTGATGCAGAACCTGCAGGCGGAAGTGGCGGCCGGCAAGTATCCGTCCATGGTGATGATCGGTTATAACTATTTAAAATATTTTGATCAAAACTTCCAGTATGTTTCGCCGACGACATTGTGCAAAGAGGTACCGGGCGATGCGGACTATCTCAGCACCAACTTTATGCCGAACATCTTGGAATTGGCACAGGTAGACGGTCGTCAAGTCGGTGTACCGTACTCCATCAGCGCGCCGATTCTCTATTACAATGCGGATCTGTATCGACAGGCGGGACTGGATCCCGATCGACCGCCGGTTACCTGGCAGGACGTTCGCGAACAGGCGAAAATCATCAAAGAAAAGACCGGCAACTACGGTTTTTACATGCAGGAATATCAAGACAACTGGGCGGTACAAGGTCTGCTCGAAAGCAACGGTGCACGCATGTTGTCGGAAGACGGCAAAAAAGCGACATTTGCTTCGCCGGAAGCAGCGGAAGCATATCAACTGCTGCGCGATATGGTCATCGAAGACAAATCGGCCCTGCACATGGCGGCAGATGAAGGGATTGCCTCGTTTAGCAGCGGCAAAGTCGGTATCTTGGCCGGATCAAGTGCCAAGATCGGTACGATCTCATCGTCCGTCAATTTTGAATTGCGCGGTGCGACCTATCCTGTGTTTGAAGGCAAAGAACGTCGCTTGCCGGTCGGCGGGAACTTTATCGCCATTACGGCACAGGATCCTGAAGTACAAAAAGCATCGTGGGAATTCCTTAAATTTATCATGAAGAAAGAAAACCTTGCCAAATGGACAGTGGAAACCGGTTATATGCCGCCGCGTCCGGAAGCACGGGAAGACAAAGCGTTGAAAGCGCAAGTGGAAGCGAGCGAACCGCTCCGCGCCGCATTTGAGGAAATGGATACGTTGGTCTCGTGGGCCGCGTTCCCCGGAGATGTCGGCGTCCGTGCGGAAAAAATGTTTGCGGATGCACGTGACCGCATTCTCGGCGGCAAGGCGGCCGTGACGGATGCGTTGCAACAGGCACAGGATGAATTGAATAAATTGCTGAAATGAGCGTAGCGCGGGGACTCGCTTGGCGAGTCCCCCTTTTTAGTGAAACAATCTCCTAAGGGGGCATTATGGAAACTGGTTCAAGTCGTACGTTGACTGCCCGCAAATGGCAGGAACGTCGATTGGCGATCGTGCTGATTGCGCCGGCGTTAATCGTCTTTCTGTTGTTCATGTTCTGGCCGTTGGTCTATACGGTATATCTCAGCTTTTTTGAGTGGAATATGGTGTCGCCGAGAATGGTGGCGGTCGGTTTTGACAATTACCTGCGGGTGATGAAGGATCCCGTGATGTGGCAAATCATGCGCAATACGGTGATTTATTTATTGCTGTTGGTGTTTTTCTCTTTTGCGGTACCGTATGTCATGGCCTTTGTCAATACATTCCTGATGGACAAAGGAAAGAGCATTTATAAAACATTGCTCTTTGTACCCAGTCTGATTTCTCTGGTCGTCGGCGCGATCGTCTTGCAGTGGATTTTCAATCCGTTGACGGGGCCGGTCGGCGCACTGGCGTCGATGGTCGGAATCGTGATGCCGACGTGGTCGAAAACGGCGGGTCTGGTTATTTTTGTCATCTCATTGGTGGCGGTATATAAGGCATTCGGTTATAATTTCTTGATTTTACTTTCGGGAATGTCGAACGTATCGGATGAATTAATTGAAGCGGCGCGTCTGGAAAAAGCGCCGGCCCGTTCGATTTTCACTAAGATCGTCGTGCCGCTGACATCCTCGTCCGCGGTCTATATCTTGATTATGTGTATGGTACAGGGGATTCAGTATGTGTTCACACCGATCAAGGTGCTGACACAGGGCGGGCCGAACAATGCCAGCTCCAACCTGATCTATCATGCGTATGAAACGGCATTTACCTACTATGAAACGGGGATTTCCTCCGTAGTTTCCGTGGTGACGCTGATTTTGTTCGTGTTGCTCTTGTTCCTGGAATTCAAATACGTGGAAGAAGAGGTGTACTATGAAAATTAATCGTGCCGAATGGAAATGGCATATCTTCTTCCTGTTGGTTTTGGGTGTGATGCTGTATCCGATTCTGTTTGCCGTATCGACCTCGTTCAAGTCGATGCCGGAAGCGTTCAGCGGGGGGATTCACCTGATTCCGTACGATCCGACGGCCTCCGCGTATGAGCGGGTACTGGATGTATTGCCCTTTTTCCATATTCTGAGCAATACATTCATTGTGGCCAGTATCGTTACCGTGTTCAAATTATGCACGGGCGTACTCGCGGCTTATGCGTTCGTTTTTCTCGATTTTCGAGGGAAGAAGTGGATCTACTTTCTGTTAATCAGTACCATCTTTATTCCCTTTACCGTGATTATGATTCCGAACTACATTACCCTTTCGAAAATGGGACTTGTGGATAATTTGTTCGGTGTTGCGTTGCCGCAGCTGGCCGATGCGACGGGGATTTTCCTGTTGCGTCAGCATATGAAGGGGATTCCCAAGGCGTTGATGGAAGTGGCGGATTTGGAAGGCGCCTCGCACCTGTCGCGCATGCGTTCGATTGTGGTGCCGCTGGTTCGACCGGCGATTTTGTCCATCGGGATCATTTTCTTCATTAACTCCTGGAATGAATACGTCTGGCCGGCGTTGATGATCAAGAGTCAGGAAAATTACACATTGTCGCTGGCGTTGCAGATGTTTGTCAGCGCCGAAGGCGGAACGGATATTCCGGTGGCAATGGCGGTATCGACCTTGACGATGCTTTTGCCGCTCTTGTTGTATGCGCTGTGTCAGAAATTTATTATCGGTACGTTTGCCCAGTCGGGTATCAAAGGATAGGAGCGAATATGGACAGTATCGTATTGGAAAATGTCACCAAACAGTTCGGTGACACGGTGGTCATCGATCAATTGAATTTGCAAGTGCGAAAAGGGGAGCGACTCATTTTGCTCGGGTCTTCAGGATGCGGAAAATCGACGATTTTACGCATGATCAGCGGTCTGGAAACCATCAGTGGCGGGACGCTGTATTTGAACGGTAAAGTGGCCAATGACATCGATCCCGGCGATCGCGGCGTTGCGATGGTGTTTCAAAACTATGCCCTGTTTCCGCATATGACGATTGCTGAAAATATTTCGTACGGATTGCGGATTCGCAAAGTGCCGGAAGACGAAATCCGTCGTCGTATCGATCAGGCGCTTGACCTGTTGCGGTTGTCGGGCTTGGGAGATCGTCGTCCGAAACAGTTGTCCGGCGGACAGCGGCAGCGTGTCGCGCTGGCTCGTGCATTGGTCAATCAGGCGGAGTTTTTCTTCCTGGATGAACCGTTGTCGAACTTGGACGCACAGCTGCGTGCCCATGCGCGCAAGGAGTTGGTCAAGATTCATGAAATGTACGGCCAAACGTTCCTGTATGTTACGCATGACCAGATTGAAGCGATGACGGTGGGGCAACGCATCGCAGTACTCGATCAGGGGAAAGTACAGATGCTGGATACCCCGCAACGGGTATACCATCGTCCGGCCAATCGTTTCGTGGCGACATTTATCGGTTCGCCCGCGATGAATATGATTCCCGTGCAACACACCGGCGAAGGGGCGGTATTGAACGGTGTCACGGTGGCACATAGTGAGGCATGGCGCCCGGTGCTGGCGCAAGCATCCGCCGCACCGACGGAGATGGGCGTTCGGCCCGAGCATGTGGTATTGACGAATGAACCGGCGGCGGGTGCCGTACCCGTTACGGTCGACTACGTGGAAGATTACGGCAATCGAGTGGCATATTATTTTACGATCAATGGCGTGGAAGCGGTGGCCGTGTCCCCGACGCATGCCATTTCGCCGGAGGGACCGACGTACTGGGTACCGAATGAACGGCGGCTGCATTTCTTTGCCGCGGACGGCGCCAATATCGGTTATCCGTCAGTATGGGAGGAATTGTGATGAAGTATTATCTCAGTACATTAATCAGCAGCGTGGATCATCGGAACAATCATTTTGAAGATATCGCACGGCAAGTCATGGCGTGGAACGATCCCGACATCGGTGTGGAAATTGCGGCATTTACGCATGACGATGCCTATTGGCAGCGGGTTGTGTCCTTCATGGACGAGCTGACGTGTCCGTGCACTTTCCACGGACCGTGGATCGGTGTCGAAGTAACTTCCGATCCGGACAGTGAAGCGGGACAATGGTTGCGCACGGCCTATGGTCGAGTCTTTGATCTGGCGGCCCAACATCATGTCCGTCATGTTGTCGTACATTATTCGCAACTGTCGTTTACCGAAGAAGAACATGCACAGGCGCAGGCGCATGCCTATCGTAACTTGGGTGACTTGCTGGACATGGCGCACGAACGCGGCGTGAACATGGTCATTGAAAATTTGGCACAGCAGGCACACGGCAAGCACTTGTTTACGAATGAAGAATACATGGATTTGTTTGTCCGTTTCCCGCAGGCGCATGCCATTATCGACATCGGGCATGCCAACGTGAACGGCCTGGACATTGAACGGATGTTGCAAACATACGGCCCGCGCGTGACATCGTTCCATTTGCACAACAATAACGGTACAGCCGATCAGCATTTGGACATTCATGCACCGGAAGGTACGGCGGACGTGGCGCAGGTAGTTCGCTGGGCGAAACAATATACCCCCGACGCCAACCTGGTCTTGGAATATGAGCCGCACGTTACCTTGACACTGCCGCAATTACGCGCACAAATTGAAGAACTTCGCGCATGGTAAGATGACACCCGCTACGGCGGGTGTTTTTGCGCGGAAAAAGAAAATACAGTACAATACAGGTAAAGGAGGGGGCATAATGATTGATTTGCGATGGGGCGAACCGATCGGGATTGAACTCGATGGGGAAGGAGACGACGCGGCGATTGTGCAGGAACTCGATGCGCAACGGTTTGCCGTGATCACCGATACCGACGGACGCATACCCGAACGGGCGGATGACGAGTTGTATTGGGCGTTGTACGTCGTGGATGAAGCGACGGGAGAAGGCGAATTTCAATGGAGCGTGACGCTGCGTGATGTCGCGGATTGGCAGTCGTTGGCCGGAGCGGCGCCGGCGGATCCCGAGCATATCATCGAGCGCATGGCGGCACGCCGACAGGAAAATATCGCACGATTTGAAAAGGAGGGGCAATGATGGGAGTACGGACAGACGGTTGGGAAAATGTAGCGATTGCGGTACAGGACGGAATCGCCACGGTGCGGGTGAACCGCCCGCAAGCATTGAACGCGCTCAATATGGCGACAATGAAAGAGCTGGACGCATTGTTTGCACAACTGGCGACCGCGGACGATATTGATGTAGTGATATTGACCGGCGCGGGAGATCGGGCATTTGTCGCCGGGGCGGATATTAAGGAAATGGCAAAGATGGATACGATTGCCGGCCGTGATTGGGGAGCCTTCGGGCAGCAAGTGATGCAACGGATCGAAGACTTGCCGCAGCCGGTGATTGCGGCAGTCAACGGATTTGCACTCGGCGGTGGCTGCGAACTGTCATTGGCGTGCGATATTCGCTATGCATCCGACAATGCCAAATTCGGTCAGCCGGAAGTCAAATGGGGCATTTGCGCCGGCTTCGGTGCGAGCCAGCGGCTCGTGCGGGCCATCGGGCCGGCTATGGCGAAAGAGATGTTGTACACGGCGGATATGATCGATGCACAAGAAGCGTTGCGAATCGGCCTTGTCAATCGGGTATTGCCGCAGGCGGAACTCTTGCCCGCCGTGTGGGAACTGGCACGCAAGATTCAGGCCAATGCCCGTTTTGCCGTGCGGGCGACCAAGCGCTCGATCCTGCACGGACAGGATATGGACCAACGCGCAGCCATCGAGCACGAAGCGCAGCTCTTCGGTTTGTGCTTTGCGACGGACGACCAGCGTACGCGCATGGAATCGTTCGGTAAAAAATAACGACATGATCATCACGGTTGGGGCGAAGATGAATCGACAGGCGTTCGATTCATCTTCACCCCAATATTTTTTGGCAATCGACGAACATACTGCCGACCCGACGGTGATTGTCGGAGATAGAGTCGCCGGGAGAAAATAAGGAGTATCGACAGATTCCGACGGAGAAGGAGGCGCTGTATACTGGCGTTTTCTGACGGAATTGATTTGTTATATTACCAATGTTTTACAAATGACAATAAATTTAATGAAAAACAATTGGTAAAAGATTGTTAATTATTTGATTTATTTATGAAAATTTGCTAATATGAAGTTGCCAAAATCACAAGGTACTGACTACTATATTTTACGGGAGGTACTGGCTATGGATGCGAAAAGACGTGATATCATCCGCACACACAGGGCTGATTTCACATGGGATTTGTTTCGACATGCACTTTTGAAAAGTTTAAATAATAAAATGGATAGCCGATGGATGACCGTTCAAACATGGGGTGTGTTTGAGCGGTCTTTTTCGTAAGAAAAATAAAAAACAAGGAGGGATATTTATGAAAATAGGCGCAAAGAAAGTCATCGCGTTATTTGCGGTCGTCACATTTGTGATGACCGGTTGCAGTGCCAATAACGGTAACAACAAGGAAGCCTATTCCGCAGAAAAAAACTTGGCGAAAGGAGTCGCTTGCAGTACGTGCCCGATTGTAGTCAAGGACAGAGAGGTGTGGAAGGACTTTATCAGTGATGAAAAAGACATCAATTTGGCAATGAATTCTCTTTACGGAATTCATTTTCCGGAAATACTTCTGACATCAAAAGATGCCAAAGAGGCCAATGCGGAAATAGAAAAATTGGTCCGAAAAGCGGAAAATGAATATAAAGAAATCAAAAAGAACAGAGCGGAATTAGGGATGGATGATGAGGATTTGGGGGTGTCTGCCGAATTTTCCGTCTACCAAGATGATGGGGTCGTAAGTGTTTTGCTGACTACTTACGATGGCTATATGACGTATAGGCCAATCTACAACACCTATAATTTTTCCCTACCGAACGGGAAACGATTATCGGATAAAGACCTGATGAAAAAGTTCGGATCGGACATCGATTATTTGGCACTGATGGAAAACAGTATCCATAGGGATTCTGAAGAAAGTAATGCGGTTTTTATGGGAAACGCAGTAAATCATAAATTTTTTAACGCACCGTATCGATTTGAAGGAGAGACGTATCTCAAGTTGTGGGACGACGTTAAAAAAGGAGATTCCAAAATTTTCTTGGATGAGTGGGGGGATCCGCATTTTCATTACATCAATTTTATACCGGCGGGCCCCGGATTTTATGAGAGTATCTTGTCGCTGCAAGTGAGTGCTGAAAACCAAAACATATATTCCGACGTCTATCTCAAAATGGCAAAGAAACTGGGAGTCGATCCCGAGGCCAATGATGCATTTATGATTTTCCTCGGTTATGCACATGACGATGTTTCGGTACGACGGATTTTATCCAAACTGCATGTCTGGGAAAGAACCTTTATGAAGGAGGGCGAAGCCCCTAAACTGTCATTATGTGTGAAATATAACGAAGAGATACTGTGCGATGAATTGATAGGCGAAGAATACTATCTTCTCGTTCCTAAGTGGAAACATGCGGTCGTGAAATTAACCCAGCTCGATCCGGATGCGAACGGCGGCTTAAAGCCGGTGGAAAATTATTATCTTGATGATTGCTCCGTGGTAGGACCTACACTGATTTGTCAAAATCGAGGGGAGGGAATCCCCAATGCGAAAATCACACTCAGGTATCGGGATAAAAAAAGGGAATTTTCGCCTCTCGTATCTCTGCGGGACGGCACGCCGGTGTTTCCTCCGAAGATCTATGATGCAGGGGATATCCTTGACTGGGATTCCCTTGCGCGGGAGGGGTTCTATAATGAGAGTTTATATGAGGCCATTCTTTCTCTCATCGGATACGGCTGAATTGGTATCACTGATCGGGTAGAAAAATGACGATGAAGGCAAAAACAAAATCCGTAGTGATGTAGTCAAAAAGGAGGTCAATTATGGGATTTATTCAAGCAATCAAGGGTTCCATCGGAGGAACGTTAGCGGATCAATGGAAGGATTACTATGGGCCGAAACCCGGCGTTTCTCCCACGGCAGGGCTGTTTCCCGGCGTCCCCATGGGGGTCAATAATGACAGAGGCTCCAATTACAAAGGTAATGCGAATATCATTACAACGGGAAGCAAGGTGATTGTTCCGGAAGGAACCGCTTTGGTTACCATTCAGGACGGTGCGATTACGAATATCATCACCGAGGTGGGCGGATATGAGTATAGCAACGACGATGTGAACGCAAAGTCTATTTTTGCGGGAGATTCCTTTATGGACTCTCTGGTCAAATCATCGTGGGAAAAATTTAAGTTTGGCGGAGTTCCTGCTACGCAGCAGTTATTGTTCTATGTCAACTTAAAAGAAATTCCGAACAACAGATTCGGCACACAGTCGGAAATCTATTGGGATGATGCGTTCTTCGGCACACAAGTGGGAGCTGTTACCAGAGGAACATATACCTTGCGTATTGTGGATCCCATCCTGTTCATCAAGAACTTTGTGCCGGTCAAGTATGTGTCTGCAGGCGCGCCGGAATTTGATTTTGCCGACATGGATAATGACGCCGGCGAACAGTTGTTTAATGAAGTCGTGGGGAGTCTGTCCGCCGCTTTTTCGAACTATACCAACGATCCCACCCGCGGGAATCGAATGTCAAGGATTCAGGGCGATCAAATCGGTTTTGCGCAAGCACTGGGACAGGCCGTGGAAGATGCCTATCAGTGGAAATCGTCCCGAGGTCTCGAAATTGTCAAGACGGCCATTCTTGCTATTGAATATGATGACGATACGAAAACGCTCATGTCCGACGTTAAGAAAGCGGATGCCCTTTCCGGTGCCAGAGGAAATGCCTTTATGCAACAGGCGGCGGCCAGAGGTATGCAGGGAGCCGGAGAAAATGGCGGCGGAGCAGGCATGGCCTTTATGGGAATGGGAATGCAGGCTGCCGGCGGCATGATGGGCGGCATGCAGCAGCCCAATACGCAGGGGTCCTACCAACCGAACTTCGGTCAGCCGCAGCAAGGAATGCCGCAGCAAGGAATGCCGCAGCAAGGAATGCCGCAGCAAGGAATGCCGCAACAAGGAATGCCGCAGCAGGCACAGCAACAGCAGGCACAGCCGCAGCAGACACCGCCGCAGGAAGCTACTACCGATCCGACGACAAAGCTGATCCAAATGAAAAAATTGTTGGATGCCGGCGTTATTTCGCAAGAAGAATTTGATAAAGTGAAAAAAGATTTGTTGGGGTTTTAAATCATGGACGACTTGAATAATCGGGACGAAAACCGGACCGAACACAAAATCATACAGACCGATGCGGGCGCGAAGGATGGGCAGATGAAATGTCCGAAGTGCGGCGCTACCGACATCTCGCAAAATGTGAACACAGGCAAACTGCGGTGTAATTTTTGTCGGCATGAGTTTGAGTTGGAAAAAGACACTTCGATGGAAACGAATGTGGAAAACCTGCACGGGAAGGTCATCGGGTCAGGGGCGCAAAATATTGTGCCGGACACGAAGGACATTCTCACCTTGAAGTGTGAAAGTTGCGGTGCCGAGGTTGTCATTGATACAAGCGAAGCGGCGCAAGCCAGATGCCACTGGTGCAGAAACACGTTGTCTTTGAATCGACAAATTCCCAACGGGGCAATTCCTGATGTGGTGTTACCGTTTTCCGTCAAAAAGGAAGCCGCCAAGGCGGAAATTGAAAAATTTGTCGGCAACAGAAAGTTTTTTGCACATCCTCAATTCACCAAAGAGTTTACCACTGAGAATATCATGGGCGTATATTTCCCCTATATGCTTGTCGATGTCAACGGGCATGCGGATTTTCAGGGGGAAGGCGAGCATGAGGTCAGGCAGTACACCGTAGGCAGCGGCGATAACAAGGAAACCAGGTATGATGCCGACTTATATCGAGTGGGACGAAAGTTTGATATCACGATCAAAGAACTGTCCATTGAAGCAAGTGCGGATAAGCTCGACAAAACAAATAGGGAAAAAACAAATAATATAATCAACTCAATCATGCCTTTTGATACGGACAACTGTGTGAAGTGGAATGCGAATTACCTGAAGGGGTACACCTCCGAACGCAGGGATATCAATGTGGATCAGTTGGAAAACGTAGTGATGGCACAGGCGAAAGACGTGGCGAAATTCAAGATCAATGATACCTTGGAAGATTATGATAGGGGTGTATGCTGGGAGAGCAGTCATCTTGATGTAGAAGGACAGCAATGGAAAGCCGCTTACCTTCCGGTATGGCTGTACAGTTATCAAGAAAAAAAGAACGGAAAAAGTCTTCTCCACTATATTGCGGTTAATGGAAGAACGATGGAAACCATGGGGAGTATACCCATTCACATGCCGAAACTCATTGGTATTTCAGCAGTTGTTGAAATTATTGGCCTCTTGATTATGCTCTTTGTTGATTTTGATGAAGATTTTCAATATAAATGGACTTTGCTTCTGTCGGGTATTCTATTTTTTACCGCCATGTATATGCGGTATAGAAATGCAGAGGCACGGCACAGCTATGAAACGGAAACGGTTGCCAACATATCCAATCTGATTGCGGAAGATGAATTTATTGCGCACAGGTTGGGCCTGGAGAAATCACGAATGGAAGGGGCCAACAATACAACATTGGATGGTGAAAACGTTTCTCCCGTGTACGAGGATTCGGTGAACAAGCTAACCGTTGACAGCGGAGTTCTCGATGCTTTGGAAGAGAACAGCGCCACGACCGATTTTGTAAAAGACAAAATCAAAAAGTATTCAAAGTAGGAGTAAGGAGGAATCATCATGAGATGAGGAAAAATGTTCGGTGTATCGATTTTAGCAGTCTTTTTGGCGGCAACATTTATTTTGGCGGGATGCGGAAATGAAAAAATAACCAGGGAATATACGTTGAATGATCGCATCAAAATCGTTGTTGATGTACCGAGAGAAGAAGATAATTTTAAGAAGATGCTGGAAGATGAGGAGTCGGAGGATCTGATGTATTATCCGGTATTCTATCAAGGCGTTCTGGGAACGAAAAATACATATTTCTTCGTCCGGTTTGATAATTTTGAGTACCAAACTCATATATCATTCGAAAAAGACCATCCCGAGATGGACAAGAAGAATCCTAATTTCGATGATATGCTGAAAGTGGTAGCATCTGAGGAAAAGAGGCTTGACATCAACGGTGCGAAAGCCAGCAAGCGTGCGTTGAAGGAACGTGGTAAACTGGCGGGATACGTATATAGGATTGACGCAAAAGATCCCAAAGGCTATGTATCCATACTTGTCGTTCCCAAGGACAGAAATGCGGATGTCGATGCACTGATGGGAACGGAAGAAGTAAAAGGTGTTATCGATTCGGCGAAGGTCATCAATACAGCCAAGAAATAAAAGAGATGATGACGATCGGCCCAAAGACCGGCGCAGGGAGTTTTTCAGATGTGCCCTTATGATGTGAACGGGCTGATAATAATCATTTGTGAATGCCCGCTACACAGGACGTGACAAAAACAGTCAAAATCGGGCATATACGTAAGTATGTCAGGGGCATCATGCGGATCGGTAAGATCGCAAAAATGACAAGTGAATTTCAGGTGCCCTACCTAATGTCGGGGTGAAGATGAACAGAGATCGTTCCGTTCGTTTTCGCCCCGACAGTTTGTTTGCAAAGAAGCAGACACATCGCCGAAAGAGCTCTGATGGGTTCAGACAGAGAAGTAGGGGGGATTGCCAAAAGAAAAACGAACAACAACGCAGAAAATAGAAGGATTTATGCTGTTCGAGGGGCAAATCCGGTTTACGGTTACTTCGAGTATTTGACAAAGAAACCGACTCCATGCACTCATTCCGAGGCCGTTCGTCTCTTGCGGGCGGCTGTTTTTGTGTGCGTACCGGCGTCGCTGACAGGCGGATGGAAACAGACGTTGTCGATACGGGAGCGACGCGACGATCAAAGCGGGCGGTATCGGTGGAAACGACGGTCGTCGATGCGGGGCGTCGGTATCTGCGCGGTACGGGGATAACGGGCGTGCAGTGTCGGTCGATACGGGCGTGCAGATTAACGGCACGACCGTGCGCTCGGCCGCACACAAAAAAACAGGCTTCCTAAGAAGCCTGTCCATGTCGTGGTGCGCCTAGCAGGAATCGAACCTGCGCACCCGGTTCCGGAGTTTTAAATCATGGTTTTTGTTATTTTTTCTAAGCTTACTAATTTACCGCAAAAAGCCATAAATAAGCGTTTTGTCTGAATTTCTGCTTTGATAAACTTGGCCTATTATTGCTAAATTTATAGAGTTAATAAAGTTATTGGGCTCAAAATTGGGCTCAATAACTTTTTTCTTTATCAGCCATCTTATAGATACCATTTTTGATAAATTTTTCCTATTTGTCTATTCAACAAGAAACTTAAAAAAGGACCAGATTTGTAAATCTGGTCCTTTCATCAATGCGTATGCTACCTTCTTCCCGACCGTTAACATCGCTACTTTTGTGTACGGCTTTTACGATGAGATCTGTTTGTTGTCCGAGCAAGGGCTTCTCTGTGTGCTTATGTTTCCTCTTGCGGTGGATATCAGTTTACTCATTTCACATTTTATCGTTTTCAATTAACTCTTTTAATTTTTCCAAATTCTCTCTGTTGTATTCAATATCTTGATAGGCATAATAATACTGGTAATCTTCCGCAATCTCTATAGGCAAATTAACCACATCGTCTAGCTTCCAATTATACAGAAACCAAACATAACACCGGCGATAATCCGTACGAATCCAGTCTTTTATTGTCCATTCGTCATCAAAAAACGGTTGATACCCTCCGGAGCCCCTCGGATACATGCTAAGAATATTTATATCTTTTCCCGCCGCCCATACCCAATATGGATGATCACTGTATTTAGAAACCACTCGTCCTTTTCTGTCCAGAATATAGGTACCGTCTTTTCGCGGGACTAAAAATTGCGACTCATTCAGGACTCCTACATCAATCCCGTCTATATGGATTTTTTCTCCGGAAGTGTAGAACACATCATTTTTTTCATTTACCCAACCAATAACGTGATTATCTACAGATAACACACGAGTAATGTCATCTTTAACAGTTATCTGTTTCTCTATGATTCCTTTCCTGTTGAGCCAATAAAATATTGAGATACCTCGCCAGTTTCTTCTCCAGCAGTTCTGTCATATCATTGCAGAGGCGCCTTACCTTGTCCTGCTCATGGGCGTAGTACCAGATGGTATCCTCTCCGGGGCGGAGCAGGAGCTGGTCGCCGTCCGCTTCTTTCCAGAACTCGCCCAGCACACAATACCGCTCTCCATGGATGGTCAGATCAAACATCCCGGAAAGGGTAAGAATCACGCCAGTGGATACATTGATGCCTGCGGTCAGCAGGAAAAACTCCCGCACCTGGGACGGGAGCGTGAAGTCCAGCACGCTTTCTTGATCCCTGATCTGTTCCTCCGCGGCGGCAGGCTGGATTTTATCCGTGGGGTCCAGCACCTTTGCCAATGCCTTGCAAAACTTGGGGTATTGGCCAAATAGTTCTGGGTGGCTGGCCTTGAATTCCTTTTGCTTTTCCCGCTGCACCCGCTCCTGTTCCTTGCAGAAAGCGTCCAGCTCGGCCAGATACCGCTCCTGGTAGAGATTGCTGGCTTCAAATGCTATGCCGCTCTTTTCCAGAATGGCGATGGCTCCCTTTTGGCTGCCAAACACCGGGACCCACTGAAAGCCGTGTCGGCAGGGCTTCAGTTTCAGGAATTCACCCCGACTCAGCAGGGCTTCCAGTTCCGGCTCATGCTCGTCCCACCAGTTCCGCCAACTTTCCGGTGTTTCCCGGCCTTCGACCAGGTCCAGGAGCTTTGCTGTCAGGTTTTTGGTCCATAAGATCTTCCTCCGTTCCAGAGGGCGCGGGAATCCCATCAATCCCACCAGAGATACCAGACAGTGGACTGCCGCAGCACATCCGCCAGCGCGCCCACAGTGGCGTCCTCCGGCCCCTGGTCGATCACA
>CAMYCX010000018.1 GCA_947254705.1 uncultured Veillonellaceae bacterium
AGATCTACACCCATAAGGTTTCGTCGGCAGCGTCAGATGTGTGTAAGAGACAGATATTATATTTCGGATGATACTCCTTGATCAGATTGGACTCCAAAATCAAGGCTTCCATTTCCGTCTTGGTCAAAATGATATCCACATCGACCGCATGATTCATCATGGCGCGGACTTTTGCGCCCTGATTCGCCTCATCCCGCACATAGGAACGAACCCGATTGCGCAGATTCACCGCTTTGCCGACATAGATCACCCGTCCGAAACGGTCTTTCCACTGATACACGCCCGGTGTTGTAGGCAATGCCGCAAGCTTAGCCGCCAGTGCCTCACTGATTTCCCGCATCAGTCCGCCCGCTTCATCAGTTCACGGGTCCGCGCCAATACCGGCCGCAAATAACGCCCCGTGTACGATGCCTTCACCTTGACAACCTCTTCCGGCGTTCCTTCTGCGACAATGCGGCCGCCGCCCGCACCGCCTTCCGGTCCCAAATCGATCAAGTAATCCGCCGTCTTGATGACATCCAGATTATGCTCAATGACTACGACCGTATCGCCTTCATCAACCAGACGTTGCAGCACCTCAAGCAATTGATGAATGTCCGCGGCGTGCAGTCCCGTTGTCGGCTCATCAAGTAAGTATAAGGTTTTTCCCGTACTGCGTTTCGCCAATTCCGTAGCCAGTTTGATACGTTGCGCTTCCCCGCCTGACAATGTTGTCGACGGCTGCCCCAGACGAATATATCCCAATCCGACGTCCTGCAACGTTTCCAACTTGCGAACAATGCTCGGATGATCGGCAAAAAATACGACCGCCTCGTCCACCGTCATCGCCAATACATCCGCAATATTTTTGCCGCGATACTTCACTTCCAGCGTTTCCCGATTATATCTCGCCCCGTGACATACTTCGCACGGAACGTACACATCCGGCAAAAAATGCATCTCGATTTTGATGATACCGTCACCCTTACACGCCTCGCAACGGCCGCCCGTTACATTGAAGCTGAACCGCCGCGGTTTATACCCGCGCAACTTCGCCTCCGGAGTCTGACTGTACCATTCCCGGATCGGCGTAAATACCCCCGTATATGTCGCCGGATTGGAGCGTGGCGTACGTCCGATCGGTTGTTGGTTGATGTCGATAATTTTATCTACATATTCCGTGCCTTCGATGGCACCGTGTTCTCCCGCCCGATGATAACTGCGATACAACTCGTTGGCCAAACTCTTATACAAAATTTCATTCACCAGTGTACTCTTGCCGGATCCCGACACCCCTGTCACCACCGTCAATACGCCAAGCGGGAATCGCGCCGTCAAGTGTTGCAGATTATTTGCATGCGCATCGCGAACGACCAGTGCATGGCCATTGCCTTGACGTCGCTTGGCAGGAATCGGGATATACCGCTCTCCGGACAGATACTTTCCCGTCATCGAATCGGGCGCGACCGCCAAATCGTCCACTGATCCTTGCGCCACGATGCGACCGCCGTATTCTCCCGCACCGGGACCGATATCCACCAAGTAATCCGCCGCCCGCATCGTATCCTCATCATGCTCGACGACGATCAACGTATTGCCCAAATCGCGCAACCCTTTGAGCGTTGCAAGCAACTTGTCATTATCCCGCTGATGCAGGCCGATCGACGGTTCATCGAGAATGTACAGTACACCGACCAAACCCGACCCGATCTGCGTCGCCAAGCGGATTCGCTGCGCCTCCCCGCCCGACAACGTGCCGGCCGAACGCGCCAACGTCAAATATCCCAACCCGACATCCGCCAAAAAGCCGATTCGTGCGTTGAGCTCTTTTTTTATCTGTGCGGCAATAATCAGTTCCTTTTCCGTCCATTGCAATCCGTCCATAAATGATTGAATTTCGCCGATGGACAACTCCGTCACTTCATAGATCGACAAACCTCCGACCTTGAATGCCAACACTTCCGGTTTCAACCTGGCACCGCGACACTCCGGACAAGGCGTTTCCGTCATATACTTTTCCAATTCTTCGCGTTGACTGTTGGAATACGCTTCACGATACCGGCGTCGAATCATCGGCAACACGCCTTCAAACTCGCGCCGATACTCTTTTACCTCACCGCGTAAATTTTCATACGAAAACGAAAACAATCGTTCCGTACCGTGCTGCAACTCTTCCTTTGCCTCCTCCGGTAAATCCGCATACGTTGCATCCAATGTCAAACCGTAAAATGCCAAAAACGGTTTCAACTGCACCATGAACCACGAATTCGGATTGCTCGATACCGCTCGCACCGCACCGTCACGAAATGACACCCGATCATCCGGCACAATCAGAGAGAAATCGGGGTCCAGACTCGCGCCGAGCCCCGTACAAATCGGACAAGCACCGAACGGATTGTTAAACGAGAACAGACGCGGTTCGGGTTCCGGCAAAGAAATACCGCACGTCGGACAGGCAAAATGACGGCTGAACACATGCTGCGGTCCGTCCACTTCCTGTACCAGTACGACACCTTCCCCCACCGTCAACGCCGTTTCCAACGAATCCGCCAATCGTTGTCCGATACCGTCCCGCACAATCAAACGGTCAATCACCGCCTCAATGGCATGCTTCTTGTTTTTCTCAAGTACGATCTCTTCTTCCAACAGTCGCACTTCGCCATCCACGCGTACCCGCGCAAACCCTTCCTTGCGCAACCGTTCCAGTACACGGCGATGCTCGCCCTTCTTTCCCCGTACCACGGGTGCAAGTAAAAGGAATTTTGTCCGTTCCGGCAATGCCAAAATCGAGTCCGTTATCTGATCCACCGTCTGCTGCGTGATCGGTTCATCGCATTGCGGACATACCGGCCGACCGACCCGTGCATAGAGAAGGCGCAAATAGTCGTAAATCTCCGTCACCGTACCGACCGTGGAGCGCGGATTTCGGCTCGTCGTTTTCTGATCGATCGAAATCGCCGGCGACAGCCCTTCGATATTATCCACATCCGGCTTGTCCATCTGTCCTAAAAACTGTCGTGCATACGCCGATAAGGACTCGACATAACGTCGTTGCCCCTCCGCATAAATCGTATCGAACGCAAGTGACGATTTGCCGCTCCCCGACAATCCCGTCAATACGATTAATTGATTCCGCGGCAACCGCAAATCAATATTTTGCAAATTGTGCTGCCGCGCACCCTTGATAATCAATTCGTCCTTCATAATTCCCCTTTTCTCTTACCGATGTCGACGCGACTTTTTCTTCATGGCTTGAAATTTCGCCTCCGCTTGCGCGCCAAACCGATCCGCCCATTCCTGACGCAGCGTACCGAGCACATCGCGCCAATGCGCCGCCTGCTCAAACTCCAATGCCTTCGCCGCCGCCCGCATATCCCGTTCCGTCCGGACAATCTGTGCATGCAGTGCAGCGTCCGTTGCCTGATTCATCCGGCGATCATAATCATGACGCCAATCGCTGTCTTCCACCTTCGTCAACTCAATGAGATCTTTGACCTCTTTGCGAATGGTCTTCGGTATAATATGATGCTCACGATTATACGCTTCCTGAATCTCCCTGCGACGCCGCGTTTCATCCAACGCCCGCGCCATCGAGTTCGTCACTCGGTCTGCATATAAAATCACATGCCCGTTCGCATTACGCGCCGCCCGACCGATGGTCTGAATCAAACTCGTATCCGAACGCAAAAAACCTTCTTTATCCGCATCCAATATGGCTACCAGCGAAACCTCCGGCATATCCAACCCTTCTCGCAGCAAGTTAATGCCGACCAGTACGTCAAATACGCCCGCCCGCAAATCGCGAATAATCTCCGCCCGCTCGATCGTCGCGATATCACTGTGCAGATACCGCACCTTGACCTTCATTTCTTTCAGAAAATCAGTCAAGTCCTCCGCCATTTTTTTCGTCAATGTCGTGATCATGACCCGCTCATCCGCCGCTACCCGTGTCCGGATTTCACCGAGCAAATCATCCATCTGCCCGTGGATAGGACGCACTTCCACCGACGGATCCAGCAGCCCCGTCGGGCGGATAATCTGCTCCGCCAAATGCGTCTGCACTTCCATCTCATACGGACCGGGGGTCGCTGAAATATAGATCACCTGATTGATCCGTTCCACAAACTCGTCAAACGTCAACGGGCGATTATCCGCTGCCGACGGCAAACGAAACCCGTACTCAATCAACGACTCCTTACGCGAACGGTCGCCCGCATACATCGCCCTGAGCTGCGGAATCGTCACGTGTGATTCGTCCACCATAATCAAAAAATCATTCGGAAAATAATCCAACAACGTATACGGCGCATCACCCGGTGCGCGGTTCGACAAATGCCGTGAATAGTTTTCAATCCCCGAACAATAGCCGATCTCGCGAATCATCTCCAAATCATACCGTGTCCGTTGTTCAAGGCGTTGCGCTTCCAATAATCGATCCCGCGCTTTCAATTCCGCCAGACGTGTCTCCAGCTCCGCTTCAATCGACGCCAACGCCCGCTCCATTTTCGGTCCCGTCGTCACATAGTGACTCGCCGGATAAATCGCTGCGTGTGTCCGTTCCGTCACAAGATTTCCCGTCAATGCATCCACCTCGACAATGCGGTCAATCTCATCTCCGAACAACTCGATGCGGACGACATGATCCGTTTCGCCGACCGGATAAATTTCAATGACATCTCCGCGCACGCGAAATGTCCCGCGAATGAGGTTCATATCGTTTCGCGTATATTGGATCGAGACCAACTTACGCAAAATCTCATCCCGCGGTTTCTCCTGCCCGCGCCGAACGGACAGCACCATTTCACTGTAGTCTTCCGGATCACCCAAACCGTAGATGCATGACACCGAAGCCACAATAATCACGTCGCGCCGCTCAAACAAACTCATCGTTGCCGAGTGCCGCAATTTATCAATCTCATCATTGATTGACGCATCTTTTTCAATATACGTATCCGTCTGTGCAATATACGATTCCGGCTGATAATAATCATAATAACTGACGAAGTATGCCACTTCATTATCCGGGAAAAACGTCTTGAATTCACTGGCCAGCTGCGCCGCCAATGTCTTATTCGGTGCGATCACCAGCGTCGGGCGTTGTGTCGCCTCAATCACCTTGGCCATCGTATACGTCTTGCCCGTTCCGGTCGCGCCGAGCAACACCTGCGCCCAATGTCCGTCCTCCACTCCTCGGGTCAACGACGCAATCGCTTGCGGCTGATCTCCGCTCGGCTCATACGGCGCATTGACACGAAACGGCACGGCCGGCATCTCATATGTCCGTTGCAATGCTTTCATCTGCTCACCTTGTATCTGCTCACTTGTCATATTTCATATACTATAATTATATCATATCTATCTTTTTCTATATATACATCCGCTTGCGCGCCATTCGCTGACACAAACACCTCGGCCGATATTGACCGAGGTGTTTTTTGTTTCGTGATAATTGACGGCAAATTATTGCGCTGTCCAGTTTGTACCGATCTCCGATACGTCTCGTGCGGAGAGTGCCGTGACCGGCTCGCCGATCGCAGCGGTGGCAATCGGTACCATCCCCTGCGGTAACTCCAAACGTGCCGCATACTCCGCATCCGGCCCCAGCGATCGCACCGCTCCGCAAATAAAGACCGAGCCGAGATTTTCCGCTGTCGCCGCCAGCAACATATGGTCTACCACACATGCCGCATCCGCCGCCCGCATGACCGGTTCAATGTCCGTACGGCCCGCTACAACAAACAGTAACGGCGCACCGTAAAACGGGTCCGCATCCTTTACTTTCGCCCGAAACTCATTGCGCCACGCATCTATGATTGCCTTTTCTCGTACGACTGCAATATGGTACGAATCATTCCGGTGCATCGAAATCGGTGCCATCCGTCCCACCCGTACAATGCGGTCGATTGCGTCCGCCGCCGGCATCGTCGACGTAAACGCACGCGTCGACTGACGCAGGGCCACAACCTCTGCAAATGTCATGACGACACCTCTTCATTGCATAACGCCTCGCGCCACTCCTGCTCGCGGAATCCCGTCAGCACCCGACCGTCATCCAGCACCAAAATAGGCCGTTTGACCAGCATGCCGTCCGAGGATAAAATTTCCGCCAACTCCTCCGGTGACATCGAATCACGTTTCTCCGCCAATCCCAACTCCCTATACGCCCGTCCGCTCGTGTTCATAAACCGCGTCCACGGCAAGCCGCTCCGTTTCACCCAACGAAGCAATTCCGTCGACGTCGGCGGCTCATTTACGATGTGCCGTTCCTGTACCATGATGCCGTGTTCATTCAACCATGCCTTTGCTTTGCGGCACGTACCGCAACGCGGATACTGAATAAATAACATACCCATCCCTCCTTTATTTACATTATACCACCCTTGCGTTTTTCTCCTGCACTTCATGCTATAATAACGGTAAGGAAAAACTGTTTCGCATCATTGACAGAAAGGATACCGACATGCGTAAAATTCGTGTTTACTTTGACTTTATTTGCCCCTATTGCTACACCGCATGGGCTCATTTCCGACAACTACGGCGCGACGGCATCGACCTCGACATCGAATGGTACGGCTGGGAAATCCACCCCGATCGGCGCAATGATAAACCGCAGCATGCATTTTTCACACCCGAGCAGGAAAAAGAATTTGCCGCGCTCGGCCACCCCTCCGGCGTCAATGCCACTACTTTACGTTATATTGCGCCTTCTTATGACGCCCTGCGCCTGCTCTGTGCCGCCCAAGAGCAACACCTCACGCAGGAATGGATTGACCGTGTCTTCAAAGGTGTCTATCAGGAAGGGCAAGCCATGAGCGATCATGATGTCTTGCGCGCCTGGGCCGATGTCATCGGACTGGCGGACGCCGACACCGTTCTCACCACGACCCGCTATGCCGACACGCTGGCCGCACACGACGCCCATTGCATGGATCTTGCGCTCGAATACGTTCCCACCGTCGAAGAAAACGATCGCATCATCTGCAGCGGTGTCCTCACCTATCAGGACCTCTACCATGCACTGACTTGATTTAAAAAGCGAGAACCCATCTCAAATTTATTCGGTTTAAGTAAAAAACAGTCTTTACAAACCCGCCTGCAAGTGCTACAATAATAGCGTTATGGACCATTAGCTCAGCTGGCAGAGCACCTGACTCTTAATCAGGGTGTCCAGGGTTCGATCCCCTGATGGTCCACCACCCTTTTTACCCTACAGTCCGTCCAACTGTAGGGTTTTTACTTGTCCGCTTGATTACGTTACCGTTCCTCAATCCGTCTTTTCTCCGTGAAAGACGGTATTTTATTTTCCCTTGACATCCTATGTCACTTCACCGCTTGCACGAACGGCGGGAATCAAGTATAGTGAACCTATGATGAAACCAACACGATGGATACAAGACAAACGATTTTGGTACGGGGTAGCGGCGGCGGTCGTTCTTCTGATCGCAGGAGCCATCGGCTATACAATGTACTTACACTCCCCGTTGTATGCGGTAAAAGATGCGGCAGATGCCTTTCGCACGCATGATCTCGATCGGTTTGAACAGCGGGTGGATATCCCGCAAGTAACGGAACATGCATTTGATGATATTTTTGCACCGAAGGCCGAGTCGGGTTTGGCGGGGCGGCTACTGTACGCGCTGAAACCGATGCTGACGAGCGGCATGGAAATGTTGTTGCGAGAACAAGTCGCGCCGACTTCATTGACACCGACAGTACCATTGCCGTCGCTGATGCGCACCGAAGAAGCCGAATCGGTATCGGCCTATGAAATCAGCGATATCTCCTCACAAGGTACGACAAATGGCGAAGCAATCGTGACCGTTACATTGCGACATCGCCTCCGTGACGTATATGTGCCGCTGGAGCTGGTACTGCGACAAGACAGCACGGGATACTGGCGCATTGTCCGTTTGCGCAATGCGGCGGACGTCTATCGCATCATGCAACCCTTCGCCATCGGCGAACCTGCCGCCGCAACCTGATCGGTATCCGCACCGCACAAATCGCACGGCAGATACAAAAAGAAGCCCATTCGGGCTTCTTTTTTAGATTTCAATATCATCATCCGTGCATCAAACCGTCAAGTATCTCGGCGATTCGATCGGCACTGCGAAACGGCACCGCGGGTGATGCTACGACGGACGGTGCCGACAGAAGTTGTGTAACGGCATCGACCAGTTCTTCCCGATCGATCCACCGTGCCTGTCCGATTCGAGTCAAATATTCCGCGTTGGCTTCTTCCTGACCGGGGATCGCATCCACAAGGAGCAACGGCAGTTGCATGCTCATGGCCTCAGTACAGGTTAATGCCCCCGGCTTGGTGATCAGCAGCGACGCGCGCGCCATTAAGTCGGGAATGTCATCCGTATATCCGTAAAGTTCGACCGGCACGGGAATCTCGCTGCGCATATCCGAAATATCGTCATACAGGCTGACATTATGTCCGGTCACGACGATAAAACGACGAATCAGCGACAAATGCGCCAGCCGGTGCAATGCATCTTTAACCGCACCGAATCCGAGTCCGCCGCCCATAATAAGGACGGTCCCCTCTTCCCGAGCGGGTCGATGTTGCGTATCGTAAAAACGCGACATAATCGGAATTCCCGTGGTATGAATCCGTTCGGCGGGAATTCGGTATTGCCGCAACGTCGCCGCCTCCCGTTCCGTCGGTACGCAATACGCATCCATGCGATCGGTTACCCACAAGCCGTGAATATCAAAGTCGGTCACAACGCTCACCATCGGTACATGAAGCTCTCCCTTGCTCTTGAGTCCGACCGCGGCTACCATCGGAAAAGGATGCGTAAAGACCAACGCATCGGGGTGCAACACGCTCATCAAGTTGCGGATCCGACTGCGCAAGACATGTGACAAAAGCAAGCGAATCTGTCCCGCACTGCGACCGCGCTGAGACTGATGATACAACAGTTCATAAAACAGCGGAAAAATGTCAATCATTTTAATATACGTTTCCCGCACCCAATAATCGACGGAAATCACATCACGCGACAGAAAATCAAGCGTCTGTGCCCGATATCCCGTCGGGTGTGCCTTGACGGCTTCCGCTACGGCACGCGCCGCTTGGATATGACCGTTCCCGATGGAGGCGGACAGTATGCAAATCAACGGTTTATGATTCGACATCGCGTTCTTCCTTTCTTTCGAAGACTGATTCTATCGTTATTGTAGCATACGCCCGCCCTGAAACCAACGGCGCGAATACCGAGACGCAAACGACCGCAGCATGCACTGCGGTCGTTTGATTATTCTTCCTCTTCATCGGGAAGTTCTACATTGGAGTACACGTCTTTGACGTCATCCAGCTCTTCCAATGCATCCAGCAAATTTTGCATTTTGCGGGCATCGTCACCGTCCAGTGCCAATGTCGTATCCGGCACCATGGTGATTTTGCTGACGATTGTTTCGATACCGGCGTCTGCCAATGCGCGTTCGACATCGTCATACTTATCCGGCGTTGTCAAGATTTCATAATCGCCGTCGTCTTCGGAAAAGTCATCCGCACCGGCATCCAGTACGGTCATCATCAGACTTTCCTCATCCCGGCCTTCTCCCTCGACGACAAATACTCCTTTGCGGTTAAACATCCAGCCGACGCATCCCGATTCACCGAGATTGCCGCCGTGTTTACTGAAGGCATGACGAACATCGGCCGCCGCACGATTGCGATTGTCGGTCATGACTTCGACAATAACCGCCACCCCGCCCGGGCCGTAGCCTTCATAGGTTATTTCCTCATAGTTGCCGCCGTCCGTGGCACCGATTCCTTTTTGAATGGCGCGTTGGATATTTTCTTTCGGTACATTATTTTCACGCGCTTTTTGCAACGCCAGTTTCAACCGCATATTCCCCGTCGGATCGCCGCCGCCCAGACGTGCCGCAACGGTAATTTCCTTACCGATTTTAGTGGTGATCTTCGCGCGAATCGCGTCGTTTTTACCCTTTTTATGTTTAATGTTGGACCATTTAGAATGCCCTGACATGAATCTTCCCCCTTAACTCTGCCACCACGCTTCGCCGAGCAGCCGATCGAGAATGATCGCCGCCGCCGCGCGTACGCACAGATGATTGTATGTACCGGCTCCGTATATCGGTTCTAAAATATAATCAAATTCCTGCATCATTTCTTTTGTCATGCCGTATCCCGTACCGAAAAGCAGCAGCCATGCGTCGTCGCCGTCCGCAATCTGGCGACGTAAATCCCGATAGCTCACGGTATGCGGATAAATCCGTGCGTCGGTCGTGATGATCTTCGGCGTCTGTCCCGTTTCTTCCCGAATGTCATTCACCGCGTCCTCCAGGGCCGCCACGAGCGCCACCTCTCCGAAGGCGGTTTTCCGGTCCGGATTATATGTCGCTCCGAATCCGGTCTGCCAGTGCGACATGATTTCCTGTGCCAGTTCTCTCTGGGCGGGAATCGGATGAATAATGAAGTAGCGACGCACGTCATATGTGGTTGCCGAACGGGCAATATCGTGCAAATCGTAATTAGTCAGCGCCGTTGTCACGATGTCCCCGTGTTTGTTGTAAATCGGGTGATGAACCAACCCGATGTAAAACCGTTTCATGTATTGCCGTCCTCCCATGCCGCAATCAGTCGGCGTTCTTCGTCTGTCAATGACGCGGCAGCGAGCAACTCCGGCCGCCGTTCCCACGTTCGCCGCAGGGATTCCCGGCGCCGCCATGCGGCAATATTCGCATGGTGTCCCGACAACAACACCTCCGGAACGGCCTGCCCGCGAAACACGGCCGGCTTCGTATATTGCGGATATTCAAGCAGTCCCGTATAAAACGAATCGTCTCCTGCGGAATCGGTCGCGCCCAGTACCCCCGGGATCATGCGTACCACCGCATCCGTAATCACCATCGCCGGCAATTCGCCGCCTGTCAAAACATAATCGCCGACAGATACGGTTTCATCCGCCAGTCCGTCTTCGACTCGCTGATCAATGCCTTCATAATGGCCGCAAATCAACACCAGATGATCATACGTCGCCAATCGTTTGGCCGTTTCCTGTGTAAAGGGGGTCCCCGTCGGTGCCGTTAAAATGATCCGTGTCCGTGTTGTCCGTTCGGGCAAAAGATGCTCCACGGCGGCATAAATCGGCTCCGCCTGCATCAGCATTCCGCTGCCGCCGCCATACGGCGTATCGTCAACGTGATGATGTTTATTCGTCGAAAAATCGCGCGGATTCGTGACTCCGAATGTCATGATCCCCGACGCGGCGGCACGACCGATTATACTGTGCGCGAAAAATGCCGTCACCAATTCGGGAAACAGCGATACGATATCAATCCGCATCAATCCACCCGCCATTCGTCCGTGCGCGTGACGATCACCTTGCTGCCCGCAATATCGACGCTCGTCACATACCGACGCAATGCCGGCACAAGAACATCTCCCGCCGGCGTCGCCACGACAAACACATCATTGGCCCCCGGAGACAACACTTCTCGAATTGTCCCGATGACCTCACCCGTATCGGTTTCTACCGTCAGACCGATCAGATCGACAATGTAATATTCGTTTTCGGCGCGTGCGGGCAAATGGTCACGTTCCAGTTCCAGCCATGACCCGACCAAACGCTCCGCCGCATCACGGGTTGTCACTCCCGCCAGCGCTGCAATCAGCATCCCTTTGTGTAAATAGGCATGCGTGACTTCATAGCGTTGACCGCCGATCACCCATTCCGTCAGTCCGGGTAATATCTCGGGACGATCCGTTTCGGGCTTGATACGAAGTTCACCCCGCACACCGTGCGGGGCTACTATTCGGCCGAGAACCAGCATCTGCTCGTGCATGATGTGATCAGTTCCGGAAGGCAATAATTTTGCCGTCTTCCAGCAAAATTTCCGCCCCCATGAATTTGTTCAAATCGTCACCGACTTTGACGGTTACGGTTTGTTCCATCTGTGCCCGTGCAATTTCCTGACCCATTTCCAGCTCTTGGATATGTTTCTGTTCCGCCGTCAACTGGGCTTTCATTTGCATGAGCTTTTCTTTGTTTTCTTCAATCTGCGCACGCAGACTGATCAATCCCTGTGCATCGATCCGCGCCTGTTCGCTGAGCAAACGTTTGGCTTGGAATTCGATTTGCTGCAGTTCCTGATCGACTTGATCCAAACGCGCCTGTACTTCTTTTTGCATACGTTCTTTCAAATCTTCCGTCACTTTGGACTTAATCAGAACCGGACAGCGGAGTACCATTTCATCCATGGCGATTCCTCCTAGACAATATCTACGATTACTTTCCTGTTATCCCGAAGCGCACCCGCTTTAACCACGGTACGCAACGCGCGGGCAATCCGGCCTTGGCGGCCGATGACTTTCCCCATGTCTTCCGGTGCGACGTGTAAGCGATACACGTCCAAGTCGCCCTTACGGACAAATTCGACATGCACCGCATCGGGATGGCGCACCAGTCCTTTGGCTAATACTTCTACCAGTTCCTGCATCGCTATCGCCTCACTTTGCTTACTTCTTCAGATCGGCAAATTTAGCCATAATTCCTTGTTTACGGAACAGCGAACGAACCGTATCCGTCGGTTGTGCGCCTTTCGCCAACCATGCCAACGCCTTTTCTTCATCAATCTGCAGTTCGGCCGGTTGCTTGACGGAATCATAGAATCCGATCGTATCCGCCGGACGACCGCTGCGCGGCAAGCTCGATTCCATCACCACAATACGATAGAACGGTACTTTTTTCGCTCCGCGACGAGTCAAACGAATTTTTAACATCTTGTCACCCCCTTGTATTGACCTTATTTCGGCAAGAATGGCAAGCGAAGCCCGCCCTTCTTATTTCTGTTCATACGTTGCATACGTTTCATCATTTTACGCATTTCCATAAATTGTTTCGTCAAGCGATTGACGTCTTGCACTCTCACTCCCGATCCGTCGGCAATTCGCTTACGGCGGCTGCCGTTCAGAATACCGGGATCACGCCGTTCCGCCGGTGTCATCGCGCGAATCATTGCTTCCACGCGTTTGATTTCTCCACCGTCCAGATCGACGTCTTTAAGTTGATCCTTGATTTTACCCATGCCCGGGAGCATGCCCAATATACTTTGGAAGGAACCCAGTTTACGCAATTGCTGCAATTGTTGCAAAAAGTCGTCGAAGGAAAATTCTCCCGCCGCCAACTGTTCCTGCATCCGCTTGGCTTCATCTTCGTCAAATTCGCGTTGCGCCTTTTCAAGCAGCGTCGCCAAATCGCCCAAGTCGAGAATCCGACCGGCCATCCGATCGGGATGAAACTCTTCCAAACCGTCCGCCAGCTTTTCACTGACGCCGATCAGTTTAATCGGTTTTCCCGTGACGGTTTTGATCGACAATGCCGCCCCGCCGCGGGCGTCGCCGTCCATCTTGGTCAGTACCGTACCGTCAATCCCCAAGGCCTCGTCAAACGCCTGTGCGGTGGTCACCGCGTCCTGCCCCGTCATCGAGTCCAGTACGAGCAGAATTTCATGCGGTTTGACTTCCGCTTTGATGTTCTTGAGTTCCTGCATGAGCGCTTCGTCGATATGAAGCCGCCCCGCCGTGTCCAGAATCAGTACATCTCTGCCGTAACTTTTGGCGGCATCCACGGCGTACCGCGCAATCCGTACGGGATCGACCTGTTCATCCATGTGAAACACCGGTACATCGATCTGTTCACCGAGAATTTGTAATTGTTTAATCGCCGCGGGTCGATACACGTCACAGGCCGCCAACAACGGCTGCTTACCCTTCTTTTTGAGCAAGAGCGCCAGTTTGCCGGCAGTCGTCGTTTTCCCCGCACCTTGCAAACCGACCAGCATGATCACGGTCAGCCCGTTCGGCGCCATCATAATCTTGCTGCCCGTTCCGCCGAGCAACTCGGTCAATTCATCACGGACAATTTTGATGACGGTCTGATCCGGCTTCAAACTGCCGAATACTTCTTCCCCCATTGCTTTTTCACGGACCGAGGCAATAAACTCTTTGGCGACTTTGAAATGGACGTCCGCTTCCAACAGCGCCCGCCGCACTTCGCGAAGAGCGGCATCAATGTCGCTTTCCGACAGTTTGCCTTTTCCGCGTAAATCGGCAAAGGCCTGCTGCAGTTTTTCTCCTAAACTTTCAAATGCCATATCGTCTCCTGTACCTTACTCCGCCAACGCACGGATCGCCGTCTCGTATCGCCGCCGTTCATCCGGCGACATCCGAGCCAACAACGCTTCTGCCGCCTGCTGTCGTACCTGCGCACGATGCTGCAGACCGAGCGCCTGCTCAAATTGTTCCAACTGCTCGCCGCCGCGTTGCAAATGATCGTGTACGGCCTGCCGTGAGATACCGAGCTCCGCGGCAATCTCCGCCAGCGTCCAATCCTCGTGATAGTACCTGACGGCACACCGACGCGTCCGCTCCGAAAGCAACATGCCGTAACGTTCGAGCAAATCACCGATGCGTACTACATTTTCCAAATTCATCATGTGTCACCGTAGCTTAGTATACCAAAGGAAAAAGACGGTGTCAATGATTTTACTTGACACCGTCTTTTTTGATTTTATTTATTCCAGCACAATGAGCAAATCGCCCGATTCAATGCGTGCTCCCGCACTCACCAAAATGTCGCTGACATTGCCCGATATCGGTGCCGTAATGGTCGTTTCCATTTTCATCGCCTCGGTAATGACAAGGGGATCGCCTTTTTCCACCGCGTCACCCAAGTTGACCAGCACTTTGACGATCGAGCCGGAGAGCGTCGCGCCGACTTCGCCCGGATTTTGTTTATCCGCCTTCGGACCGCCGCCTCCGATGACTTCCAGATTATCATCATGGACAACCACTTCCCGCGGCATACCGTTAATTTCAAATTGGACTACCCGATTGCCGTTTTCGTCCGGCTGATGGATACTCGTCAAGCGAATCGTCAGCGTCTTTCCTTGTTCAATCGTAACGCGAATCTCTTCGCTGCGATTCATCCCGAAGAAGAACGTCGGCGTATCCAGCACGGACAAATCACCGAATTCTTCCGCGCGTTGGGCATAGGTGCGAAATACATCGGGATAAATATTGTACGACGTTACATCTTCCGGCCGGGTGGGTAGCGACGCTTCCTTCATCGTCCGTACCACATCGTCCAAACGCACCGGAGCGGGTACGGGAACCCCTTCCGGAATCCGTCCTTTCAGGATAATATCACGCAATTTTTCCGGAAACCCTCCGTACGGGACACCGAGCTTACCGGCAAAAAATTCCACGACGGACTGCGGGAAACTCATCTCGCGACCGCGCTCATAAATATCCTTCTCATGCAGTTCGTTTTGCACCATGAACAACGCCATGTCGCCGACGACCTTCGATGACGGAGTCACCTTGATGATGTCACCGAACATCATATTGACCTCCGCATAACGTTCGCAGACCTCTTCCCAACGATCGCCCAAGCCGACACCTTTCGCCTGTTGCTGCAAATTGGAGAACTGACCGCCCGGCATTTCGTGACGATATACCGTCGTATTCGGATAATTGCTCGCATGGTCGATCCCGCGGTAATACGGCCGAACCGCTTCCCAATAGCGGTTGATTTCTTCCATGGCATCAATATCCAACTTCGGTTGACGCGGATGATGATCCAGCGCATACCACATCGTCGACATGGCCGGCTGCGATGTCCCGCCGGCAAACGCGGCCACCGCCACATCAATAATGTCGACGCCTGCTTCCACAGCCTTGGCATACGTATAAATCGTATTGCCCGCGCCTTCATGCGAATGCAAGTGCAAGGGCAAATCGACCGCATCTTTGATCGCCGCCGTCAACGCGTACGCCGCCTCCGGCTTGAGCAGTCCCGCCATATCTTTGATCGCAATCATATGGGCGCCCGCCGCCGCGCATTCTTTCGCCATCCGTACATAATAAGCTAAATCATACTTTTGACGTTTCGGATCCAAAATATCACCCGTATAGCACAGCGCCACCTCTGCGATCCGATTTTGCTTGCGTACTTCATCAATCGTGACCCGCATCTGATCCAGATTGTTCAGACAGTCAAAAATACGAAATACGTCAATCCCGTATTGTGCCGCCCGTGCGATGAAATCGCGAATCACCGTTTCGTCATAATTCGTATACCCGACCGTGTTCGCCCCGCGCGTCAACATTTGGAACAAAATGTTCGGTGCCGCTGCCCGCATCTGCCGCAACCGATCCCATGGACTTTCGTCAAGGAACCGATACGCCACATCAAACGTCGCGCCGCCCCAGTTTTCAAACGAAAATAGTTGCGGCAAACGCCGTGCCGTTGCACCGATCGCACCGAGTATATCATGTGTCCGCAACCGTGTCGCCATGAGTGACTGATGGGCATCACGATACGTCGTATCGGTGAAAAATACCTCCTTTTGCTCCTTCACCCATTGGGCAAACCGCTCCGGTCCCATTTCATCGAGCATCTGCTTGGTGCCGCGCGGCGCCTCGCCCGTGAACGCCAACGGTTCGCACGGAGCAAACTCCGGCTTCGTCTGCGGCCCCATGCCGGCATACCCGTTCACCGTCGTCGTAGCAATATACTTGAGCAACTTCGTACCGCGGTCTTTCGGCGGCTCCCATCGGAACAACTCCGGATGTCCGTCTATAAAGTTCACGTCATAATGCCCCGCCAGGAAATCGGGATGATGCATGACATTAATCAGAAAATAAATATTCGTCTTGACACCGCGTACCCGAAACTCCTTGAGTGCGCGTTCCATCTTCCGGGCTGCCTGCCGATGCGTCGTGCCGTGTGTCGTCGCTTTGACCAACAGCGAATCGTAATACGGCGTGATCACCGCTCCCGTATACGCCGTACCCGCATCAAGACGGATTCCGAACCCGCCGCCGCTCCGATATGCAATAATCTTGCCCGTATCCGGCATAAAATGATTTTCCGGATCCTCCGTCGTAATGCGGCACTGAATCGCATTGCCGTGTAAATGAATATCCTCCTGCGTCCCGATACCGACCTCCGGTGACGTCAGCGCATATCCCGCCGCAATTAAAATCTGTGCCTGTACGATGTCAATATCCGTCACCATCTCCGTGACGGTATGCTCGACCTGAATCCGCGGATTGACCTCGATGAAATAAAATTCGCCCTGCTCATCAACCAGAAACTCGACCGTACCCGCATTCAAATAACCGACATTACGCATCAATCGCACGGCCGCCGCACAAATCTCCTGTCGTAAATCGACCGGCAACGCAAACGCCGGAGCAATCTCCACGACCTTTTGGTGACGGCGCTGAATCGAACAGTCTCGCTCAAAAAGGTGCACCACGTCGCCCTGCGAATCGCCCATGATCTGCACTTCAATATGTTTCGGCGAAGGAATGTATTTTTCAATATAGACATCCCCGTTACCGAAACTGTACAACGCTTCCGAACAAGCGCGCGCAAACGCCTCGTCGATCTCCGCCTCGGACGCAACGACACGCATGCCGCGACCGCCGCCGCCGTGTACCGCCTTGATGATGATCGGCAAACCGTGCTTGGCGACAAACCGCCGCACCTCCTCCGCCGACGTCACCGTTCCGTCCGATCCCGGGATCATATGAATCCCGGCCTTCTCCGCTTGACGGCGGGCATTGATTTTATCGCCGAACATCTCCAAATGCTCCGGCCGCGGTCCGATGAAAATGATCCCTTCCTCTTCACACCGCCGTGCAAACTCCGCATTTTCCGCCAAAAAACCGTACCCGGGATGAATGGCATCCGCGTTTTGCTCACGTGCCACCCGTAAAATATCGTCAATATCCAAATACGCATCAATCGCCGATTTGTCCTTACCGATCAGATACGCCTCGTCCGCCCGATTGCGATGCAAAGACAGGGCATCCTCTTTGGCATACACGGCAATCGTATGAATTCCCAATTCGTTGCATGCCCGCAGCACGCGAATGGCAATTTCCCCGCGATTGGCCACCAATACCCGTTTGATTTTCCGTAATTGCTCCATCTTCCATCTCCTCCTTGCAGCTGCCCGCTAATGTACCCTTATTGTAATGAATCTATTCCGAAAAGACAACTGTTCATACCCTGCTTTACCCCGTTTGATGCCATGTATACAGGTATTTTTCTTTCTCCGAAAAAGCGTCTTCTCTTCTCAGCGAAGACAAACGCCATCGATACGGCACTCCGACACCCGATGTTATCCCGCTTGCGTGGCATAAAAACGCCCGCGACGAATGGTCTCGGGCTTTGGTCTTTGTTCGGTTTCTACTCTTTCAGTCGGTTCATCAGGCTGTCCGCTTCCAGTTCGTTCATCATCTCCGCTACTCCGTCCCACGCTTTCTGTGCTTCCGTCCGCGTGTCTGGTACTTTTACTGGTAGCGTCATTTCCTCCTCCGACGGCTCGGCGTGCAGAAGATACTCCAGTTCCTCCCGCATCATCTCTTTGCGAAACATGATGTCCACGTTCTGATACTCTTTCTCCAGCCGTTTCTTCTCCGCTTCGTAAATCGTCTGTATCGCGATCGCGTACCGATCCGTCATCTTGATCTTCTCCAGCGCGTAATATAGCGGCTCGTTCCCCAGATACCAGATGTTCTTGACCCATTCCCCGTTTTGCTTCGGTACTTCGTTCGCCACTCGTTTCGCTTCCGCTTCCCTCGATAGTACGTCCGCTTTCAGTTCTGCTAGTGTCATCACTATTCGCCCCCTTTGTATCTTCATTATTTACCGCTTTTTTGCCGCTGTCAATACGCTTCGACAAGTAGTCAGTACCCTCTACCGGTTTCGTCTCGACAATAATCGCGTCCATTTTTTCGCTAGCGGATCAGCAAGGCTCGACTTGCCGGCGGCTGGTAAACCTAAAATGAAAAAGGCTTGTTTGCCTTTGGCATACGAGCCTTCATTGTAATAATCATTAACAATCTTTTTGCGTAATGAACGGCGGCCATCAGTGGTGTGATCTTTTGAAACGCCATTTTTCTTTGCCCATTCCATTAACAGTTGGCCGTGTGTTGCCAGCTGTTCTTGCGCTTTTGTGCGTTCTTCTTCGGTAATACCGTTAAGGCTGGTATCTTTGCCTTGTTTTTCCAGCGCAACACGACGCGGTTCACCGACTTGTACGGTAAGCGGCAAAGAATTGATATAGGCTAAATGTTCATCGCCCTTTTGCGTGTGACCTAAAAGGTCAGACCCTCCTCGATTTCCTTTCGCGTCTGTATCGCTCCTGGTGTTTTCGCGTACTCGCCCGACTCGATCGCCTCCATCCGCTCGATGTCCCATTTCACCGCTTCGGGCATTGGTCGACTGTTCAGTTTCTTCATGAATTCCCGTGTCTGTTTCAACATTTGCTCGTGCGTCATTCCTGCCATCTGTTTCACCTCCGACTTCTTTTCTTGCCTCTTTACTATTATTATCTACCGCTTTGTCAGTTTTTGCAACTTCTTCATTTTTCCATAAGCCGATTTGTGCGTCATAGCCTTGATCGTGATATTCGCCATATCGTAATACATAAAACGCAGCATATTTGATAATTTTTTTTAGCACACGACCGTGACTCGCTTGCCTCTCTTTCTTTTGTATAGGGCATTTTTGTTTAGTCAGATAACCGTTAAAAAGGACAATCTTGTGCAAACTTACGAAAACCAAAGAAAACAGACGTAACCGCCGCAAACTCTATTGTTACGGCGGTTACGTCTGTTTTGAACGCATGTGAAAACGATTGACAACCTATATAAAAAGATTGGTGCGAGAGAAGGGACTTGAACCCCCACGCCCGAAGGCGCCGGATCCTAAATCCGGTGCGTCTGCCATTCCGCCACTCTCGCAACAATGATTGTATTATACGCAAGCGATACGACTAAAGTCAACCTCGGTCCGCGAGTCCCGTATCCGTACCGATAAATTCACGCAAAATAGAGTTGCTCGGTACGACGCTCGGCGGCAATGCCGCAAACAGATCAAGGAAGCGCAGCAAACGATGAGCGGTCGTTGCCAACGGATTTGTCGAGTCAATCTCCCGCAGCAGCGGTTCCGCGCATGTCTTGAGTACCGGTAGTTCATACAGTAAGGCACTGTTGAAGATCACGTCCGCACGATGCTGATAGGGGAAGATGTATTGTTCTTCGCCGTGACGTACGGCTTCCCAAATGCCGAGTGTCGTTTCCGGTGAATGACCGCGCATACGTTCGTCACGAATCAGACGGCGCAGCAGACGCGTGTCCGTTGTCGATATACGAATATGGTCGCTGACCGTCAACGGACTCAAGGCATTGATAAAGACGTGCAGTCGTTGATGCGCCGGCACGACGCGAGAAACATTCGGATTTAGCGCGTGCAGTCCTTCCAAGATGATCGGTTGTCCCGGTTCGAGTACGGTCGGCGTTTCGTCAAATGTCCGTCCGTTTGTCTTGAAATCGAAGTGTACCAGATTGACCGGTTGACCGCTCATCAGCGCAAGAAGTTGCAATTCCAACAGTGTCAAGTCCAATGCGTCGGCGGATTCGTTATCCGTTTCTCCGTTCGGCAGAACGGGTCGATGGGCCCGTTCTTTATAGTAATCATCGAGTGAAACCAGCACGGGACGCAGGCCGTTGACACGCATTTGAATCATCAGCCGCCGCATGGTGGTCGTTTTCCCCGCAGATGACGGGCCGGCAATTGTCACCAAGCGAATACCGGACTGTGCCGCCGCAATACGGTCGGCAATTTCCGCTAATTTTTTTTCATGTTGTGCTTCGCTGATCGCGATGATGTCTTCCATCTGATTGTTTGCAATCATCCGATTCAGATC
>CAMYCX010000019.1 GCA_947254705.1 uncultured Veillonellaceae bacterium
CCATATACCGTTTCGATTTCGCCCAATGAAAATGTTTCAAACGACTTACGAATAGAAACCAAATCTTCGCTGAGCGTCGATTTGGCAATATCAAAATATGCACAAAAATATGACAACGGAATCAATTCATGCGGTCGTGATGTCAACATTTTCGTCAGCGCGGCAATGCGCTCGACCCGTCGTAATCTCGGCATTCCATTCACCTTTCTTTCACTTTATAGAATACCATAATCATCTGCTCATTTCGACCGTTTTTAACAAAAAAACGACTTGATATTCACATAGCAACGAACAATTTACCTCTATGACCGTTTATTCTACGTCAATTGCAACTTGGCGCATCACCGCCTGCACGCGTTCTTCCCATATCGTCCGTTGATGATCATTCGGCCAATCAACCATATTCAGCCGAACATTATGCAAAGCCCCTTCTACTGCAGCACAGCCGAACAAAACCGCAAGATCGGCATCCGCACGAATACTCGGCGTAACTTGCGGCAACAATCGTCGCGCTAGAGCAACTGTCGCCGCAGCTTGCTCTGCCAGCTGTAACGGGATTTCCGTAGCAACCGCCGTTGCTTCACGCAACATCGTTTCTCGTGCCGCATCGGTACGAGGCCGTTTCCATGCCGCCATCAGTCCGGCAAATGCCTTTGCATCTGCTCCGATCAGTCGCAACATCTTCTGTCGACACGTCGCCGCTTTAGCTGCACATGTCTCCATCTCCTCCGTTACGGCGGCATACTTCGGATTGCCTGCGGTAATCCGTGCCGCCATCTCTGCCAATGCCGCCGCTTGTGCACCGACCAATGCGGACGCACCGCCCCCTCCCGGTGTCGGATCGGCACTCGCCAATCGTTCCGTAAACTCACTGATTCGCAACTCTTCCGTAATATCCATATTCACCCTCCGTCATGACGAAACTCATCTTCTTTGTTATACTATATAGTAGCAGAAAGGAGTGGTATTGTGAAAAAAGTCATGGTATTGTTAAGTGAACGTTATGAAGAAACGGAAGCATTGATTGTCACCACCTACTTACGGCGTGCCGAAATTTTTGTCGATACCGTTGCCACGGGCGACTCACTCGACACTTTCGGAGATCATTGTATACCGATTCGCGCAGATAAGCGACTTGCCGACATCAATCCGGACGATTATGCGGCCGTCATTACGCCCGGCGGCCTCGGAGGATCGCAAGCGTTGGCAGCAGATCAACGAGTCACCAATTTGATTGCCGATTTCTATCGACAGGGAAAAATCGTCGGCTCGATTTGCGCCAGCCCCATCGTTCTCACTGCAGCCGGCATCGCTTCGGAAATTGAGGGCGTTTGTTATCCGGGATGCGAATCACAAGTCGGATTCAAAGTGACTCACGAGGATGCGGTCTATGTCGACGGTCATGTCGTCACCAGTCGCGGTCCTCTGACCGCACCGTTCTTCGCGCTCAAACTGATTGAATTGCTGGAAGGACATGATGCCGCCCAAAATGTCGCACAACAAATTTTATTCCCGTTGGTCAAAAAAACATTGACCCACTGCACTTGCTTTGATGAATAATACGTAAATCAAAAGCCGTTCCCTAGGGAACGGCTTTTGTGTATGAAACGTCTGTCGACATCTCCATTCATTTACGCATTGTTCTGTGTCCGTAAGCTGTGATGACGACGTCCGTCATACGTACGCCATACCATCCAAAGCGATGTCGCTATACAAAGCGACGAGTACGCCCCGCTGATAAACCCGACCAACATCACAAGAGCAAAGTTTTTCGTTGTCTCCCCGCCGAAGAAATACAGCGATCCGACAGCAAACAATACCGTCGTCAACGTGTACATACTCCGCGTGATGCTTTGCTTAATACTGTCATTTGCCAACACTTCAAACGAATCCGTCTTGCGATGCGTCCGTAAGTTTTCACGGACACGGTCAAAAATAACGACTGATTCATTCATCGAGTAACCGATAACAGTCAAAATCGCGGCCAGAAATGAAGCGTCAATCTCCAGCTGGAAAAATGAAAACACGCCGAGCACGACAATAATATCATGCGTAATGGCCGTAATACAGGAAATTCCGATACGATACTCGAAACGATAAGAAATATATGCAACCAAGGCGGCGAATGCCACCAACAAATTCAAAATCGCATGTTCGGTCACTTCCGATCCGATGACGGCACCGACACTTTCAATCCGCTTAACTGTTGCACCGCCCAAATCCTGATTTACGTGAGCGATGACTTGATTGGACTCTTCCGCCGTCAAATTATGTGTACGGATCATCACGGACTTGGCACTTTCATTCGTATCACTGCCGGTCAATTGGATCATGCTGGACTGAAGATTGTCCTGTTCCAATACGGTTCGTACTTCCGCCACTGTCACCGGACGGTTAAACTCCAAATCCAAAATCGTACCGCCCGTAAAATCGATACCCCAGTTAAACCCGAATACAAACATCGAAACGATACACGGTATCATAAAGAGCCCGGAAATAGTAAACCACCATTTGCGATAAGTGACAAGATTCCACTTCATTTCGCATAACCCCCTTTCCGTGCACCGAAAAGCCACGGGTTATGTACCGCATTGGCATTAATCAACATCATGAGCAGCGTGCGACTGACTGTAATCGCCGTAAACATGCTGACAAGCACACCCAAACCGAGTGTCACGGCAAACCCCTTAATCGTACCGCTCCCCATGACAAACAGAATCAGCGCGGTAATCATGACCGTCATATTCGCATCAAAAATCGTTGCAAAAGCCCGTTTAAATCCAGACTGAATTGCCAAACGCAGCACTTTGCCGGCTGCAATCTCTTCTTTAAATCGTTCAAAAATAAGAATATTCGCGTCAACCGCCATCCCGATGGAAAGGATTACCCCTGCAATCCCCGGCAATGTCAACGTGGCGTTGAGCAGTTTCAAAATGGTGAGCAACAATAAAACGTACACGAGCAGTGCCACATTCGCAATGAAACCGTTCACACGATAAATCGCCAACATGAACAATACGATCAGTCCGAGTCCGATACTAAACGCCCGCACGCTCTTATCCTTGGAGTCTTGTCCCAGTGACGGACCGACGGTACGGACTTCCATCACTTCCACCTTGACCGGCAACGCGCCGCTGCGCAGCAAAATGGCTAAATCTTTGGCTTCTTCCAGCGACCGGTTCCCCGTAATGACCGCTTTACCGCCGACAATCGGTTCATTGACGACCGGATTGGTCAATACTTCACCGTCAAGCTCAATCGCGATATGGCGTCCGACATTTTCCGTCGTCAGTTCGGCAAACTTTTTCCCGCCCGCGTCATTAAATTCAATAGCTACCAGCGGCTGATTCCCTTGTCCGAGCTCTTCTTTGGCGTTGGCCAAGTCTTCCCCGGATAAACGAACGTTACCTTCTTCATCTTTAAATTGAAGGACGGCTGTCTTACCGATCGTCTTAATCGCTTTTTCCGGATCACGCTCACCCGGCAGTTCGATAATCACACGACGCGATCCTTCGCGTTGAATGACCGGCTCCGTCAACCCCATTTCGTTGATCCGTCGCTCCATAATTTTCACAACCTGCTCAACGTCTTGATCCGTTACGGCATGAATGTCCGTATCTTTGGCTTCCAGCACGATATGCGTACCGCCCTGCAAGTCCAAACCTTGCTTGATCGATCCCGCCAAATCACCGACCTTAAATACAAACAAGCCGATAATCGCCAGTACCGCCAGCGCAAATTTCAACATTTCATTGATGCGCAAAATAATTCCTCCCCTCCGCGCCGCCGCGCGGTTCATACCATGCCGACTCCGTTACGACGGCATCCATCATTGCATCCGTCGCTGTCATCGGTATGTCATCACTGAGCATGCATTCCGCGGCAATACCGACACGAAACGCCTGCATTTGCGACAGATAGCGGTCATAGTACCCGCCGCCCGCACCGAGCCGTGCACCGTTACGACTGAATGCCGTCCCCGGAACCAATACTAAATCGATGTCCGTTCGTGCTGCCACCGCGCTCACATCAATCGGCTCACGAATCCCCCACGTCCGCGGCTCGACCGCCGCAAGGTCGGTTAATCGCACCGCCTGCATGACGCCGCGCACCTTTGTCAGCACCGGCACAACTACTGTTTTCCCTGTGGCCAGTGCCATGCTGATTACGGCATCGATATTGATCTCCGTCGGCATTGCCAAATAGGCCATAACCGTTTGCGCGTTTTGCCACACCGGCTGTGCCGTCAACCGCCGTATCAGGCTCTCGGTACCTGCGGTATGGGTTGCCGCACGCGCCCGTAACGGCAAAACAGAGCGGCGCAGAGCCGCTTTTCGCTCTTGCGCCGTCGGTGTCTCATTTGTCATGAGTCGCCTCATCATCTTGTGCGGCTGCCACTTCTTTGGCAACCTCTTCTTCCTCTTCTTCATACTGGAACTTGTGAACCGCTGCTTTTGCAACGCGAATTTCCGTTTTCGGTGCAATTTGCAACACAACGATTTCGCCCTTGATGGCTTTCACCGTACCGTACAAACCGCCGACAGTAATGACCTTGCTGTTTTTCGACAGCTGTTCCAAAAACTGCTTACGCTCCGCTTTTTCCTTTTTTTGCGGACGATACAACAGAAAATAAAAGATCCCGATCATCAGCAAAAACGGCCACGCCGCATTAAATAAAGGCATGATTTGATCCATATTGTCACCCCCTATACATTCTGTTTTATTCTATCATACTCCGTGCATCACTGCACCATTATTTTTATACCGGTTTCGATGTGCGCTGCCAACGTTGCCAAAATTCATCACGAAAAGACGTAAACCGGTCCTCCAAAATCGCCTCCCGCATCTCACGCATCAACTGTTGCAGAAAATGCAAATTATGGATACTGAGCAAACGAAATGCAAAGATTTCTTCCGCTTTGTACAAATGTCGGATATACGCCCGGGTATAGTTCCGACAGGCATAGCAGTCGCAATCTTCCGCCAAAGGAATAAACTCCCGCTCGTACTGCTTATTTTTAATATTGAGCCGTCCCTCCCGCGTCATCGCCATCCCGTTACGAGCCACTCGCGTGGGATACACACAATCAAACATATCCACACCGCGTAAAACGCCTTCTACCAGACAATCCGGAGTACCGACTCCCATGAGATAACGAGCTTTATCCCGAGGCAACAAGTCCGTCGATACTTCCAACATCTCATACATCAGATCGTGCGGTTCGCCGACAGATAAACCGCCGATACCGTACCCGTCAAAATCAAGCGCCACCAACTCACGTGCACTTTCTTTTCGCAAATCGGCATACATACCGCCTTGCACAATACCGAACAGTCCCTGCCGCGGATGCTCATGTACGGCAAGACATCGTTTTGCCCAACGCGTCGTCCGTGCCGTTGACCGTGCCGCATAATCATGCTCCGCCGGGTACGGAATGCATTCATCAAATGCCATTGCAATATCCGCTCCCAACTGCATTTGCACCCGTGTTGCGATTTCAGGCGACAAAAATTGCTTTGCACCGTCCAGATGGGAGCGGAATTCTACCCCGTCTTCCGTAATTTTCCGCATGGCCCCCAAACTGAAGACCTGAAACCCGCCACTGTCCGTCAGTATCGCCTTGGGCCAATGCATGAACTTATGTAAACCGCCCGCTTCCGCAACCAAGTCCGCCCCCGGCCGCAGAAAGAGATGATACGTATTTGCCAAAATAATTCCGGCCCCCGTCGCCGCCACTTCTTCGGGAGAAAGCGTTTTTACCGTTGCTTGCGTGCCGACCGGCATAAACATCGGCGTCGGATATGTTCCGTGAGGCGTATGAAGAAGTCCTGCCCGCGCGCCTGTCCGTGCATCCGTATGCACCGATTCATATCGAATTATCGCCATGCCATACCGCCTATCTGATCCACATCGCATCACCGAAACTGAAAAACCGGTACTTGGCTGCGACCGCTTCCCGATACGCTGCCAATACATGTTCTTTCCCGGCAAATGCACTAATCATCATCAATAATGTCGATTGCGGCAAATGAAAATTTGTCACCATCGCATCGACCATCCGAAACGTATATCCCGGATAAATAAATAATTCGGTTGTGCCTGCGCCGGCCCGTAATACGCCGTCCGCTCCTGCCGACTCCAGCGTTCGCACCGATGTCGTCCCGACCGCGACAATGCGTCGTCCTTCCGCCTTGGCACGATTCACCGCTCTCGCCGTTTCTTCGCTTACGGCATACGCTTCTTCATGCATCGTATGATCTTCAATCCGCTCCACGCTGACAGGACGAAATGTTCCCAAACCGACATGCAGCGTTACATACTGGATGTCCGCGCCCCGTGCCGCCAATTCCCGCAATACCGCGGGTGTAAAGTGAAGCCCCGCCGTCGGTGCGGCAGCGGACCCGTCTACCGACGAGTACACCGTCTGATAACGTTCCCGATCTTCCAGTCGCTCATGAATATACGGCGGTAAGGGCATCTCACCGATCGCCTCCAACTGCGCCTTGAATGTGCCCGTATAGCGAAAACGGACGATACGTCCGCCAAAATCCGTGCGATCTTCCACTACTCCGTGAAGATGATCACCAAAAGACAACTCCGTTCCCGGCAACACCTTTTTCCCCGGCTTTACCAACACTTCCCAACGGTCATCTCCGAGCGGATGCAACAACAGCACTTCCACCCGTCCGCCCGTCGGTCGGGTTCCATACAGTCGCGCCGGCAAGACGCGTGTATTATTAAAGACCCATACATCGCCCTCGCGGACCTCATGCAAGATATCGCAAAACGTGCCTTGCGTTGTGTCTCCCGTTGTTCGGTCCAAGGTCAAGAGCCGTGAAGAATCGCGCGGCTCGATCGGTGTTTGGGCAATCCGCTCCGGCGGTAATTCATAATCAAACTCCCGTACGTCCATTTAATCCCTTCTCAATACCAATTCGTCAATTCCGTATTCCGATAAAAGTGTGCTAAAATCGCGCGATAATACAACGGATCGTCATCGCGATTTTGTGCCATAATCTGCGCTCCCCATTGCGACAGTCCCAAGCCGTGTCCGTAGCCGTAACCGATGATATCGATGGTACCGCCTTTGCCGACTTGAATATCAAACATAGTGCTGCGTAAATCAAACATCTGTTGGAACAAATTACCGCTAACGATTTTTTTCCCTTTTTTGCCTTCAATGACAATCATCTTGACACGTCCCGATACCCCGCGGTCCGCTTTTTTCATCGGTGCTTTCGTCAACTTGGACAATTGAATTTTGCGAATATCACCGACATCATATCCGCGTGCCGTAAGCTCTGCGCCCAGTCTCCGCAACGAAACCGTCACCTTCCACGGTTGTTTCGTATACGAATTCAGCGGCTCTTGCACGGCACGTAAATAAGGAATCGCATTCCCCCAAATATTTTCACTGTCCTCGGTATAACCGCCGCCATGCGCAAAAAACATGGCATCAATCGGACGGCCGTCGTAAACAAGTACTTCGCCGCAAGTATCTCGCACCGCTCTCGTGGTCCGTTCCGTTTCCGCAGATAATCCGCCATACACTTGTGAAGCAATCGTATCGACCACGTCAAATCCCTGCGCGCCGTAGGTTCCGCGATGTGCCAACGCATACGAACGTGCCGCTACCGCCTGTGCCCGCAATGCATTCCGTTCCCATGAGGGCGACACCTCTTTGGGCACAACTCCGCAAAGGTAGCTTTCAAGCGATACTTCATTCACTACCGTCACGCCTCCGGCCCCCACCGTCGGAATCAATCGCAAAATTCCCCGATACGGCGTCTCATCATACGTTACGACATCATCACCGCGGCCGCGTACATACACGGTTTTGCCGACAGGCGTACCGTTGACATGTAAAACATCACCGATTCGCGTCACGCGAACACTTGTCCCTGCAGGAAACGACTTCCACTTTTTGACACCGTCAAATACGGTAAATTCGCCTTGTGCACCGACCGTTGCTACACTGCACCCGCGTGCAATACCGACCGCGATCGGCGGTCCGTTCGCCGCCACAAACTCTTCCCCCGCGACCGACATGGCCTGTACGGTCGTCCCTTCTGTCGAGGCAGACACACTTTTTACGGAAGGCATATCCGTACGGGTCTGTGTTTTTTTTGTACGTGTTACTGTATTCTCTTTCGCTACCGACTTGACTCGCGTTCTCTTTTCTTTGCGATCCGCTCGTTTAACCGTTTTCTTGCTGTTTTCCGAGCGCACCTGCGTTACCGTTGCAACATTGTTTCTTCCCTGTATCGTCGGTGCGCCTTTTACACCGGCCGCCTCCACGGTGGAACTGCTCCATGCGAGCAGTAATGCACATACCAATGTACCGATCCATCGTTTCTTATTCATCATTTATCTCCGCCACCACCATTGCATAAGTACCGTCAGAATCACGGATAACACCAACGAAGTTCCCAGCGGAAAATAAACAGTCGTATTCCCCCGTGTCCACTTCAAATCCCCCGGCAACTCACCGAGCGACAACCACTGTCCGCCGAACTGTACCAAAAGTCCGACCAAAAACAGTGTGGCGCCCATGACCATCAGCCACTTGCCCATACTCATTCCTCACTTGAAAATAAATCCGCAGACTCCGGTCGCGACGGATACGGAATCCCCAAGTGGGCATATGCCGCCGCTGTCGCCACACGACCGCGCGGTGTCCGATGCAAAAAGCCGTTCTGCATCAAATACGGCTCATATACATCCTCAATCGTCGCCGTTTCTTCACTGACGGCCGCGGCAATCGTATCAATGCCGACGGGACCTCCGTTGAACTGCGTAATGATCGCACGTAACACATTACGGTCAATGGCGTCCAACCCTTGCTTGTCGACCTCCATGGCTGCTAATGCCACATCCGCCAACTCTGCCGTAATCGCTCCGTCTCCCTGCACCTGTGCAAAATCGCGCACCCGCTTGAGCAAGCGGTTCGCAATACGCGGTGTTCCGCGGGAGCGACGCGCGATCTCCGCCGCACCGTACGGATCAATCGCAATATCGAGCAACCCGGCCGCCCGTTCGATAATCTGTTGTACTTCCACCGGCTGATAATATTCCAACCGATGAATCACACCGAACCGATCCCGCAGCGGTGCGGCCAATGCTCCTGCCCGCGTTGTCGCTCCGACCAACGTAAACGGCGGCAAATCAATCCGCACCGATTTGGCGCCCGGGCCTTTTCCGATCAAAATATCCAGCGCAAAATCTTCCAACGCCGGATACAATATTTCCTCCACACTGCGCGACAAACGATGGATTTCATCAATAAAAAGCACATCTCCCGGCTCCAAATTCGTCAACAGTGCCGCCAAGTCGCCCGGTCGCTCAATCGCCGGACCGCTCGTAATACGTAAAGGAACATCCATCTCCGCAGCGATGATCCCCGCCAGCGTCGTTTTTCCCAATCCCGGAGGACCGTACAGCAGCACATGATCCAATGCGTCTCCGCGCTGCTTGGCGGCGGCAATATAGACCGCCAAATTACGTTTGAGCGTCTCTTGTCCGATATACTCCGATAAATGTCGCGGGCGCAGACTCTGTTGCCATCCGTCCGCCGGTAACTCCTCGCGTCCGATGATCCGTTCTTCGTCCATTATGTCCCCCGTTTCTTGCCGAGTTCATGCAACGCTGCCGTCAGCAAATTCCCCGTATCACTATAATCCGCGGAAAGCCGTAGCACAACAGCGCCGACCTCCGTTTCCGTATATCCCAACTGACAAAGTGCCGCAACCGTTTCCGTTACCGCCCCCGTCGGAATCGATCCCGCAGCGGTCGTCAACTCATCACTGCTCAGCGGAAGTTGACCGACCTTATCTTTTAACTCAAGCAGCAAGCGCTCTGCCGACTTTTTGCCGATCCCCGGCAAATTGGTCAACACCGCCTTGTTCTGTGTGCGGATCGCCGTATAAAAATCCTCCGGCCGGATCGCCGCGACAATGCCGACAGCCACCTTCGGACCAATCCCCGTCACCGTGCACAACATCTCATGCAAATCATATTCCGCTTCTGTCGCAAACCCGTACAGATACCAACCGTCGTCACGTATCTGCAAATGTGTATATAAAAGCGCCTCTTCTCCCGTTTGTAAGGTCGCACGCGTCGAAGCGGGAATTAGCACCCGGTAACCGATGCCGTGCACATCCACCAGGCACTCCTGTTCCCACAGACGCACCACCCGTCCGTGTACATACCCGATCATATCGTTCTCCTTTGTCGTACCGACTGTCGCTCTCTGAGCAACGTACAAATCGCGACCGCCAAGGCGTCCGCCGCATCATCCGGACGAATTTGTTCACGAATTCCGAGCAAACGCATCACCATCGCAATCATCTGATGCTTATCCGCATGCCCGTACCCGACCACGCCTTGCTTGATTTCATTCGGTGTATACTCGCTGAGCGGCAACCCGGCTAATTCCCCCGCGAGTAAAATCACCCCGCGCGCTTGAGCAACAGGTATCCCCGTCGTAACATTACGACTGAAATACAACTTTTCCACACCCATTCGCTCCGGCTGATACTCCTCAATCAGCGCCGTTAAGCCGGTATAAATCTTCTCCAATCGTGCCGCCATATGCAATTGCGGCGACGTCCGAATCACACCGTACGTCAACACCTGCAGACGCGAACCCGAACGCTCCACCACCCCGTAACCGCAAATCGCCGTACCCGGGTCAATTCCTATCACTCGCATATCGTCCCACCTTTATCATATCTTTTTTATTATACCACATGAGCCTGTACATATCGGACGATCCGCACGACGGCACCACACTTTCAACGATCATACCCAAATTTTCCGTCACATCTTGCTCATATAAAACAGACACCCGCCACAGCAAGTGTCTGTCTTATCTTTATGCATTCGGTTCACTGATCAAATACACCGTCACATCACGTCGGCCCCAATGAATCGCCTCGTCATAACTGTCCATCGCTACATCGATCGTCTGCCCTTGGATGGCACCGCCAATATCATCCGCCAATGCATACCCGTATCCCTCGACGTAAACCATCGATCCCAACGGAATCACATTCGGATCAACCGCGACGTGTCCCCGTACCAATCGACTGCCACGTGCCGTATGACTGCCCGTGTCGCTATCCTGATTGGAATATGCCGATGAATGCATCTGCCACTTTTTGACATACCGTGACGGCACCGGTGCCAGCACCCCTGCCGATTGCCAAAAATACGTATCCGCAACCCCCGTCGCCGCGACGCCGTGCGCTCGTTGCCACGCCATCAATGCACGTTCCGTCGCTCCGCCGAATACACCGTCGACTGTTCCGGGATCATACCCGTTCTGAATCAAAAGGCTCTGCAATCGCAATACATTTATCTCATGTGTATCGGCCTTCTTGGCTGCCTTTACTTGTGTCTTGTCCGACTGCCCTCGCAACCCCTTCACGGAACCGCCGCGCGATACCGCACTGCGCATACCTCCAAGAATCCGCCACGTCTCCTCGTCGACTGCGCCGATGACCTCCAATCCATGCTCACGTTGCAACCGTTGCACCACCGCCGTCAACTTATCACCGTACACACCGTCTGCGACATCGTCCAAATATCCGCATGCTAACAGCCGTTGCTGCAATGCACGCACCTCATCGCCCACATTGCCCGGCGCATACAAAACACCGCCGCCACGACGCCCTGACTTATGCTGACGCAGTACCTCGCGTGTGGTTCTATCCGCTACACCTGTCACAGTGAGCCCCGCATCACGTTGAAACAATCGCAATGCCTTCTCGGCCGCCGAGCCGAACTCCTCATCCGCCTCCCGCGCCAAATAACCTGCCGAAGAAAGCTCCTGCTGCAATGCCAATACATCCGGCCCCATACTGCCCTTGCGCAAATCTGCTGCGCCGACACTGATGCAAATGCACAAACACCAACCAAGCACCATACATCGGCCAATCCATTTATTGATCATACCTTCACCTCAGTCCAACTTCTCCATAATACTATTTTACTATACCCCATTTGTCCATGTCAAAAATACATCATCTGTATATGTCTATTTCAAAAACACACAACATCAAGTATATTCCGCGCTCCACCTTCCCTACTCTCCCCACTCAGCCGCCCCGTCCTTTTTTATATCGACCTGTACGATTCCTACGATATGCCACATCATTGCCACCTCATGAGTCCTCACTGACACAACAAAAAAAGAAAGGTGCGCAACACCTTTCTTTAACCCGTTCAAAGTGATCATTCCTTGTATGCTGCCTATCCCTCTGCACCTCTCATCCCATGCCCCTTGTCAAAGCTGCCGCGCCGGAGAAAGGGCATTACCTGAACATATAAAAGTCGTCATCAAATGATGACGACTTTTATATGTTATTACTGCACAGTTTTTATAGATGACTTGTTACATACCACCGCTCTTTTCAATCGCTTCATCGAGATACTTCTCCGAAAAACCGAAATCCCGATATCCTTGTCTGCACCTTTCAATATATTCAGCAGTTGGCGATCCTATTTCTCTCTCCTTCGGCAACGTATATACATACACAGTCAATGTTTCCGTCAAACCATTATCACTACGTTGTACTGACACTTTCATCTCCGACTTGCCGTAGTGATAGGGAAACCCTTCATATCCATCCAAACGTTTCTCATCCTTATCAGTCGTTTCCCAAACTGCGGCCGGTACAAGTTTTCCTTTCGCCGGCTCAATAGTCAGATAGTATCCGCTCTCGCTCTGTTTGAATAACAATTCATAATCCGGCACCTCTGTCGTCCCGACGACTCTTGCCTCGGAACACCGCATCTTCATTTGTGCTTTGTTCAAATTACTGCCATACGCCAAATAATATCGTTTTTCCTCCATACGCCCTCCATTCCGAGAGGAGTCGCACGGTTCTTCCCTCCACTACGATGACCGACTGATTTATATCTCACAATCGGGACATCGCCGCATCTCTGATCGTGTCACAGGCTCTGTTTTTCCGTACGACACCTCACTTTCCTAATTCACTTCTACATTATCGCACTGCGTACAAGAAGTATATTCGACCCCACCCGTACCGTCAATACCCCCATACAGACGATGCACCTAAAAAGACGCATCTCATTTCTCTCTTTATCGACTGAAAATTTTAGACAAATCTCTTCTGCGGAAAACCTATTTGTGAATATAAAACCTATTCCTCATCTCGTATATAATCAAAACATTCGGGATATTCAGTCATACGTACCTTATCTCCTTTAACTAAAATGACATGTGGCGGCCCGATGTAGGAGATTTCCCCTACCTTCATAACAGGCTCATACACAGCATATCCATTTTTATTAAAAAGGAACTCAGCCGTTTCGTATCTTTTCTCTTTTGCAAACGCTATTGCTCGTTCCCATTCATTCAATCGTCTCCCATGACCAGAAGTGGGGACAATATGCGCGATGTAGATCACATATGGTATCCGCATATTCTTCAGACAGGTGGCCTGAAAGATTTTTTCAAAAAAAGAAACCATTTTTGCGCCACTCCCGGCTAAGTATGTTTCCCAAAAATATTTATTAAACATAGCATTACCCCCTATGTTGATTGCGCGCATCTTACATTAAATATCATTTTATGTTCTTTACTTTTAACATAATAAAAGAAGGATGGCGATCATCACCATCCTTCTTTTATATCTGTTCTCGCGCGACCTGGATTGCCGTTTTTGATCTTACCTAACGCAGTTGCATGAGGTAACACTGTCTCGATGCAAGACCGAGAACAGTGCCTGACGCTTGGCACATATCTTCCAAGCGTGGCACCTTACTTGATAAATGCCACGCAATTAATATCGCCGACTTGCTTGAAGCCGTTTTCTTCATAAAACCGTATCGTTTTCTCGCTGTTTTCCGTCAGTAACATGACTTGTCTGACATCTTCATACTCATTCAAAATGAGCTTCAAAAACTGACTGCCGATCCCTTGTCTTTGATAAGATTGCAAGACTAAAATATCTTGAATGTAGATAATCGTATGACCGTCGCCGATGACTCTGGTCAAACCGACCAACGTCGAACCGCTCCACGCCGTCCAAACCTTCAGCGAGTTCTTCAACGCATTTTCCAATTGTTCCGGATCTGATGTATATGCACTCCAAGATACATCATTGTATAGATCAAGAACACTGTCCAAAGGCAATGCGACATCTTCTTTTATCGTCACGTTCTCCATATTATTCCCTCTCAAATACCTACTCTACCTTTCAAATGCTATCGGGCCCGAATACAAATTTCAGTCCGATACATCAAATACAACGATGCTTATCTTTGGAAAATAGTGACATCTCTTCGCAGACCTTTGCGAGTGGAGATCTTGGCGTGTGACTTCGCCAGTTCGGAAGTCACGACATAGGCGTCCAAAGCTTTATTTCATACCATTTTGTAAATTCGATTCATGCCTCCTCTCCTTTACTAAATCCCTGTTTTAACAAACCGCAAATTGGATATATGCATCACCCTCCAATCCCGATTCCTCTATAAACGACTTCTGAAAACGTTTCTGATATCAATCACTCGGTCAATTACTTCATTAATCAACGCGGCATAATTTTCATGATTATTGAAGTCCAATCCGCCGATATAATAGATAATTCTTGACGCTTTTTTATCGTCCAATCGTTGCCAATCCATAGGGAAACCAAGTTCATTTTCTATGGTTTCGGACTCCGCGTGCAGTCTGTCGAAAAGCTCCTTATTATCGCTGATGTAAACTTCGATCCCGATACAGTTGCTTTTATTGACCAACGTAACGGATATATGCGCCTCGCTTGTTCCCAATGCGACATTGTACCAATGATCCGTCGTCGCTTTTCGTATATTAAACGGTTTATTCCTTGCCGCCACCATTTCATTAAATTGGGTACAGAAATTAAATCGTTCCGATTGCGCCTTACTTAGCTCTCCATTGTCTCTGCTTACACTCGCCGTTTTAATAAAATCATTCGGCTTCTCGATAATGACAAATTGAGGGGCCGGCAAAGAGTCTCCGATTCTAAACGCGTGAATTTCCATCAGGAAAAAGGAAACGCCTTTCGTCATCTTATTGTTCAGCCATTCGATCGCGCTTCTGTGTTCTTCTCGCGCCTCTTTGACGATCCAAATCACGACATCGGCGTCCAGTCCGGAAGCATAGGTTATGATTTTACCCAAATGATCGTGATTAGTGGCCTCCAGCTGATTTTCAATGACCACTGTAATCCCGGTGGTCTCATCTTTCGCTACTAAATCGCAACGATACGCGCCGACAAAGACCTCTTGATTTACGTCGGTCAGTGTCAAGCCGATTTTATTGCTCAGCATTTCCATATTTTCTTCTTTGGCGAGCCATCCCGAGAAATCGTATTGCTCGTGCTTCCACAGTTCCCGGATGTCTACTTCTTCCAATTTTCCCAATTTCAATTTGTTCACGGTCCTTTAAATAACCTTTCTATCACATTTGTTAGAAAGTACAAGCGGCTTTACTTTCATGTCGTTTGTCCAATAGTTCGTTTGCGAGTAACCTCTCCAGAAAACCCTCCTATCTATTTAAAGTCCAAGCACCTCTTTATTCATAATATTAATCGCTTCTTGTTCTTGTTTATACGCTTGATATCTTAATTCATTTGCTTCATCAATTAAGTTTAAAATTGACATGTTTATGTCATTGTCCTTACAAATAGGAATTACAACTTCTCCTAACTGTTCATCTGTTATTTCATCTACGACTGATCCATATATTTGTCTTTTCATTAACTCTTTTCCGTATTCAGATGACAACCATGTAAAAACCAGCCCATGATATGACTTTTTAGATGAAACTCTAATAATGTGGTCACTGGAAATCCAATTTTCCCAGTGTTTTGGTGCAATCATAACTCTCCCAATGGTTCCGCTCCTCGTTACTAAAATATCATCTTTTTCTATGGTAATATCTTGAATTAATTTACCCGAGTAATGTTTTATGGATAAAAATTTTTTACCACTAGGGTCTAACTGCCCTATCTCTTTTCCACCTAAAAATACTTTCCCGTTACCTTTTTCTACATACACTCTTTTAAATCTTCCCGGTAAAACTATCCTCTCTGTAATATCTTTACTGTTTAATTTTATTAAAGTAGCATTTTTGCTGGCATACTTTTCAATAACCTTGATCAAAGGAAGATGATAACTCCCCTCTAATCTTCCGTTTAAGTCGCTCAATTTAGTTGAAAAAGAATCAATATCTTGACTGTAAGAAAAAGCTTCTTTCTTTAGCTCTTCAACGGGCGGCAACTTCAGCTCATCAATCATCGTTTGGGTTGCTTCATCAATAAGTTGATTTGATCTATCTCGATTATTGTAAGACTGTATAACTAAATCGTTAATTTTTTTCTTTAACATTAATGGCGCTTCTGGGAACAATATTTCATTTATATGCTCAGCTTCTATATGACTAATCACGGAACCATATTTATTTGACTTAAGAATCGATCTTCCAACGTATGTTTTTAAAAAAGTATAAAAGAATCCATTATTATACTCATTTTTAAACCTAACTCTTAATAAGTCATGAGAGAAAATTTTGCCATTTAATGTCTCTGATACAAAGCTTACATTTCCTATAGTGCCACTGCAAGTTATTAAAATCTGCCCTTCTAACACTTTTAGTGCTTCAATATTTGTTTCTGTTAATTTTGATATATAACCATCATTTTTTGGATATATATCTAGTATAGAAGTAGGTTGATAGATCGGATATTCAGACTTATCTAACCATATTCTTTTAAAACGAGGTCTTGTATAGCAGTCAATTAAATCTTTATCTATGTTGATTTCAGTATATCCATATGTTGAATTCTTAACTAAATCCCTAGCATGTTTACATTCAACATCAAATACGGAGGCTTCTAGTCTTTTCCCCCTATTTAATACATCACTCAAAGAAACACTAGACCAAGTTATATCATCTTTAGGTACTTCAACTAACTCTATTAGTTCTTTTTCGAATTTTCTAGCTGCTAAATTTACCATGGTATACCTTCATTAATCTTCCATTTCCTAAATATATTTGGCACAAGAACCGTTTGATCATCGACAATTCTCTCTCTACTTTCCATTTGCGCAGTTCTATCTCCTGATGATGTTTCATCGAGCCTATAAATATTTTGTTTTTCAGGAACCATAATCTCGTTTCCGTCTTTATCTCGTTTAAACAGAGTGTTCCCCCTCTTGTCATGGCCAATTTTGTCAATGATAGCCATATAAATATTGTAATCCGCCATTTGTCCTGCAGACTCTTCTTTTGCTATTTCTTCTTCAGTTTTCTTTTGTAATATTAAGACAGAGGTTTGGGTTCCATTTCTTGGTTGGAATGTATCTTCGTGCAAATCAATACTTGCAACAATCTTTGTGTTTTTAATTAACCACTCTCTTATGTAACCCGTACCCGGTGAGCCTAACAGCGCATCAGGGAGGACTATTCCCATTCTTCCGCCCGGCTTTAAAAATTGATAGCATCGTTCAATAAATAATATTTCAGGAGAAACAGATGATTGATAGTGCTCCATCATTGTCCATTTACCGGTTTCTTTATCCTGAACCCATATTTTCGCAAGCTCAAATTGAGATAAGATGGCATGATCTTTTATAGGGATCTTGCTTCCGAACGGTGGATTGGTAACAATTACATCAAAAAAACCGATATCATGTTGATTTCTGATTGATGCTTTGTCAATTTGTAAAGCTGATGATAGTCTTGTTTTAAAATCATCTGTCCATTCATGAGGTGGTAAAAGAGAATTGATTTGAAGGATGTTTCCACTGCCATCATTATTCATAACCATATTCATCTTTGTTGCTTTTACTAAATCGGGATTGATATCAAATCCAAAATAGTTGTTCATGGCCATATCAGATATTTTGTCTTGGAATAATTTCTTTTCGTCATCACTCCAATTGTCTTTTTCTTTGCCGATCTCCTTTATAAAGTCGGACTTTAATTGCTTCATGGCATGCGTCATCGCCGCTACAATAAATCCACCTGTACCGCAAGATGAATCCAATACTTTATCATCCGTTGTCGGATTTATCATTTCAACAACCATTTGCATTACATTTCTAGGGGTAAAGAACTCGCCACGATCGCCCCTAAGGTTCGCGCCAACTATTTCTTCATATGCTTTTCCTTTAATATCTATTCTTGTGTTTAAAAGGCTATACTTTTGTAATTCACTGACTATATATGACAATGTCCTGGGGTGAAGTTTTATACTATCATTTGGTTCGAAAATCTTTGCGTTTTTCTTTTCTTTTTTTACTCTCTCAAATATTTTTTCTATTCTGTTTTTTACAGTTAATTGCCCATCGCCATTTGATTTCTCTTCACTTGTCGCATAAAATTCTAAGGGCTGTCTCTTATACACATCTGACGCTGCCGACGAAACCTTATGGGTGT
>CAMYCX010000020.1 GCA_947254705.1 uncultured Veillonellaceae bacterium
TCCATTCATTTGCTCCCCCCAAATGACCGGATAAAAGCGAGATTGTATGATACCCGCACTCATCAAGCACCACAACCGCTGGATCTGTCACCTTACTTTGTATATGCGGCGCTATGGCACGAACCACTATTCCCATCGCCATAATGTAGACAAGCAAATCATATTTTTCAAAAATATCTGCCGTTAATGCGATTGTCCGATGGAAATAGTGTGCGGGAGAACCGCTCTCTTTGCCTTGCTTTTCATAGAGGTCAACTGAGCCGGGAAAGTGCTTGGCCAGTAGAGCCCCCAATAATGCGCCTGCTCTCGATACTGAAATAATGGCAACACGCGTCATTTTTCAGTTGTATCCGGTTTAGCATCACGGAACATATGGCTAAATCCACGGTCATAAAGCTTTGACAACGCATAATCCCCATCCAGGACACGCCCGACAACAATCATCGCCTGCCGCAAAACGCCTTCTTTCTTAACAATTTCGCCGATGGTACCAAGTGTGCCACGCAAAATTTTCTGATCCGGCCATGATGCTCTCACTACAATCGCTACCGGGGTATCAATACTATATCCTCCCAGCGTCAAATTCTCAATCACGCTGTCCAACATCTGTACGGAAAGGAAAATACACATTGTCGCCTGGTGTGACGCCAAATGTGCCAACTGCTCTTTTTTCGGCATTGGCGTGCGCCCTTCCAGGCGGGTAATAATTACCGTTTGAGAGATGCCAGGTAAGGTGTACTCCTGTTTCAATGCGGCCGCTGTTGCCAAAAATGAACTGACGCCGGGAATCACTTCAAAGGAGATCCCCTCTGGCTTGAGCGCATCCATCTGCTCCTGAATAGCACCATAAATCGCTGGGTCACCAGTGTGCACCCGGGCGACGAGGCGACCTTCCTTGACTGCTTTTTTTGTTACTTCCAGCACTTCATCTAAATTCATTTTCGCGCTATTATAAATATCAACGCCTTCTTTGCAAAAATGCAATACTTCCGGATTTACCAATGAACCGGCATAAATCACTACATCGGCCTGCTCCAAAATCCGTTTTCCCTTAAGAGTAATCAATTCCGGATCTCCCGGCCCTGCTCCGATAAAATATACTTGTGTCATAACTAACCTCCATCAATTTTTAGTTGCCGTGATAATAAAAATCGGACTAATCGGCTGGAACAAGTGGTATGGGCCCGCCTTCCGCAATCGGTTTACCTGCATCTGAAATCCGTCATACCTCCATTTTCGACGGTTTAATTCTTCTACTGCACGGTGGGCAGTCTCTACCGTAACAGCCGTACAAACGATTCGTCCATCCAGACGAAGAGATTTCTCACAAACATCAAAAATTTCTCCCATCTTTCCACCTGAGCCGCCAATAATAATAACATCTGCCGGTGGCAAGTCAATCAACGCTTCCGGCGCACTCCCGTGAATAACCTCAATATTTTTTAGGTTAAATTGCGAGGCATTCCGGCGAATCAAATCAACGCCCTGTGGGTTGCGTTCAATAGCAAATATACGTCCTTGCGTTGCTTGCAGCGCCGCTTCAATACTGATTGATCCGGTCCCTGCACCAACGTCCCACACTGTATCCGTCTTTTTTATTTGCGCTTTCACCATGACCATCGCACGAATTTCCGCCTTTGTCATCGGCACATCGCCACGAATAAACTTATCATCATCGATTCCCGCTTGTATCATCCTATCACCACCAATACTGATTGAAAAAACCCTTCACTTTCCGCACACCTCGCCAATGTTGTATCCAACTTCCGTTCGTTCTCGTAACTAATCCTCTCAATGGCGACCGCCCGTGTCTCTTCAGGCCAACCATGTGCCATCAAGGCCCTTGCAATATACGCCGGATTATGCTGTGCGTCCGTTAAAAATCCTAGTTTCCTATTTTCTTTATATATCAACTCCTTTTCATCCGGACTTCTCCCATGAAAGCTGAGTAATTTTGCATCATACCACGATTCCCCGATTCGTGAAAATGCAACTTGTATACTTGACAACCCGGGAATCACATGTATCTTCTCTTGCGGAAAGGTACGCCGCAACCACTGTAATAAACTATAATAGCCGGGATCACCGCTCACTAAAACCGCAATATTTTTCTCTTCTGCCACAGCTCGTATACGCACTTCCAACGTTTCTAAATCAGCCGTAATGTATATTCGCTGCTGCACCCCCTCTACCAATGTATCTATTGCCCGCTTCCCTCCAACGACTACATCCGCAGCATCAATCGCACGGCGTGCTGCCGGTATAATATAGTCAGGATGTCCGGGCCCAATTCCGACTACCGTTATTGCGGCAACCATCCGTCTCTCCTCCCAATCTCTTCTGCAATGGAGCTCATCGCCAGTATTCTTCCGTCCATTGTCACAAAAATAGCACCAACACTTGCTTCTTGATGAATATATCTCATTGCACGAACTTGTGCTCGCTCCGCCAACTCTTGATAAATATTCGTTAACCCTTTTGCAACAATAATCTCCATTGCTCCATCCGTCGTATTACAATCCAGAATTGCTTTCACCGTTTCTCGATCTCCACCTGCCGCTGCGGCATACGCCGCTAACGTTTCCATACGCCCATCACTCATTCGATTGTGGGTATGAAAACTTCCTGAAGCAACTTTAATCAACTTACCGATATGACCGATTAGAATGATGTCTTTCATTCCCTTGTCCACCGCCTGCTCCAACATAAAGCCAATGAAATTACTTGTTTCAACCAGCTTTTCCATCGGAATATGGAATAGTTTTGTCGCCGCATCATGGCCAATTCTTCCCGGTACTAACATGCAATCGGTTACTCCTTGGGCCTCTAAAACAGTCAACTGCGGAATTAGGGATTTTTTATATGCTTCTTCACTCATTGGTTTAACAATTCCGCTAGTACCAATAATAGAAATTCCGCCGACCACACCTAATACAGGGTTAAGCGTTTTTTCTGCCAACTTTTTCCCGGCCGGTACGGAAACCGTCACAATACAACCTTTACCGTCAGACACCAACTCGGAATATACTTTCTTCATCATAATTCTCGGTCCGGGATTAATCGCCGGTTCCCCTACACGTACTTGTAAACCGGGTTTTGTTACCGTTCCGACCCCTTCGCCGGCAACAAATTTAAGTCCCGGCTCATTCGTCATTTCTACTTCAACATGAATGGGAGTTTTATGCGTGACATCCATATCATCTCCGCCATCTTTAAGGACAATTGCCTTGCCCTTCCCGTTTTCGACCCATGCTTTTTCAATCGGAATTCGAATTTCAACATGTTGAGGAGACAATACTGTCACTTTTTTGGGAAATTCACCATACAACGCCAGTATCGCCGCTTTCATACCGGCTGTTGCTGTTGATCCTGTCGTATATCCTTCGCGCAATTCTTTTTTTGTCATTTCCAATCATTTCAGCGATAATTTGTAAATTGTAACTCCATCGGAAAATCCGATTCTTTTAACAAAGCAATTACTTTTTGCAAATCATCCTTATCCTTTCCGCTAACTCTTACTTGAGTATCCATAATCTGCGCATTTACTTTGATTTTAGCATCTTTAATCAGTTTCACAAGATTTTTCGCATTTTCTTTAGATAATCCTTGCATAATCAACAATCGTTGACGCAATGTCCCTCCCGAAGCAGGTTCCGGCTTTTGCGCATCAATATTTTTCAACGAAATGCCGCGTTTGACTAACTTACCACGCACAATATCATTCACTGCACGCAATTTGAAGTCATCGTCACCAATGAGAATAATCTCCTCCCCAGTCCACTCGACCTTGCTCTGAGATCCGCGAAAGTCGTATCGTGTCGCAATCTCCTTTTGTGCTTGATTCAGCGCATTATCTACCTCTTGTATATCAACATTTGATACTACATCAAACGAAAACTCTTTAGCCATATTTCGCTCCTAAATATTATATTTACGTTTTTATTATAGCACAAGAAAGCATTTCGATAAAACTCCATATATGTTTTCAATAAACGAAAAAGCACCCCTTTACAGGAGTGCTTTTTCATTTATGTGTCAGCGTTTTAAAAATTCCGGAACATCACCTAGTGATTTCTTTGAATTAATACCAAACGACTGTTTTTTGCTATCTTCAAATCCCGTTGCAATTACGGTAATTCTCACTTCATCACCTAATTCTGGATTAATGGATGTACCCCAGATAATATTTGCATCAGGATCAGCTGCATCAGAAATGATTTGCGCCGCCTCATTGATTTCAAGTAACCCTAAATCATCACCACCAGTTACACTGATAATGATTCCTTTTGCTCCATCAATAGTACGTTCCAGCAGGGGGCTGGAAATCGCCGCTTTCGCCGCATCAGATGCACGATTTTCACCGCTGCCCGATCCAATACCCATCAATGCTTCTCCCTGATCTGTCATAATTGTTTTTACATCAGCAAAATCCAAATTAATGACTCCCGGTACCGTAATCAAATCAGAGATTCCTTGTACGCCTTGGCGTAATACATCATCTGCCAAGCGGAACGCATCTTGAATGGTAACTTTCTTATCGACAGCCTGCAACAAACGTTCATTCGGCACAATAATGATTGTATCGACTTTATCTTTTAACGTCTCAATACCGGCGTTAGCATTGCGCATCCGAACAGTACCTTCAAATGCAAATGGCTTCGTAACGACCGCAACTGTCAACGCTCCCAATTCTTTTGCGCATTCTGCTACAATCGGAGCTGCGCCGGTACCTGTACCGCCGCCCATACCGGCAGTAACAAACACCATGTCAGACCCCTGCAATGCTTTCATGATTTCATCTTTGCTTTCTTCTGCTGCCGCCTCACCGATTTCCGGCTTAGCACCTGCTCCCAAGCCTTTCGTCAGCTTTTCCCCCAGCTGCAACGTGCTATCCGCACGTGAGGTTTCCAGCACCTGTACTTCCGTATTGGCAGACAGAAATTCTACCCCTTTCAGTTCAGCTTCAATCATTCGATTAACAGCATTGTTGCCTGCTCCGCCTACCCCAATCACTTTGATGTTTGCCAACTCGCCCATCAGTCTTCCTCCTTCACTACATGGAATTGCTATGTGATTTCTTGATTAGTGATTACTTATTCTGCTCTATTGTACACTATTTTAATCATATTGGCTAGCTTCTACACCGTTTTTCTTCTATCGAGCCAAATTCTACGAATAACCGCGCTATTAGTAAAAATACGAAATCCAAAGGTCATTAGCGCTACAAAATATAAATCGATACCCAGTTTACTGCCAATGAATACCAATAGCGTCGCAATTAACGAATTCATAAAAAAACCGGAAAAAAACACCGTGTTTTCATATTTTCCCTCTAAATAGGAACGCCACCCTCCAAACACAGCATCCAAGCAAGCCATGATAGCGACAGAAGAAAGCGGCGCATACTCCATCGCAATGGACCATGGCAGATACATGCCGGCTAACCAGCCGACCAGCAATCCGATAACAATCGCCACCATATCAAGATACCTCCTTAACCGGTTTGGCAAAATCAGTTGTCATTAAACCGCTATACGCCGGCAAATGCAAGTTATTTACCTTTTGAATGCTCAGCTCAATCCCCCAGTATCGCAATGTTTCCGCGACACCACCTCGCAGCTGCAACGCACCCGCCAGCAGTTGAGGATCACCAATCGCCGCGATCGAAAAAGGTGGCCCGAACATTTTACCATTCACGGTAACAGTCGGACCTACACAGCGTATTTCGCTGCGAGAAACCAAGCGCTGATCATTAATTGCAATCGCTTCAGCCCCTGCCGCTCGTAACTCATTAATGACACGTAATAGATCTTCATCATGAACGATATATAAATTTTGGTTATCCCCCAACTTTACTTTCTGCTTGCTGTCGTTAAGTGTCACCATAATTCCCGGACCTTCAACTGCACATAACCCGGCCTGATATCGTAGAAGATCCAACTCTTCCTTTACATTTTTTTCGTATCCGCCTTCTTTCAGCTCAATGATTTGACGCTGTAACTCCTGATTTTCATGCTCGACTTGCACCAACTGTCGATACATATCCGTCATGCGCATACCTGCAAACTGTGTCTGTGTTTCTTGCGCACTGCGATATTGTAACGACAACATCATACCGAGCAATGCGCTGACTACAATCAAGGTTACCTTTCCCGAATTCATATTTTTCCTCACTTTAACTTAATATACGGTGCGCCGATATTAGCATCCACAAAACGTGCTTCCAGCTTTCTGGCACGTACATCCGATAACATGTTTTCTGATAACGGTGCCTGCTCATTCATATGCTCCCCTGCTCCCAGATGAACGGGCAAATTATCTCGTGTATATGCAATAATCTGATGAGCATCGCCGATATTGACTTCGGATATTTCACGCCGCCCTTGCGAACTTAAATGTGAAAGATATGTTAATGCTTTCAGCAACAAAGGATCTTGCAAACGATCACCCAACACCAGGTTTCCAAAACTTTTCCCCGTTACAAATGCCGCTTCTACATCCCGAATTGTCTCCATATGTACAATAACAAGCCCCTCTTCATCCAGCACCGCATATCCGAAATCCGTACGTACGATAGCAAGGGGCTCGCGTTCTCTCACACGAATCCGTATGGTTGCCGGCCATTCTCGTCCGACGTCCACCTGCGCAATACGCAAATCTCCCGCCAGCTGCCTATTGATATCAGCTATACTTAGCCGAAGAACGTTAACAGGACGTCCAATTCGTGCTACACGATACACCTCATCCGAAGACATTTTCGTATTACCTTCTACAATGACCGTGCCGAGCGAGATCGGTAAAAAATATAATAGGAAACACAGCAAAACAGTTCCTATGAACATAAGAACAATAATATAAAACTTCTGATTTCGATACCACGGTGTCACTAAACACTTCTCACTCAGCGGACTTTCACCGTTTTTCTGTTGTCGTCGATTCAAAGCATGCGTACTTTTATTTTCCGAAGGCACAGCTTTATGTGTTACCGTATTTGATTGCGACGGTCCATGCCGTTCCCGGAGATAATCTTCGAAACTTTGTGTGTCTTTCATACCAATCCCTACAATTTATGAACGGCGGTTGATTTTAAAATGGATTCGCATAACTCATTAAAACCAATTCCAGCCGCTTTAGCCGCTTTAGGAACCAAGCTGGTTTCTGTCATACCCGGTACAGAATTAATTTCCAATATAAACGGGCATCCTTCTACATTTGTCATAAAGTCTACCCGCGCAACACCACAGCATCCAAACTCATAACACGCTTTCACTGCCAACTCTTGCATTTCCCGCTGCAGACTCTCCTCTATAGGCGCAGGCACCAAGTAGTCTGTAGCTCCTGCGGTATATTTAGAGGCATAGTCGTATGTCCCTGAATGCGGCACAATTTGAATCACCGGCAATGCTTGCCGATTCAAAACAGAAACCGTATATTCATGACCGCCCAAATATGCTTCTGCCAACATCCACGCATCATGATTTAGCGCGTCATCAATTGCAGATTCAAGCTCCTCTTGACGATGAACAACAGTAATTCCAATTGTCGAACCCTGCTCTGCCGCTTTCAACACAACGGGAAAAGAAAATTTTTGAACAATATCTGCTGCGATATCCCTCGCAGACATTTCCTTACGATACACTGAAAATGGTGCCGTAGGCAATCCCGCTTGTTGAAAAAGACGCTTGCTAATCACTTTGTCCATCGTAATTGCACTGGCTAGCGGTCCGGATCCTGTATATGGAATATTCATCATTTCCAATACATGCTGAATCGCACCGTCTTCCCCGTATTTCCCGTGCAATGCGTTAAATACACATGCCGGAGGATTTTCTTGTAATCGTTGCGTAAATGTAGCAGGTTCAAACTCTATCAGTTCCACCCGATATCCCGCATTGGTCAACGCATCTCCAACCGCTTTCGCAGTGCGACGAGAAACCTCTGCCTCACTCGATGGACCGCCCATAACTACCCAAATTATATCTGTTTTTCGGTTCACCATTTTATCGCCCCGTTCATCTCCACTGACTTGCCAATGCATATCCGCACTCATAAATATCTCCTGCCCCCATGACAATAATCATGTCTCCCGTTTTTGTTATTTTCCGTAAATATTCCGGTAATTCTGTTTTGTCTTGCACATAGCGTACATCTTTCGCGCTCGCACGCACCTGCTGCGGCAACAGTTCTCCATCAACACCGGGAATCGGCATTTCACCTGCCGCATATATATCCGTAAAAATCACGATATCCGCCGCATCAAAAGCACACGCAAATTCATCTTGCAATAACTTTGTTCTCGTATACCGATGAGGCTGAAATACACAAATCAAACGGTTAGCGGCTACTTCCCGTGCAGCACGCAATGTTGCTTGAATTTCTGTCGGATGGTGAGCGTAATCATCAATCAACCAGACATCTTTTGTATGCAACAAAGTTTGAAACCTACGTTTCGTTCCATGAAAACCCGCCAAACCTGCCGCAATCACATCAAAAGCAATTCCCATTTCCATACTCACAATTACAGTAGCTAGGGCATTCAAAACATTATGTTCGCCTGGAATTTGCAGTGAAATTTCTCCTAATACAACATTTTTTTTATTAACAAGAAAATGTATTTTCCCACCAGAATAATGAATATTGGTAGCACGATAATCGCAATTTTCTCTAATACCGTATGTCACATACGGTCGTTCCAACGCTGGCAAAAGAAGACGATTATTTTCATTTTCTGCACAAATCACCGCCAGCCCGCAACTAGGATCCAATCGATGAATAAAATCAACAAATGCCTCACGTATATGCTCCAACGACCCGTAATAATCCAAATGGTCATCTTCAATATTTGTCACTACCGCAATATATGGTTTTAATTTCAAAAAGGAACCGTCACTTTCATCCGCTTCCGCTATAACATACGGACCCTTGCCCAGTTTTGAATTGCCGCGCAAATAATCGACCTCACCACCAATCAAAATTGTCGATTGATTTTTGGCCTCTTCACAAACGCGCCCAATCATCGAAGTTGTCGTTGTCTTGCCGTGCGCCCCCGCAACAGCAATCCCTTGTCCACTATTCATAATCGCCGTCACTATATCGGAGCGATGAAAAACAGGAATTTCCCTCGCTTTTGCCGCCAGCACCTCCGGATTGTCATCCGGGATTGCAGTAGACACCACTACCGCCTCTGCGCCATTGATATTCGCCGCGTCATGACCGATGTAAATACGTGCACCATCTTGCCGAAGGGAATCAAGATGAGGTCCGTCTTCCTGATCCGAGCCGGATACCGTAATCCCCTTTTGGCAAAGTATATGTGCAATGGCTTTCATACCTACGCCACCAATTCCGACCAAATGGATGTGTTGATAATCATGTAAATTCATAAATTCACCTAATCAAAGAAAAAGCCAACTCAGCAATCGTCCGAGCTGCATCCGGATTTCCCAAATGTCTGCTCGCCTCCGCCATTTCTCTCATTTTTTTAGGAGAACGACGTAACTTCTCAATTTGCATTACGAGCAGATCACCTGTCAATTCGTGGTTTTCAATCACACAGGCCGCCCCGGCATCCCGCAATACATTGGCATTGTATAACTGATGATTCGCCGTTGCATACGGGTAAGGGATCAATATGCTGGGTACCCCCCTACACGTCAGCTCAGCCAGTCCAACCGCCCCGGCCCGATATATTGCCAAATCAGTTGCCGCCAATGCCGTCGGCATGTCCTCCATATACGGAATCAATCTTAAATGGGGATATCGCAATAAACCGGCACTTTCCAACTGACTGCAATTCCGCTCATACTCGCTCGTTCCGCTGACATGCAATATCGTAATTCCCGTCTCCTCTGCATATTTTGCAAATACTGTCCGCATCGCATCATTGATAGTGCGAGCGCCGCGGCTCCCTCCCGCCGCTAAAATCACAAAGTCACCATCCGGAATATGTAGACGCTCCCGTGCTTCTTTACGCTTTATGCACATCACATCTTCACGAATAGGATTTCCGGTAACAATACATTTTTCGGAAGAAGGGAAATAAGAACAAGCTTCTTTATATCCTAACGCAATTTTCGTAACAAAACGCCCCAGCATTCTATTTGTTATGCCGGGAACTACATTTTGCTCCTGAATCAATGTCGGTACTCCCCGCAATACCCCCGCTAACAACATCGGACCACACACATAGCCCCCGGTACCAACAATAACGTCCGGACGCCACTGGCGAATCAATGCATCGGCTTTGACTACACTTTTCGCCGCAAGTGCAAACGTAACCAGATGTTTCCACGTTAATGTTCTTGCAAATCCCCGCACCGGAAGTGTGGTTAATTGATAACCCGCCGCGGGAACAATATCCATTTCTAAACCGTTATCACTACCGACAAACAAAAATTCCGCACCATATCGCTCTTGTATTGTTTGTGCAATTGTCAACGCAGGATAAATATGTCCACCGGTACCTCCGCCGGAAATAATCACTCGGGCCGTCATGACAACGTCTCCAAATTGGCCACACAACGTTTAAAGTCACGCCCTCGCTCACGATAATTGCGATACATATCAAAGCTGGAGCAAGCCGGCGAAAAAAGAACGGTATCCGCATTCATACAAGCTGCCTGCCGTGCTGCTGTCGTTACCGCCTCTTCCATATTTGTAACGATAGCGATCTCTCTGCAACCGGCCTTCTTTGCCTCCTCAGCAAATCGCACTGACGCAGCCCCCAAAAAGACAGCCGCACAGGCGCATCGGCTTGCAACATTCATTAAATCTCTAATATCCGTCTGTTTGTCGTGTCCTCCTGCAATCCAAACCATGGTTCCTGACAACTCCTGCAACGCTTTTACTGTTGCATCCGGATTGGTCGCTTTCGAATCGTCATAATAAGTAACACCGTTTATTTTCTGTACCCGTTCGACCCTATGCGGCAACCCGCGAAAAACACGCAGCACCCCTTGAATTACCCGAATCGGAACCTTACCCAAATATGCCATCAGTGCTGCTGTTAAGGCATTTAACCAATTATGTTCTCCATGAACCTGCAATTCATCTATGGCTACCAGAGGAATTTCGCAATTATCCAACCGCAAATACAGCATATTATCTCGAACGTATCCGCCACGCTTTACTTCCCCATGCGTTTGAACCCAATATATCGTTGATCTTGCATCAGTAGCCAACTGACGGCAATAAGGATCTTCTTGATTCAAAATCAAAACGTCTTTTTCTGTCTGATTTTCTAAAATTCGTTTTTTGGCAGCTACATACGCTTCCATACTACCATGCCGCTCGAAATGGTCGGGAGTAATGTTTAAAATCGCCGCTACATGCGGTCTAAATTGACAAACAGTTTCCAGCTGAAAACTGGAAACCTCCGCGACAATGACCCCCTCGGAGGAAACCGTTGCAACGTCCTCAGAAAGTGCCGAGCCGATATTTCCTCCGACCACGTATTCTCTTCCGGCTGCATCAAACATGCTGCCTAACAAAGTAGTCGTTGTTGTTTTCCCATTGGTTCCCGTGATTGCGTATATCGGCGCAACAGATAGCTGATATGCAATCTCCAGTTCCGCCACAACAGGAACCGCAGACTCTTGTGCCATCCGTACAATAGGAGTTGTGACCGCGATGCCCGGCGATAACACCACTAACTGTGCACCCGTTAATAAAGAAGAGTCTTGCGCTCCGAATACACACTGTACACCCATGCCCGTCAGTGCTGCAGTCAACTCTGCCGATAAAGGGCGTACGTCCGACAATATGACTTGCGCTCCTGCTCGGCATAATGCCTTCGCCGCACCAATACCGCTAATTCCTGCCCCCAATACTACAATTTTTTGTCCTTGATAGGTCATTACACTCGCTCCATTTACAGTCTTTTACTTGCTATACAGTATAATATGAACGCACAGCAAAGAACAAGTCAATACAACCAAACCCCCACACAAGCACACGCTAGCGCCGCCAGCCAAAACACATGAACGACGCGAACTTCACTCCATCCCCCCAACTCGAAGTGATGATGCAGCGGACTCATCCGGAAAATCCGCTTACCTCGAGTTTTATATGACGTAACTTGTAAAATCACCGACAACGCTTCTACGACAAAGACACCACCAATAACAATCAGCAACAACTCTGTATGTGTCAGCAATGCCAGACCGCCAAGCCCTGCTCCCAATGCCAGTGATCCAGTATCTCCCATAAACACCTTCGCAGGGTGATAGTTAAACACTAAAAAGCCAAGACAAATTCCCACCAGCAGTGCACTAACTAACGAAACATCCAACAAATTTTGAGCACGCCCAATCCAAGTATATGCCGCCGCTGCTACGCCCATCGTCCCGGCAGCCAAGCCGTCCAGTCCATCTGTCAAATTAACTGCATTGGAGGTTCCAACAATGACCAACACCGCCAGTACATAATATCCTAACCCCAAATTCCACTCACTATTCACTCCCGGTATCGTCAACACCGTTGTCAATGATTCTGTCGTCAATAGGCCGTAACAAAACAAAACAGCCAGCATCAATTGTCCCAATATTTTTTGTCGTGCCGTCAAGCCTAGATTTCGTTTATGAGCTGCCTTTATACCATCATCTAATAACCCCAGCAACGCATATCCGAATATTAAGATCAACAACCAATTGATTTGCGTGTTATTGACCCGATATAGCACCAGCGAGATTGCAAAAGCGACCATCATCAACACGCCTCCCATTGTAGGCGTGCCACTTTTATACCGATGGCTTTGAGGTCCCTCTTCGCGTACCTCCTGCCGAGCATTCATTCGACTTAAAATTGGAATACCGATTAGCCCAATGGCAATCATAATTGCCATTGACGTTACTGCAATTAGCCAGTATGTCATATCCATTCAGTCTTTTCCCTCTTTCCACATCGTGATTACTTTATCCATTTCCATTGAGCGGGATCCTTTGACCAAAACAATATCACCACTTCGTGCCACATGATGCAATGCACGAACAGCCTCCTCAACCGTTTCACAGGTCACAGCATTAACTTTCGTCGCTTCAGCAATCTCCGCTGCCAAATCACCGACCGTAATCACCGCATCAATTCCGTACTCAGCCAACTGCGCCCCTATTGCGCGATGTTGCTGTACCGCATCTGCCCCTAATTCATACATGTTCCCCAGTACCGCTATTTTTCGTCCAGATCCCACCTGTTTTAGCGAGGACAATGAGCAACGCAAAGAATCGGGATTCGCATTATAAGCATCATTAACCCAAGTGATTGATTCGCCTCGCTCTATTTCTTGCCGCATACCTACTTGCAAAACCTCTTGTAATCCTTTTTGAATTTTATTTTCCGATATACCCAATACACGACCTACTGCAATCGCCGCCAAAGCATTATAAATATTATGTACTCCAATTAGTGGCAGCGCGACAGAATATACTTCATCAAAAACGCGGCAAACAAATCTGGTCTTTCCCACCTCATACTCTATATTCACCGCCTGAATTGCAGCTCCCGGCTGCAATCCGTAACGAACTGTACGACCTTTCATAACATCTTCCATTTTCAATACCAATGGATCATCATGATTTAAAATGGCTGTTCCGTTGCAAGGAAGAGCCTCAATCAGTTCTTGCTTGGCAAGAGCAATATTTCGCCTGCTTCCAAGCAATTCCATGTGTGCCACGCCTACATTAGTCACCACTCCAATAGTCGGCATTGCCATCTTTGCCAATTCGGCAATTTGTCCGCGACCTCGCATTCCCATCTCGAGTACACAAACTTCATCAGAATCATCCAGTTCTAACAGTGTCAGCGCCAATCCGATTTCGTTATTGAAGTTTTTTTCGGTCTTACGAACAATAAATTGTTCTCCCAATATAGCCGCAATCAATTCTTTTGTCGTCGTTTTACCGTTTGATCCTGTAACGGCAATCACATCAATCCCAAACCGACGTCGATGATAACCTGCCAGTCGTTGCAACGCTTCCCGTGTGTCAAGAACTTGCAGCACGGTTACGTCATCAGCGACATCTTCCGCCTCGTTCTCCGTCAATACCGCAGTTGCCCCTTGTGACACAGCAGATCGAATATACGCATGCCCATCAAATCGCTCGCCCCGTAGGGGAATAAACAACATCCCCTTATCGACAGCGCGACTGTCGGTACCGACAGATTCTACTTGCACTGCTGCTCCACGTTGTAGACACTTCGCATCCGTCGCCGTTATGATTTCATCGATTGTAAACCGTGCCATCATGCCCTCCGCAACACATTACGTGCCTCTTCCCGATCATCAAAATGTATTTTTTCTTCACCGATAATCTGATAGTTTTCATGTCCTTTACCCGCAATAAGTACAACATCACCTGTCCTAGCCATATCTATTATGTGAGCAATTGCTTGCTGCCGGTCCGGTTCTCGATACAAGTTCAAAAATTGATCCTTTGCCTGCAAACATCCGGCGTACACTTCGTCAATGATTTTCTCCGGATCTTCTGTTCTGGGATTATCACTTGTTACCCATACAACATTGGCATATGTTGCAGCGATCTTGCCCATTACAGGACGTTTGGAGGCATCTCGATCCCCTCCACAACCGAATACAATCAAAACTCTCCCCATAGTCATGTCTCGCGCAGTTCGTAAAATTTTTTCCAATCCGTCCGGAGTGTGTGCATAATCGACAATCACTGCAAAATCTTGTCCTTCGTCAATCTTTTCAAATCGTCCCGGCACCGCTTGAAATCGATGTAATCCTACAAGAATATCCGACATCTTCATGCCTTCATGACGAGCAACCGCTATCGCCGCCAGCATGTTGTAAACATTAAACATCCCCATGATTTCCGTTTGGCAAGGATATTCTATTCCATCTGCATTCAGTGTAAAATCGGATCCTGCCGCTGTAACCGTAATATTTTTCGCTGTCACTTCAGCAGTATCATTTACTCCATACATGATCACATCACAGTCTCCGCCATCCGCAGCTTGTTTCATCATCGATGCGTACGGATCATCTCCATTGATAACGGCCGCTTTATATATTTTTTTGCCATTCTTACGCACCTGCGTAAACAACCGCTGTTTTGCCGCTGCATAAGCCGTCATTGTGCCGTGAAAATCCAAATGATCTTGCGTCAAATTAGTAAATACCGCCACATCAAATTCAATTCCGGATACTCGTCCGAGCGCAAGAGCGTGAGAGGAAACTTCCATAATAACATGCGTTACACCTGCTGCCCGCATTTTGGCTAACCAAAACTGCATTACATCAACATCCGGCGTGGTATTAAGTGTCGGATATTCTTTTCCGTCAATAAGTATATGTACTGTTCCGACTAAACCCACTTTTGCCCCTTGCTCACGAAGCAAGTGTGCAATCATATGTGTGACCGTTGTTTTGCCGTTCGTTCCCGTAACGCCGATAACCCGCATGCTTTGTGCCGGATAATCATAAAAAAAGGGGACCAGTTCCTGCATCGCTGCACGAGAGTCTTTTACCACAAACTGTGTTACAGACGCGGGCAGAGCCAACGGCGTTTCTGTGACAATCGCAGTAGCCCCCGCCTCCGCTGCACGATCAGCGAAGTCATGTCCGTCAACATGTACGCCTCGCAAACAAATAAATAGGCTCCCGGCATGAACATTCCGTGAATCGGTAGTTACATCTGTAATAATCTCATCCTTGGGAAATAAGACACGTTGCGTATTCAGCTTGTTCTGTATCTCAAATAACGTTTTCATGATTCTCCCCATAGCAAGATAGCAGCCAGCCGGCTGCTATCTTGCTTTCTACTCACCTGCACATAATGGCATATATCACTTCACGGTTGACCGCATTGCAACGCTACTGTACACCGCCGTTCTCGGAATTCCCATTCCCAGCTCCGTTTCTGCAATTGCCTGTATCCGTTCCAACGACTTCAATTGATTAACTTTCAACTGCAACACTTCATTTTCTTTCGTCAATTGTACCACACTCCCGCGTAATTGCTGGAGCTCTTGGCCTTTTTCGCTAATCCAAATGTGCGAACCATAAGGCAACATGATTGTCAAAATAAATACAGCGGCAAGACATACCATAAACAATAATCCTCGCGACCAGGATATTGCTTCATTATGTACATCTGCATGACTTGTCCTCTGCCCAATCTCCCAAACAGGGATCGATGCATTTTCTCTGTATCCCACCGCATTACTTTTCGCCAACATGCGCCTCACTCCTTATTTTTATTGATTATGATAATTTTTCAGCTACGCGCAATATTGCACTGCGTGCACGAGGATTTCCTTGAGTTTCAGCAAGCGAAGCCCGCCTCGCCTTGCCCACCATTTTGAGTGTCGGTTTGTGACAGCAGGTGCACACCGGAAATGTCGGAGGACAAATACATCCGGTTGCCAACTCTCGAAACACCTGCTTCACAATCCGATCCTCTAACGAATGAAAACTGATTACCGCAATTCGACCGCCAGTATGCAATACATCTATCGCTTGTCGAATTGATTTTTCTAAATTTTGCAACTCACCATTCACTTCAATACGCAAGGCCTGGAACGTTCGCTTGGCAGGGTGTGGCCCCTGCCTCCTTGCGCCTGCAGGAATGGCCGCTTTAATTATCGACACTAACTCAGATGTTGTTTCTATCGCTCTGTCTCGCCGCGCATCAACGATATAATTACTGATCCGCTTCGCCCACTTTTCTTCCCCGTACTTACGAATAATATCTGCTAACCGGGTTTCTGTGTAAGTGTTTACCACCTCATACGCACTCACTCGATCCCGCTGATCCATCCGCATATCCAGACGACCGTTATGTTGATAAGAAAAGCCTCTTTCTGCCGTATCCAATTGATATGAGGATACCCCCAAGTCGAACATGACTCCGTCTACATCCGAAATGTCCAATTGCCATAACACCTGCGGTAGCTCAAGATAATTACTTTGCACTAAATCAATTCGGCATCTGGCGCTGGCCAAACGCAACCTTGCCGCTGTCAATGCATCCGCATCACGATCAATCCCTACCAATCGTCCTTGCTCGTTTAAACGTTCCGCAAGATGTGCACTGTGCCCGCCTCCCCCCAGCGTCATATCGACATAAACTCCGCTCGGGTTTGTAAATACCGCATCTACTGTTTCTTCTAATAAAACTGTTGTGTGTGCAAACATTATTCACCTATATTGTGAAATCCATCGGTAAATCCAGGGATTCGGCAAGATCACTGAACTCTTCCGCCGAAAGCTGCTGCTCATCGAGTTTCCGTTTATCCCAAATTTCGATTCTTCGCCCGACACCGATCACCTTAACTTCCTTTTGAATAGATGCATAGTCGCGCAATCCTTTGGGAATCAAAATGCGTCCCTGCTTATCAAAGCTCAACCGCTTGGCATTTTTTATGATCGCCCGCTGCACTCCTCTTGCCTTACTGTTAAAAGATGATAGCTTCATCAAATTATTTACAACATCTTCCCACACATCTATGGAGTATACAGTGAGACAAGCGTCAAACCCCGCCGCCACTACGCACTCACTGCCTAATTGTTCGCGAAACTCTGCGGGTAATGCTACACGTCCTTTGATATCCATGCTGTGTGAATACTCACTTAGAAACACTTGTCTCACCTCCTTCCCCACATTTCACCATAATATTACCACATTTCACCACTTTTGGCCAAAACTAGATGCTTTAGGAAACGAAAACCTCCCTTGTCCAATTTCCGCATTATATAGTACGCAAACAAACGTTCTCCACAACATAAGTCGAGTATTAAAAAAAAAGAGAGTTGAATTCTGAAGAATTCAACTCTCAAGTTCCAAATTTTAATCTATTTTTTATGTTTAGAATCTGGTCAATACGCAATCACGAATCACTTTCAGCCCTAACTTTTCTGCATATTCAACCACTTCGGCATCATCTGCTCCCGGTTGCAACCACACTGTCGGTATACCCATACGGGCACACGCCTCCAAAGCTCTTTTCCCTGCGGCAGCCCCAACAACTATATTCACGACTTGTGGTCGCTCCGGCAAGTCATCCAGACTTTGATAACAAGCCACTCCATCAATCTCTTTTGTAAATGGATGAATCGGATACACTATTTTCCCACAATCAAGCAATCTCCGAAAAATCTTATAACCGAACTTCTCCTGTCGCGGGGTAGCACCTGTCTCTTATACACATCTCCGAGCCCACGAGACCGTTATTCTAAT
>CAMYCX010000021.1 GCA_947254705.1 uncultured Veillonellaceae bacterium
GTTGGCCTCGGAAATTCCGAATGCCAAGGTAATTAATTTTGATGGAGCCAATCAAGCCTTCTTGCAGTTGAAAAATGGTGGGGCAGATGCAGTTATGATTGATTTGCCGGTTGCTCAAGACTACATGAAAAAAGATGTGGATCAGAGTTTTAAGGTGGTTGGTGATGTTCTTGAGGCGGAAGATTATGGTATCGCAGTCACAAAGAAAAATACGGAATTAATGAATCAAATCAATAGTTCGTTGAAAACCTTGAAAAAAAATGGTAAATACGATGAAATTTATCAGAAGTGGTTTGGTAAAGCATAAATAATCGTAATCGATGAGCGAAACGCCCCTAAGATGGGGGCGTTTTTCTGTGATAAATAATACTTGACTGTGCATAAAAATACATATATAATGTGACGTATCAATTATAGGATATGAAGGTGAAATTATGAGTTTCAATTTTCAATTGATTTTAGATTCATTGCCACTGCTTTTGTCAGGGGCCTTAATTACAATTGAAATTACAGCGCTAGCAGTAGGAATTGGATTTTTTATCGGCTTGTGTGTGGGAGTTGCCCGATTATCAAGTATCAAACTATTGAAATACATGGCGATTGTATATGCGGACACGATTCGAGGAACACCGCTGCTGATTCAAATATTTTTAATTTATTTTGCACTTCCGATGATTATCGGGCGACAGATTGATCCTTTTGTGGCGGCAGTTGTTGCTTGCAGCATCAATAGCGGTGCATATGTATCGGAAATTTTTCGCGCGGGAATTCAAGCTATTGACAAAGGGCAGATGGAGGCAGCTCGCTCACTAGGACTCAGCTGGTGGCAAGCCATGCGGTTTATCATTTTACCACAAGCATTTAGCAAGATTTTACCCCCGTTAGGAAATGAATTCATAGCAATGTTGAAAGATACCTCTTTAGTATCCGTCATCGGGTTTGAGGAGTTGACCCGGAGAGGCCAACTGATCATTGCTAAAACGTATGGATCATTTGAAATTTGGAGTACTGTTGCATTGATTTATTTGGTTATGACTGTCAGTATTTCACAGTTGGTATCGTTTTTAGAAAAGAGGAATTCTATTCATGATCAGCGTTAAACATTTGTATAAAAATTTTGGCTCTTTGGAGGTCTTAAAAGATGTCAATTTAGATGTTGATGAGTGTGAAGTTGTAGTTATTATTGGTCCATCGGGATCCGGGAAAAGCACAGTATTACGCTGCATGAATTATTTAGAGAAACCAACATCGGGGGAAATAATTGTTGATGGATTGGATTTATCAAGTCAAAAGAACTTAAATGCAGTACGGAAAGAAGTGGGAATGGTTTTCCAGCGTTTCAACTTGTTTCCTCATATGACGGTTTTGGAAAATATTATGCTGGCTCCATCGAAAGTGCGCGGAATGTCTTCACAAAACTGCAAGATAGTTGCGCAGGAATTGCTTACGAAAGTGGGACTTGATGACAAAGGTGATGCGTATCCCGAGCAATTGTCCGGCGGACAACAACAGCGTGTCGCCATTGCGCGGGCTTTGGCCATGAAGCCGAAAGTAATGTTGTTTGACGAGCCGACTTCGGCACTTGATCCGGAAATGGTGCGGGAGGTGTTGGATGTTATGAAAGCGCTAGCATTGGAAGGAATGACCATGGTGGTAGTAACACATGAAATGGGATTTGCGAAAGAAGTCGGAGATCGTGTGGTCTTTATGGACGAGGGGATGATCATCGAACAGGGAAAACCGAAAGACATTTTTGATTTTCCACAAGAACCGAGGACACAAACTTTTTTATCAAAAATATTATAAAATGAATTGACATTAAGTATTCCTTGTGCTACTATCTAAAGAGCAAGCGCATCAGCGCTCAGTTGTTTATTGTCGGGAGGAATTGACATGCAAGGTAAAGTAAAATGGTTTAGCGCGGAAAAGGGCTACGGCTTCATTGAACGCGAAGACGGTGGCGATGTATTTGTTCATTTTTCGGCTATCCAAGAAGATGGTTTTAAAAACCTGAACGAAGGTCAAGAAGTAGAATTTGACATCGTGGACGGACCTCGTGGTCCCCAAGCGGCCAACGTTTATAAAGTGCAATAAGACATTTGTCAATATATAGCAACTTTAGGCACACCCCGAAGGGGTGTGTTTTTGTTAAAAGGAAAGTGGCCTATAACGGAGAATATATATATAGGATGTAGGTATTAGCCATAATAGAAAGGAAGATGGATATGGAATTGACAGTACGTGGTAAAAATATTGAGGTAACTCCTGCATTGCGTGCTTATGTTGACAAACATACTGACAGTGTACAGCGGTATTTTGAGAAGCCATTGCGTATGAATGTATTATTGAATGTGGTTAAGGAAACACATACGGCCGAAGTGACGGTGCACGTTGACGGAATTATCATCAGGGCAGTAGAGAAAACGGATGATATGTATAAATCGATTGATATTGTATTTGATAAGGTGGAACGTCAGATTCATAAATATAAAACTAGACTGGCAAAACGTTTCAAAGGCCGTGAGGTTCTCAATGAAAAGTTGGTTGCGGAGCAAGCAAAAGAAAGTGATGACAATGTTGCATTTGAAATTGTTCGTCGCAAGTCATTTGATTTGAAACCTATGGGAGCGGAAGAAGCGGTTTTACAAATGAATTTATTGGGACACAGTTTTTATGTATTTCGCAATGCGGAAACTGAGCTGGTGACAGTAATGTATCGTCGGAATGACGGGAAATATGGTATGATTGAAACAACAAATTAAAAAGGAGAGGGATTTTCCCCTCTCCTTTTTTGACTACTTAAAATACATCTGATACAATAAATTAGATATGTCCTTTGCATAGCAGAAATAAACAATAAGGAGTGGGGACTGTGTTCGCATTTTTAGAAAAAATATTTGGCGGATCGACCGATCGCGAGTTAAAGAAGATGCGCTATATTGTTGATGAAATTGCTAATTATGAGCCGGAAATGACTGGCTTGAGTGATAGCTCACTTTCCGGGAAAACGGATGAGTTTAAACGTCGTTTACGTGAAGGTGAAACGTTAGAAGATTTGTTGCCGGAAGCATTCGCGGTGGTTCGTGAAGCTTCACGGCGTGTATTGGGGATGCGTCATTTTGATGTGCAGATGTTAGGTGGCATTGTATTGCATCGAGGCAATATTGCAGAAATGCGGACCGGCGAAGGGAAGACACTTGTAGCGACACTGCCGGTCTATTTAAATGCCTTGACCGGTAAGGGCGTACATGTGATTACGGTGAATGATTATTTGGCGCGACGCGATAGCGAATGGATGGGACAATTGTATCGTTTCCTCGGGTTGTCGGTGGGTCTTATTGTGCATGATTTAGATTTTGCCCAAAGAAAATTTGCGTACAATGCAGACATTACCTACGGAACAAACAATGAATTCGGATTTGACTATTTGCGGGACAATATGGTTATTCATGCCGAACAAATGGTACAACGCCCATTGCATTATTGTATCGTTGACGAAGTAGACAGTATTTTGATTGATGAAGCACGTACTCCGTTAATTATTTCGGGACCGGGTGAGCGCTCGACGGACAATTACTATACGATGGCAAAAATCGTTCCGCAATTGATCAAAGAAGAAGACTATACCATCGATGAGAAAGCAAAAACAATTGCACCTACAGAGCAAGGTATTGCAAAAGTTGAAAAAATGTTACATGTCGACAATTTGTACGATTCAGATAATTTGGAGCTGAATCATTTGCTAAATCAGGCTTTACGAGCAGAAGCAATGATGGAACGTGACAAAGATTATGTTGTTAAAGATGGTGAAGTTGTAATTGTTGATGAATTTACCGGACGTTTGATGTTTGGGCGGCGCTATTCGGATGGATTACATCAGGCAATTGAAGCCAAAGAAGGACTTAAGGTGGAACGGGAGAGTCAAACATTGGCATCCATTACGTTCCAAAATTATTTCCGCATGTACGATAAGTTGGCCGGCATGACAGGAACGGCAAAAACAGAAGAGCAGGAATTTGTTAAAATTTATGGCTTGGAAGTATATGTTGTACCGCCTAACCGCGAAGTCAAGCGAATTGACTTGCCAGATGTAATTTATAAAACCAAAAAAGCGAAATATAATGCGGTCATACAAGAAATCGCTCGACGCCACGAAACCGGCCAGCCGTTGTTGGTTGGTACAACGTCAATTGCCCAGTCGGAAGAGTTAAGTCATATGTTGGATGAAATTAATGTGCCGCATAATGTCCTCAATGCGAAGTTTCATGAGAAAGAGGCGGAGATTGTTGCTCAAGCAGGGCAAATGGGTCAGGTGACCATAGCTACCAACATGGCGGGGCGTGGAACGGATATTGTTTTGGGAGAAGGTGTACCTGCGCTCGGCGGTTTGCATATTATCGGTACTGAACGTCATGAAAGTCGGCGTATCGATAATCAGCTGAGAGGACGTGCAGGACGTCAAGGAGATCCGGGATCGACACAATTCTTTTTGTCTTTGGAAGATGACTTGATGAGGATTTTTGGTGCGGAAAGTATTTCCAAGGTGATGGATAAACTGGGCATGCAAGAGGATGAGGAAATCCAAAGCTCGATGGTGACAAGGTCGATTGAGAAAGCTCAGAAAAAGGTTGAAAACAGAAACTTTAATATCCGAAAATACATTTTGGAATATGATGATGTTATGAATCAGCAGCGTGAAGTGTTATATGAACAGCGGCGCCGGATTCTAATGGGAGAAGATTTAAAAGAGCAAATTGTAGCGATGACGGATCGTATAATTAGTGAAGCCATGCATCGATTCGCAGATGAAAAACTCTACCCGGAGGAATGGGATTATCCGGGACTATTGAAGTATTTAGAAGGATTCTATTTGCCCGCCAATGCCATCAGTGTGGAAAGTATGGAAAATATGGGGCGTGCGGAAGCCTTGGAGTGGTTGCTGAATACTGCACATCGTATGTATGAAGAGCGTGAACAGCAACTAGGTGCGGAAAATATGCGAGAGTTGGAACGGGCAATTTTATTGAAGGTTGTTGATGCTAAATGGATGGATCATTTAGACGCTATGGATATGCTGAAGGAAGGTATCGGCCTGCGCTCATATGGCCAGAAAAATCCGTTGGTAGAATATAAATTTGAAGCGTATGAAATGTTCCAAGAAATGATGCAGGCGATTCAGGAAACTGTCGTCATGTATTTGTATCATATTCAGATTCATTTCGCTTTGCCACCGGAACCGGAGGACCATTTATCTCAAGCAACATCGTCTGCCGGAGAAGAATCCTCTCCGGCAGAGCCTAAAGGTGTTAACTGACAAACGTTTCAATGAAAGATACGAAGATAAAAATATAATGAAGGATGTGAAAATATGCTGGAAGATTGGAAACAACCGCTAGAGGCATTGAAAGAAAGAATTGTAGAAATCGGGGATTCACTTTGACTTGGACAAAGCCAAAGAACAAATTATTAACTTTGATATAAAAATGAGTGATCCGGGTTTTTGGAATGATGCGGAGGAAGCGAGGCGTATTTCTAAACAAGCTACGGATCTGAAGGATACAGTAGATACATACAACGTCATGAGCGCTCGAATTGACGAATTGAAAATGCTTTGGGAACTGGCGTTGGAGGAGGAAGATCGTAGCCTGGAAAAAGATATTGAAGAGGAATATCGGCAAATTTCTCAGATGGTAGAAAGCAAAGAAATTGAGCTAATGCTTTCCGGCGAATATGACGGAAATAATGCGATCTTGACTTTACATGCAGGTGCCGGTGGCACTGAGGCACAAGATTGGACGCAAATGCTGTTGCGTATGTATACCAGATGGGGAGAAAAGCATGGGTTTAAAGTGATCTTGGCTGATGTTTTGCCAGGGGAAGAGGCTGGTGTTAAAAGCGCAACATTGCTTGTTGAGGGGAAAAATGCATTCGGTTTATTGCGCCCGGAAAAGGGCGTGCATCGATTAGTACGTATTTCTCCATTTGACTCTTCTGCGCGACGGCATACCTCTTTTTCTGCGGTTGACGTGATGCCGGAAATTGAAGACGATGTGGAAGTTGATATTGATATGGATGATGTACGCGTCGACTATTTTCGTGCCAGTGGTGCCGGTGGACAGCACGTCAACAAAACAAGTTCGGCAGTACGTATGACTCATATACCTACAGGTATTGTTGTGCAGTGCCAAAATGAACGTTCTCAAATGCAGAATCGTGAACAAGCGATGAAGTTTTTGCGGGCAAAGTTGTTTGAATTGGAGTTGGAGAAACGCGAAAAACTGAAAGAAAATATTGGCGGTCAACATTCCGCAATTGAATGGGGAAGCCAAATTCGTTCCTATGTGTTTCATCCTTACAATTTGGTAAAAGATCATCGCACTGGGGTAGAAACCGGTAATGTGCAAGCTGTTATGGACGGAGAGTTGGACCCCTTTATTGAAGGATTTTTGAAGCATCAGATGAACCAAAAGATCGGGGAGGAGATATGAAGAGGTCTCTCTTCGGTATTGTTGCTGTTATTATATTAACGATAGTAACAGCATGGTGGGCAGTGCCGCTTATGCTGCAAAAGCATATTGAAGTTTATTTAGATCAGTCAATCCCGATGGAAAACCGTCAAGTTTGTGTTGTCATGGGAAACCCTTTGAATGTTTGTCGAGGCCAAATTCAGCGTGTGACAGTAGAAGGAAATCGTGTACAAACGGCAGGCTTGGTGTATGAACATGTCAAAATCAATTTTACGGATCTGATTTTCGATTGGCATAAATTATTGACCAATGGCATGTTTATAGTTACTCGCATTGGAGGCGGGGAGGTTAGCGCATCGCTAGATCAGCAAGCACTAGAACGCTACTTGAAAACCAGAATTGACGTAGTTAAAAATTTACAGGTAGATATACAGTCGGACAAAATCTCGGTGAGCGGTGAACTGAAGTTAGGAGATATGTCGTTAGGGACGATTACTCTGGAAGGGGTGCCGTTATTGAAAAACAATCATTTAGTACTGTTACCCAATGGTTTGCGCTTTAATCGGTGGGGTATCAATGAAGTCCAATCATCATTGATGAAGGCCATTGATATCTATGATTTTCGTCAATTTCCGATCCGAGTGACTGCAAAAGAAGTGAAAATGACAAAAGGGGTTATTGTTGTTACAGCGGCTCCGAATCAGGGGATTTAATATGCGAAGTTTTTTTGTTACACACAAATATTATTTTCTGGGTTGGCTGATTGGCCTTTGTGCCGCTATCTGGATAGGTTGCGCGCGCATAGAAATTGAAGAAGCGAACCATTCGGTAGAAATGGTATATGATTACGGACGCGTATCTGAATATGCATTGGCCGAAGGAAAAACAACGGACGAGATGCTGCATTTACTGGGGAATGCCGGCATCACGTCTTTTGCTGTTTATGATGAGACGCCGAAAAAACTTCAAGATGAAGGACATATTCAAATTACACGTTACCCTGCATCCGCAATTACATATGTATCTGAGACTCCGCGTATTGAGCCGATTGCATATATTTTGAGTGGTAATGCTTCGGATTCAAAACAATATTATCAAGAATTGGTAGAAGACTTGAGCTATCGTCTGCCGGAGGGAAGTATTTATCCCTTTATTTCTGTTGACGGTAGAAATGGTACTGCTGTTCTTGGTGCTTCATATGAAGGCTTTTTGGATTTGAATACAGGTATTTCTTCTGTGCGCATGAAAAATATTGCCAATCACGGATTTGGCGTGGTTGTTCGCCCAACTAATTACGTAAATGTCAGCGATGAGGATGTGCAACATTTCTGGCAGCGGATAGATGCCGGCGGAGGTGCGAGGGCGATTATGTTTGTCGGATCACAAGTACTGGGCTATCCCGATAAGCTGGAAGTTATGGCAAAGAAGTTGCGGAACCGTCATATACCTGTTGCTGTGATTGAGGCTCCCAATCAATTACAGTTTGAATTACAAAAAGGCGTTATTGATCTATGGCGTTTTACGGACTTGCAGGGGATTCGGTCATATTCAATGTACCGTGATGAATTGGTTAAATTGGATGCCCAAGAAGCCTCGCAACGACATTTTATTAGTGATATTGAGCGAAATATTCGCTTGAATTTATTTGCCAGCTATAAACGTCCGATTCCGGGCAAAACAATATTTGAGTCTGATTTGGAATATATACGATTGACTGGCGAAAAACTGACGGACCGTGGTTTTACTTTGGGGGAATCAGGTGTTTTAGAACGTCCCCATGAAAATGTATTTGCACAACTGCTGGTGCTACTGGGAATTGTTAGTGTGACGATGCTCGCTTTTCGAGGATTGCTGCTATGGAAACGAAAATTTGAATATATTGTGGCAATTATTTTGTATGCAATATTGGCGATATGGATGGCATTGGCTGCATCAGTCCTTCCACACCAGATTGCTGCTTTATTGGCAGCAATAATGACTCCTGTCGCGGTAATTTACGTTATTATGAACATTTGGAAAACGATGAGGGTTAATAGGTATTCATTGTTTGGTTTGGTGGGCACCTCAATTGGTGTGTTGAGTGGTGCAACATTTTTATCATTGAGCGGCGGCTGGTTACTTGGCGCGATATTGACTTCACCTGAATTTTTACTTGAAATCGAGATTTTCCGTGGAGTCAAATTGGCATTTGTGTTGCCGGTTGTTTTGGTTGCCTGTTTATATGTGCGTCATTACCAAACGTTTTTACCGCATCCGGTGGAAACAGTGCGCGATATATGGGAAGTCGTAAGAAAAATATTATCTCGTCCGGTAACAATAGGAGCGTTGGCGGTAATGGCAGTTTTGACGATAGGGGCATTGGTTTTTGTCGGACGAAGCGGCCATACAGGGGGGATTCCTGTTGCTGGTGCGGAAATTCGTTTTCGTCGTATATTAGAGACGTTTTTATCCGCTCGCCCTCGAATCAAAGAGTTTTTGATAGGGCACCCGTCGTTGTTGCTTGTGCCAATGGCATGTCAATACCGGTGGCCTCGTTGGATACACTTTCTATTAATGATAGGAGCAGGAATTGGACAGGCTTCGATAGTAGAAACATTTGCTCATATGCGTTCGCCGCTATTGATGAGTACGGAGCGTGGGATTAACGGTTTGATGGCGGGGATTCTAATCGGTTTAGTAGCCTTGTTCATCTGCCATCTTGTCACGCAAATAGCAGATTACGGGAGAACACATTATGAAAAAAACTAAAATCGTTATCTCAGGCTACTACGGATTTGGTAATGCCGGAGATGAAGCCATGTTGACAGCGATTTTAGAATCCTTATACAATGAAGACCCTGCACTTGAAATTGTGGTTATTTCGGGGAACCCCCAAAGGACTTCTTATATACATGGTGTGAAAGCAATCCCTCGATTACATCTCCCTCTGATTTGGAATGCACTTCGGCGTTGTGATTTACTGATTAGCGGTGGTGGAAGTTTGTTACAAGACGTAACAAGCAAACGGAGTCTATATTATTATTTAGGAATTATGCAAATGGCACATTGGTTAGGTAAAAAGGTGTTCTTGTATGCACAAGGAATCGGACCTTTAACACGATCGCATGCGAGAATGACGGTTGCAAAAGTATTAAATCAATGTGACTACATTACAGTACGCGATCAAAAGTCAGCAATTATTTTGAGAGAGTTGGGGATTACGAAAACACCAATTGCTGTTACTGCAGATGCGGTTTTATCCATGCGCCCTGTGGATCTAGGAATCGGTCGTTCCCTTTTGGCAAAATATAATGTTGACGGTATCACACCAAAGATCGGAATGTACGTCCGAAACTGGTGGAATGATAGTCATTACAAATCAGTATTAGCCGAGACTGCCGATCGATTAATTCGGGAGTATGGGTATAAAGTTGTTTTTATTCCCATGCAAGTTCCTGACGATATCGCTGCGGCTCTGGACATTAAAGAAAGAATGATCGAAACACCTCATATTTTGAAAGAATCGTATACGACAGCGGAAATGATGTCTATTACAGGAAATATGGATATGATTATTGGTGTGCGATTGCATGCATTGGTGTTTGCGGCGGTAATGCAAGTTCCTTTAGTGGGGATTTCTTACGATCCTAAGGTTGACAGCTTTTTGCAGATGATTGGTGAACAACCGCTAGGAGATTTGCAACATATTATGGCGGATGATTTAATAGCCGGTGTACAGCGTAAAATAAATTCGAAAAATACGATGAGATCGGTATGGCAGAAGATGACAGCATTACGTAATCAGTCTGAACGAACAGCTGCATTGGCTTTGGAGCTATGTGAACAAGGAGGATGTCATGACTGAATTAACAGACAGACAAAGACAGCAGGTGGAGGCAACAGCCAAACAAATTCGAAAAGATGTACTGCGAATGGTAACAGAAGCAAGTAGTGGCCATCCGGGAGGATCCCTTTCAATTGCAGATTTGCTGGCATTGCTGTATGAGGTGGAAATGAATGTAAGTCCTAATCAGTCGAAAGCCCCGCATCGAGATCGGTTAGTGTTGTCAAAAGGACATGCTGCACCAGCCCTGTATGCGATGTTGTCCGGTAAAGGGTTTTTCCCACGACAGGAGTTATGGAAATTACGGAAAATTGATTCCATGCTTCAAGGCCATCCGGATATGAAGCATACTCCGGGGGTGGATATGACGACCGGTTCATTGGGCCAAGGGTTTAGTGCTGCGTGCGGAATGGCACTGGCGTCACATATTGATGGAGATGCTTTTCATGTGTTTGCCGTCATTGGAGATGGTGAGTTGCAGGAAGGTCAAGTATGGGAGGCGGCAATGTTTGCAGGACATTATCGTTTGCATATGTTGACGGTATTTGTTGATAACAATGGCTTGCAAATTGACGGTAATATAACCGATGTAATGTCTCCGTTACCGATTCCAGATAAGTTTCGCGCATTTAATTGGCATGTCATTGAGGTAGATGGTCATAATATTGATTCACTACATATTGCTATTCAGCAAGCGCGAAAAGTCAAGGACAAGCCGACGGTCATTGTGATGAAAACAGTTAAAGGAAAGGGAGTCCGAGAAATGGAAAATCATGCCGGTTGGCATGGAAAAGCGCCAAGTGCCGAACAATATACGGAATTTGTGGCAGAATTGGAGGGGGAAGAATAATGGGAAAAGCGACGCGAGATGCATATGGTGAGGTGTTGCAAGAAATCGGCCATACGTATCCGAATCTAGTGGTATTGGATGCGGATCTCTCTCAATCTACTAAAACATATGAGTTTAAGAAGGTTTTTCCAGAACGTCATTTTAATGTCGGCATTGCCGAACAAAATTTAATGAGTGTTTCTGCAGGTTTGGCCGCAAGTGGAAAAATCCCTTTTGCCTCGACTTTTGCTATTTTCGGTGCCGGGCGAGCATATGAACAAATTCGCAATTCTATTTGTTATCCGAATTTAAATGTCAAAATTGCGGTGACACATGCCGGCTTGACGGTCGGGGAAGATGGAGCAACCCACCAGATGCTGGAAGACATTGCGTTAATGCGGGGATTACCCAACATGACGGTAACCGTGCCGGTAGACGCTGCGGAAACGAAAGCAATTGTACGGTGGGCAGTGACATATGAGGGGCCGGTATATATTCGCATGGGGCGGGCCGCAGTTGATGATGTAATGCCTGAAGAAATGATATTCGTTCCCGGCAAATCTTGCCGACTGCGTGACGGTAATGATATAACAATTATTGCTTGTGGAGTGATGGTCTCGATGGCCTTGAAAGCGGCAGAATTACTGGCAACGGAGGGAATCTCTGGACGTGTTATCAACATGAGCAGTATTAAGCCGATTGATGAGGATGCAATTGTTGCCGCAGCACGAGAAACCGGAGCGATTGTTACTGCTGAAGAGCATAATTGGATTGGCGGTTTGGGGGCTGCAGTGGCTGAGGTAGCGGCACAAAATATGCCTGTTCCAATAGAATTTGTCGGAGTAAAAGACACTTTTGGAGAGTCGGGAAAGCCGGCGTTATTATTGAAAAAGTACGGATTAACAGCGAACGATATTGTATTGGCGGCCAAACGGGCCATTCATCGCAAATGTGAGGCGGAAATATGATTCGTTTCGAGAATGTCTCTAAAAGGTACGGGAAAATTCCCGCACTGCATCATTTGAGTCTACATATTGAAAAAGGAGAGTTTGTTTTTTTAGTTGGTGCGAGCGGCGCAGGTAAATCAACATTTATAAAAATGCTTTCTCATGAAGAGGTCCCAGACGAAGGGCGTGTGTATGTAGACGGTATCGAAGTAAATCAACTAAAGAAAAACAAGATTCCCTTTTTGCGACGAAAATTGGGAATTGTCTTTCAGGACTTTCGTTTGTTGCCGCAAAAAAATGTATTTGAAAATGTAGCATTCGCATTGGAGGTTATTGAGGCGCCTTCTGATGAGATACGTAAGAAAGTTAGTGATGTGTTGGAATTGGTCGGTTTATCTGCAAAAGCTAATCAGCTGCCGGAAACATTATCGGGAGGGGAGCAACAGCGTGTTGCTATTGCTCGTGCGTTAGTCAATCGACCGGTACTGTTGATTGCGGATGAGCCGACAGGCAATCTGGATCCGGAGACTGCAAAGTCGATTATGAAGTTGTTCAATAATATTAATCACCTGGGAACGACAATTGTAATGGTGACCCATGCGAAAGAATTGGTTAATACGATGCACAAACGTGTAATTACAATTACCAAGGGAGAAGTCGTGAGGGATGTTAAGAAAGGGGCTTATGAAGATGAAGGTTCGAACCTTTGCTTACTTCCTCGGTGAAGCATTTAAGTCGTTTCGGCGGAATAGTTTGATGACATTGGCATCTATTGCAACGGTTACATTGTCTTTGTTTATTTTGGGCATGTTTTTGACAACAGTATTGAATTTAACACATATGGCTTCTTATTTGGAAAATCAAGTAGAACTAAGTGTGTACATGAAGGATGGATTGACAACACAGCAAATTGGCGATCTTGAGCGAAAAATTCGAGGAATGAATGATATAAAATCGGTTTCATTTGTCAATAAAGATCAGGCTTTAAGCGATTTTAAAGAGCGACTCGGTGAACAGAGTTATTTGTTAGATTCACTGAATGGAAATCCGTTGCCGTCTTCTTTTTCGGTTGTTTTTGCTAATCCTGAAGCGGTTCGTGAAGCAGCGCGCCTTTTAGATCAAGATAGTTCGGTAGAAACGGCACAATACGGTCAAGATACAATTGAGCAATTGTTTGAAATAACTCGTTTTATTCGTATCGGTGGGACAATATTGATTCTTTTCCTGGCTTTTTCTACTTTGTTTATTATCTCAAATACGATTCGAATGACGGTTTTTGCACGTCGTCGTGAAATACAGATTATGAAATATGTCGGTGCAACTAACAGTTTTATCCGCTGGCCCTTTTTGTTGGAGGGTATGATGTTGGGACTGGTTGGTTCCATTATTTCCGTCGTCTGTTTGTGGCAAATGTACCGTTGGGGATTGATGCAGTTAGTTGCTCACGGATTGGCTTTTCTACCGATGATTCCGACATATCCGTTTATTATACAAGTCGGCTTGGGGCTTATACTGATTGGTATTTGTATCGGTGGCTTAGGCAGTACGATTTCTGTTCGAAAATATATGAAGGTATAGCAGATATGAAACTATGGAAGCCTATGGTGTCTGCTTTGACTATAGTATCATTACTAATGATGCCTATGACTGCGGTAGCAGATAGTTTGGAGTCGGAACTTTCCGATGTGCAGACACAAATGCAGGAAGCGCAGCGGCGTAAAGATCTTGCGGAAATGGAAATCGGGTCTGTTTCCGAGGTATTGCGACAAATTCAGGTGGAATTGGATGCAGCACTGGCCTCTTTGCGTGAAATTCAAGTGAAACAATCTGTGTTAAATGCACAAATACAAACAACACAGGCACAATTGGACGCTGCGCAAAAAAGACTAGATGCCAGAGAACGTATTTTACATAAACGTCTTCGTGATGTCTATATTCACGGGAAATTGAACTACGTCGAAGTAGTGTTTGGCGCTAGGAATTTTGCTGATTTTGTAAATCGCTTGGAGTTTCTCAAGCGAATAGTATCGGCAGATTTAGAGTTGATCACCGCAATCAAGCAAGAGCGCGCAATTATTTTGGAAAAACAGCATGAATTGGAACTGCAGCGTAAGGAATTGGATGAGCTGGAAGCACAAGCTAAAAAAACACAAAGAGAGATTGAGTCGCGTAAGCAGGATCAGCTTATTATCCTGGAACGTTTAAGCTATGAAAAATCGCTTGCTGAGCAATCTTATCAAGAGTTGCAGCAGCAGAGCAATGCAATCGAGGCGCGTATTCGTGCACGTCAGAGTCAGGGCGCAGGTTCATCTCAAGCAGTGCACGGAACGGGACAATTCATTTGGCCAGTATCGGGGCCGATTACATCACCGTTCGGTTATAGGACTCACCCGATATTCGGCACACAAATTTTTCATTCTGGCTTGGATATAGGTGTTGACACCGGAACACCTGTTGCTGCTGCCGACAGCGGAGTAGTTGTTGAGGCGGATTGGCTTGGCGGATATGGCTATGCCGTTATTATCGATCATGGCAATGGGCTTTCAACTGTCTATGCACATAATTCGGAACTATTAGTTTCGGCGGGACAGTCGGTGTCACAGGGACAGATTATTGCATATTCGGGTTCTACCGGATATTCAACCGGCCCGCATGTTCATTTCGAAGTACGTGAAAACGGCACGCCGGTTGAGCCGTTAAATTACTTATAGGTGCGTATGAAGAAACAACAATGGAAAAGTATTGCAATTACAGTAGCCGTTGCTTGTATTGCGGTTTTAACAATAGTGTCTTCCACTTTATACTTGTTGTTTGGAAGTCTTGACAACGGTTGGAAGATGGCTCGTTCATTGTACCTGGTCCGTACACAATATGTTCATCGGTTGGACAGTAATCGAATGATGGAAGGCATGCTGAGCGGTTTGCTTAAAAGTACCGATGATGTATATTCTGAGTATTTGTCGCAAGAGTCATATCGGCGCTTGCAGGAGGCTATTGAAGGCACACATGTCGGTGTTGGCTTGCTGTTATCGCAAAAAGATAGTCTAATATATGTGCAAGAAGTAATTCCGGGGGGAAACGCTGAAAAGGCTGGTGTGATTTCTATAGGCGATCGAATTGATCAAGTTGACGGGAAAACGGTTGCCGACATGGATTTGACAGAAGTAGTAAAACGGATATCAGGGCAAGAAGGAACACAGGTAACGTTAAATTTATGTCGAACTAATGGTGAATCGTATTCACAGGTGTTGGTACGCGGACACTTTATCGTGCCTACTGTCTCGAGCCGTCTTTTAAAAGATAGTATTGCGTATGTAAGAATCCGCAGTTTTACGGAAGAAACACCGATGGAATTTCGTAAGGAGTTTGAACAACTTCGGTTCCATGGCATGAGAAAATTAATTATTGACTTGCGCAACAATCCCGGAGGATCTCTTCACGCAGTTACAGAAGTGGGGAAACAGCTGCTGCCACAAGGGATATTTGTGACGATTATCTCTCGCAACGGGGATAAAGATGTCATCCGGCTTCCCGGCGCACCTGACGCTGTTCCTTTAGTGATATTGATTAACCGGAACAGTGCCAGTGCCAGTGAAATTTTGGCATCAGCGGTGCAGGATTTAGAAGCTGGTAAAATTGTTGGCGAGAAAAGCTACGGTAAGGGAACGGTACAAGGCGTATTTTCTTTATCTGCTCATGATGGCATACGCTTGACAGTGGCAGAGTACTTCAGCCCCAAGGGGCACAGTATCAATGGAAGAGGCGTAATTCCTGATATTTACTTGGACAATGCAGTAGCTACGGAAGATCAATGGTTGGAAGCTGCGATGCAGACACTTTAATAATACGGGCAAGGCATTGGCTTTGCCCGTATTTTATTTGATTTTTTACTGTATTCAAGGTAACATAATAAGTACTATAAGGTATTTAAATCGTGGTGCTTTGAGTGAAAATCAGTTGGTATGGTAGGAAAGGATAAAATATGTTTATTGATAAAGCACGAATACTGATTGCTTCCGGAGACGGAGGCAACGGTATGAGTAGTTTTAGAAGGGAAAAATATGTGCCGCGTGGAGGACCGAGCGGTGGGGATGGAGGAAAAGGCGGCGATGTAATTCTAGAAGCAACGTCCCAAGTTAATACGCTTGTTGATTTTCGTTATCGACGTGTATTTCGTGCAGATCGTGGCGAACATGGTAAGTCTTCGAACAAATTTGGTAAAAATGCAGAAGATTTAATCATTCAAGTTCCTTGTGGAACTATGGTCATGACAGATGATGGAAAAACAGTATTGGCGGATTTGCTTCATCACGGCCAGCGATATATTGTGGCCAAGGGAGGGCGTGGAGGACGCGGAAATGCGAAATTTAGCACCAGCGCAAATCGAGCGCCAACATTTGCAGAAAATGGAGAACCAGGAGAAGAGATGTGGCTTCGCTTGGAACTAAAAGTCTTAGCGGATGTGGGGTTAATCGGATATCCTAGCGTGGGGAAGTCCAGCTTGATTCGCAAGGTGTCTGGTGCTAAGCCGGAAGTTGCTGCTTACCACTTTACGACATTGAATCCGGTTTTGGGTGTGGTACGATTACACGGCGAAGATGAATTTATAATGGCCGATATCCCGGGGTTGATTGAGGGGGCAAGTCAAGGCGTCGGACTTGGACATAATTTTTTACGCCATATTGAACGGACGAAAATTTTAGTACATGTTGTTGATGTGGCGGGTACAGAAGGGCGTAATCCGGTAGATGATGTGGGTGTGATTAATACAGAGTTGGCCTTGTATAGCGATCTGTTGCCTCGAAAAAAGCAATTAATTGCAGCTAATAAGATTGATTTATTATTAGACACTACCACATTGGAAGATTTTATTGCGAAAATGAGACAACAGGGATTGACCGTTTATCCGATTTCTACGCAGACAGGAGAAGGTATTTCTGACTTGCTGGAGGCGATATGGAAAGAGTTGGTAAACATCCAGCCGTCTGAAAGCCCCACAGAAACGGCATCGGATGCGATTGTTTATGAGGATGTACCGACTCCTGACTTCTTGGTCACGCGTGGAGACGATGCTGCTTTTGTAATCAGTGGACCACGCATAGAAAAATTGGTAGCCATGACGCAATTTGATGACGAACAGTCCTTGTTGCGGTTTCAGAAAATTTGGCGACACATGGAGTTAGATCAATTATTGCGAGAGTACGGTATTAAAGAAGGTGACACGGTCCGTATTGCTGGCATTGAATTTGAATATAAGGAATAATTATGCTGACTACGAAACAGAAAAAATTTTTAAAATCACAGGCTGCAGCACTGGATCCGGTGGTACAAATAGGAAAAAACGGACTTGATAATCCTGTCATTGACAGCGTAAGAAAAGTACTGACAAAACGAGAACTAATCAAGATCAGAACACATGTAAACAGTCCGCTTGAATCGGATGAGGTGATGGCAAATTTGGCATGCATGTTAGGTGCAGAAGTGGTTCAATTGATTGGTCATACCGGCATTTTGTTTAAGCAAAAGGAAAAAAACTCTGCGTATGATTTGCCGCGTTGATTATCGCCCATGCATTGGCATAATGTGTGGGGCAAATATTTTACACATTTGATAGTATCTGGTGTTCATTATGAAACAAAAATGGGCGGCATTTAGAGCCTATTATCATTCACCTAAGGGACAGTATGAATGGCGTAGTTATCAACAAGCGATACTGTTGTTTATTGTCATTTGTATACTATTATGGCTGTCTCTTATACACATCTCCGAGCCCACGAGACCGTTATTCTA
>CAMYCX010000022.1 GCA_947254705.1 uncultured Veillonellaceae bacterium
ATCAAATTGCAATACGGAACTGGTGACGGATATGCCGCGTTGTTTTTCGATCTCCATCCAGTCAGAAACTGCATGCTTGGCTGTTTTGCGTGCTTTTACCGAACCGGCTAAATGGATAGCTCCGCCGTAAAGAAGTAGTTTTTCTGTTAATGTAGTTTTCCCCGCATCGGGGTGAGAAATAATCGCAAATGTGCGACGTCGTTCAATTTCCTGTCTTAAATTCATTATTTCACCTCTGTTATCGACTTATTATAGCATGGAAGATGAATATGTTAAAACGGCAGATAAAGGCAGATCAGACGATATATGATATAATATCGATGAGAAATAGAAGGCGGGGAGTCGGAATGAATCGTTTAAGTATTTTTATCTTCTTTTATATTATGCTTTGTCTGGTCGGATCACAGGTTGCTTTTATTCCTCAAGTATCATTGGGGATGTTTGGGGCATACTTGGCGGGGGTGATTTTATCGCCGATGGTGGGCGCTTTCGTGGCCATGGTCGGTGCCCTTGGGATCGGTTATTGGCAAGGGTTCCCGCTGTCGGTGGCTGGTCATTGGATTGTTGCCATTTCAGTTGCAACGGCAGCGTATTATTTTGCATTAATGTATCGAGAAAAAGATGCTCCTGTTTGGAAACGATATGGAATATCTCTGCTAATGGGATACATATGTCAAGTGCTTATGAGTGTATTCCTTCTCTGGTGTTTTATAGGTGAACAGGTATTGGTGTTGTGGTTACCGTGGAGTATATCGGCGGCATTATCGATGGTGATTGCAATGGCGATAGATTATGGATGGCCGGATTCGTTGCGGCATTATTTGGGAGCGCCGGTACCTATAAAGAAACCATCGGGAAAATATCGTGCTCGAAAACGCCGTGCTCGCGCGAACGCATTGTCACAGACACATAAAGACAATCAAGAACAGGATAATAGTCTTGATTGAACTGATATATACGAACGGCCTCTCGATTTTCAGGATAAAAGCGTGAGGCCGTTCATGTATTGCCTGTCTTTTTATTTGTCTAATGCAGCGACACTTTTTTCTAAAACATCGCCGATGCTTTCATGAAAGAGTAAGTTGGCATACTTGTCGCTCGGAGTGGGATCACGGTTAATTAGGACGAGTGTTTGGCCACGGTACTCACGAATCAGACCGGCCGCAGGGTAGACAACCAGGCTGGTACCGCCGATGATGAGAAGGTCTGCATTACGAATTGCATCGACAGCATCCATAATGACGTTGTTGTCCAGGCTTTCCTCATAAAGAACTACATCGGGCTTGATGATACCGTTGCATTCAGGGCAATGTGGAATTGGCGTACAAAGCTCGATAAAACGGTCAATATTGAAGGATGCATGGCATTTTGTGCAGTAGTTCCGATGAACAGATCCGTGGAGTTCATATACCTTTTTACTGCCGGCACGTTGGTGTAGTCCGTCAATATTTTGAGTAACGATAGCGGACAATCGTCCTTGGGCCTCTAATGAAGCTAACGCATAGTGAGCGCGGTTGGGCTTTACATCTCGCATGAATCCTTCGCGCAGTTTGTAGTTATCGAAAAATTCTTTTGGATGCTCTTCGTAGAAATGGTGAGAGAGCATATCTTCGGCCGACCATGGTGAGTTGTTAGGGCGGCGATATAGGCCGTCTGAACCGCGAAAGTCGGGGATGTTGGATTCGGTCGATACGCCGGCACCTCCAAAAAAAACGATGTTGCGGTGAGTATTCAGCAATTCACTTAATTGTTCAATGCGATTTTCGTAGGTATTCATGATCGTTCCTCCTTTTGTTTATTTTATTATAGCATGGAGTAGGAGGGCAGGTAGAAACGGGGACCAACGTTGAAGATAAGGGTGGAGAAAACAATATGAAGAAATATGATTGGATTGTGATAGGTAGTGGCGCTGCTAATACGGTGACAGAAACACTGGTGAGTCAAGGCAAGCGTGTGGCATTGGTGGAACGGGGAAAGTTTGGAGGTACCTGTCTGACTCGGGGCTGTATTCCGACTAAGGTTATGGTAGCGGCGGCAGATGCGGTTAACTCGGCACACCGGTTTGATCGAATCGGCGTGCGGGTGTGTGTTCCGAAGATTGACTGGGACACTGTTAGTGGGCGTGTATGGAATCGAATTAATCAGTGTAAGGAGTTGCGCCGGCGATATGAGACGATGGACGGAGTGGATGTGTATGCCGGTGAGGGGCGTTTTTGTGCTGGGAATCGCGTGCGAGTGACCTATGAAAACGGTGTAGAAGAAGTTATTGAAGCGCCTCGTATTTTGCTTGCCGTAGGAGGACGGTCTCGTATTCCGAGTGAAACGGAAGCACCGGGACTATCAAAAGTGAAGTATTGGACAAGCGAGAATTTTTTTGGTGAGGCATATCCGCACCGGCTGCCTGCACGGTTGGTGATTTTAGGTGGAGGCGCAATTGGCACGGAGTTTGCCCATGCATTGTCGGCGGCCGGGGTTGACGTTACGATAGTACACCGTAGTCCGCATATTTTATCACGTGAAGAGCCGGAGGTAGCAGCCCATGTGACACGGTCATTGGAAAGTGTTGGAGTGCGTGTGCTGACAAATCAAAACACCATTTCTGTTAGTGAGAATAAGGGTGTTAAATGTATCGTTTTACAAGATAAGGAAACCTCTGAAATAACGATGCTGGAAACAGAATCGTTGCTGGTGGCGGCGGGAATTGTACCTAATACGGACACATTGGGATTGAGTTGTACAGGGATAGAAGTAGATGAACGTGGATATATTTTAACGAATGAGTTTTTAGAGACAAGCGTCACAGGAATTTATGCCTTAGGGGATGTCAATGGAGAGATTCCACTCCGACATCGGGCTAATTATGAAGCGGATATACTGGCACATAATTTGACACATGAAAATCCGCGCGATTGGCGCTGGGCTCGGTATGATCGAGTGCCGGTAGCAATATTTACTACAGCGGAAGTGGCACGAATCGGGCTTACTGAAAAAGAGGCCATGCGGATCGGCACAGAACTGAAAATTGCTTATCACCGATACGCGGATACGGCAAAAGGGTTCGCGATGGGGATTTCTGAGGAAAGTGATGATAACGGCATGATTAAGATTATAGCTGAGAAAAAAACGGACCGCCTGTTGGGGGTAAGTGTTGTTGGTCCGCAGGCAACGTTGTTGTTACAACCTTTTATCAATTTGATGAATGTCGGATCGGTAGCACTTGTCGCAAAGTATGTACATATTGCATCTCCGGAAGTAGCCATGTTACGTTGCCAGGGGATGGTGCGTGAACTGCCGGCTGACTCTGTCATCAGCATCGGGGAAACGATGACGCCACATCCTGGATTGGGTGAGGTAGCAATGTGGACACAGTATTATTATGAAGGGAAAATATAACAACGAAAGTTACATAGAAAAAAGGCCGCTGTAGATTTACAGTGGCCTTTTGGAGTAGTTTTATTTATGACTCTTGGCGACGAATAGCATCGTATTCGGCAACGGCTGTAAACAACACATCACTGGAAGAGTTTAGTGCCGTTTCGCAGGAATCTTGCAATACGCCAATGATAAACCCGACGCCGACGACTTGCATGGCAATATCGTTGTTGATGCCGAACAAAGAGCATGCAAGCGGGATAAGCATTAAAGAACCGCCGGCTACACCGGAGGCGCCGCAAGCGCCAATAGCAGAAATTATACAAAGCAAAAATGCAGTACCAAAGTCCACATTAATACCGAGCGTATGTGTGGCGGCTAAGGTCAGAATAGCAATTGTAATTGCTGCTCCTGCCATGTTAATGGAAGCACCGAGTGGGATAGATACCGAGTACGTATCTTCATTGAGTCCCAGTTTACGGCATAGGTTCAAGTTGACCGGAATATTAGCTGCAGAGCTTCTTGTGAAGAAGGCATACAGGCCGCTTTCGCGTAATGTGAGAAGTACCAACGGATACGGATTGCGACGCATCTTGATATAAGCCAATAGCGGATTTAATACCAAAGCGACAAAGAAAAAACTGGCCAACAAGAGACCGAGCAAGCGAACATATCCCAACAGTACGCTAAAGCCGCTTTCGGCTATGGTGCTGGCCACCAAACCAAAAATTCCGATGGGAGCAAAACGAAGGACCCATTGGACTAATTGAGTGATAACGTCCGCTAAATCTTTTACGACTTCTTTTGTTGCAGAACCGGCTTGGCGTAGGGCCAATCCCAGCACAACGCTCCATGCTAAAATGCCGATATAATTCGCACTTAACAGAGCATGTACAGGATTATCTACGATATTCAATACAACGGTTCGAATGACCTCTGTAATGTTGCTTGGCGGATTCAATTCTGCATTTGCGACTTGCAGATTTAGTTCAACGGGGAAAAGAAATGATACCGTGACAGCAGTTAGCGAGGCCAGAAAAGTGCCGACAAGATACAGAAGGATAATCGGCTTCATATTACTGGAGGCGGTTGCCGGCTTGGTAGCGAGCGCGCTCATGACGAGTACAAATACCAATACCGGTGCGACAGCCTTTAAGGCATTGACGAACAGTGTTCCTAAAATTGCGACAGAAGTAACCCACTGGGGAATCAATGCCGCCAAGAGAATTCCGAATATGATACCGACAGCAATCTGTTTGACGAGACTGGTATCATTCATTTTCTTCCAAATTTTTTTTATCATCCTATCACCTCTAAAAATAATATGTGAGTATTATACCCTATCTATCCATAAAAAACAAATGTATTTATGGAAAAGACACAAGGTGAATTGAGTTTATTGCATAGGTTTAAAAACGAAAAAAGAGGAGCTGAAAGCTCCTCTTTTGATTGAAATTATGAGCGATAGGCCGCTACAATTTCTGCTACATAGGCGTCGTGAATGTCACCTTTTTCGCGATAGAATTTATCAAAAACAGATATCGGTAATGAGGACGGATCTGTTTTGTTGATTTGCAGCAAACGACATTCTAAATGCGCTAATCCTTCGCCGGCAATAATCGGTGCGTCAACTTCTTGGGACGGTACAGTAAGAATATTATGTGTCGATAATTTATCTCCATCGGCACCTGAATTCATTCCGCAAATACGAAGCCAATCATGATAGCGGTCATCGTAAGGGATGGAGATGGTGAAAGCAGGATGCGCAGCAAGTATTTTGGCTGTATAGCGAGAGGGACGGATATATGCGGTACAACAATAGCGTCGCCATCGGTAGCCGATAGTAGCCCAGTTGAGCCACATGGAGTTTACAAAGTTGCCTTTCGTGGTTAAAAATACACCATGGCGAATGCGTTGTGTGAATATTGCACCAAATTCCTCCGGTGATAATGTAATATGAGTCATTTTAACCTCCTGTTATTGCATGACTGCAAATACTAAATTAATTCGTACGGAAACTTCTTGCGTTCCGCTTGCAATGGCAGTGCCGGCTTGATCGGTTGCGTAGAGTGATGCAGATTTTACACGCCCCCAACCGTTGTCATACACTTCTGCTTGCAGTAATCCGCCCACTTTCGCACCCGCCGCTTTGGCAATAAGTTCGGCTTTGCGTTTGCCGTCACGGACTGCTGCACTGATCAATGTATTTTCAAGTTGTGTTGAATTGTTGACGGAGAAACGGATATTGTCGACGACATTGGCACCTACAGTAACGGCCTTGTCAAGTACAGCGGTGAGCTGATTGATGTCTGCGGTTGTTACAGTCAGCGTATTTGTTACCCGATACCCGCTGATACGGGATTCATTATTGTTCGGATTTGTTGTATAAATGGGGGATATAGAGAATGTGTTTGTACGAACTTGTGATGCCGAGATACCGAGATCATGAAATATCGTCATGAGGCGCTTCATGGTCACATCGTGGGATTGTTTGGCAGTTTGTACATCTGCTGCTTCACCGACAACACCGAATGAGATGGACGCATGGGTCGGAACAACCTCCTGTGTTGCAGTGCCGACAACTGAAATGGTACGTGTTGCAGGTGGCAGGTCAGCAGCGTTTACTGGTGTTGCCAGTGGAATTGCGGTTAATGCGCATAGTAGACCAAAATGTCGTAATGTTTTCATGAAAAACCTCCTTTAATAAGGGAATAATATCGTTTATTAATCATTATTATTGTACAATATTTTGTACGTATCGTAAAACGGAGTACGGATACCATAGGTAGGAAGAAGGGCTATTGCTCGCAGGCTCGCCGATGGTATGGTATAATTTGGGGCATAGGAGGACAGTATGAACCGATTACAAATAAGCGTGTTGGCTTTGGTATTGTGCATTACAGTGAGCGCCGCTGGAGCACAAGCATCAATATTTGCGTCTGACGGTACTGTTTTGACGACAGATAAAAAAATATCGACGGACACAGCTGCACTTACGGGGGATGCACCTGAATCAGGGCGTGCGGAAAGACGAGTTCACAAAGGGACGAACCGCACATATTTGGTATGGTCGCTTGCTAAGATACAAGAGGCTCCGGTGACAGCCTCCGACATGAAGTTGGGAGGTGTTACCATCGGTAGCGACATCGCAACGTTGTTGCAGGCTTTTGGAGCACCAAAGCAAGTACATCGCGGGAACATGGACACCTCGTATCGCTTTGCAGATGCGGATGCAATTGTTCGCGATGCACCGAAATGGTCAGCCGAGGTGACGGCACAGTATGAGTTTAATTCGAGCCAAATACAAAACGGTGTTATTGCGATGGCAACGAGAGAAAAGAGACAGATGACACCACGCGGGTTGGCGGTCGGAAATAGTCGGGAAAATGTGATTCGCTTATATGGGAAACCGTCACGGGTACAATTTAATCCGGATAATGAAACAACATATTATCAGTATTACAATCCCGAAAGGACGCAGTGTTTGACTGCGATTGTTCATGGATTTCAAGTGACAGAATTACGGTTAGAGTTGTTGACAAAACCGACTCGGGAAAAAGATTCAGTACCGTCTGTGCTGAATTTAATGGGAATGTCTGTCGGAGAAGTATATCATGAGCCGACATGGGCAACATGGGAGCAAAAAGCGGAAATCGGTACGCGTTGTTATTGGCTTTTTCGGGATATGATCGTTGAAGTGGATCAGTCGACACAAAAAATCAGGAAAGTGATTTTACGTTCGCCACATGTGGCAACAAGTGCAGGAATTGCATTGGGTGACAGTGCTTCGACAGTATTGCGGGCTTATGGTAAACCTACATTGACGGAAGCAGGAGACATTAATCACCCTACTGTCTGGTATTATACTGACGATGTAATATCCGGCAGATATCTGGCACTGGTTATATCCGCGGATAAGAAAGAAGTGCTTGATATTATATTGACGGATTCAAAGATTACCTCATCACCTGATAGGGATGTGCGTTATGGCATAAAGTCATAAGCGAAAAGATAAGCACCAGGTAGAAATTTTTTCAAAAATATACTATAATAAAGGCAATAATCAAAGCATAGGGGCGTGATCGTAATGGTGACGATTGAGGAATTGCAAGCGCGTTGGCAGGAAATAGCTCAAAGTGATAAAAAAATCCTGTTTGTCGTGGGCGGTGCCGGTTCGGGCAAGAGTAAATTGTTGCGAGAATTGGAGCAGACAGGAGAATGGCGGTATATTGAAGCCAAAGAATTGCTGATGGAAAAACTGTTTGAGGTTGAACATGATGAACGGACAATAGAAGCCAAGGAATCTTTAATTGAAACATTCCGAGTATTGGCTGATAAAGGTATCATTATTGACAGTGTGGAGATCTTATTCGCGCCTATTTTCAACCTGGAGCCAATGAAAATTTTTGAAGAGCTGAGCAAAACACATCCGATGATTATCGGTTGGAGAGGATCGTTTGACGGTCATGTATTACGCTTGGAACATAATTCGAAGAAAAACTATTTTTCATATGAAATCGCTGATCCCCAACGTGTGATTACTTTAGACTGAGTGTTGTTTGCCAGGTGTGTAAAAAGAGCCGCTGAAAAGCGGCTCTTTTTACAAGGGAGAACAAATAATGAAATATTGTGACGGATGCGGAACTTTGCTGGAAGAACGAGTAAAACAGAATATCGTGCGTTCATACTGTCCGTTTTGCCGCATATGGAAATATCGAAATCCGATGGCGGCCGTAGCAGGAGTCGTGTTACATGAAAAGAAGTTGCTATTGGTGCGTCGTGCTGTCGGACAGACATATGAGGGAGAATGGTGTATTCCTTGCGGACATATCGAGTGGGGAGAGGATATTCGTGCAGCATTGGTACGTGAAATGCGTGAAGAGACAGGATTGACGGTGCAGCCGATAAGAGTGTATAATGTACACTCGAATTTCCATGATGCCGATACGCTAAGCGTCGGGAGTTGGTTTTTGTGTGAAGTACTCAATGGTCGTTTACAGGCCGGTGATGATGCCGATAGCGTGAGGTGGGTGACAGCATCAGAGTTGCCTAAACTGGCATTTCCGACCGATCAAATGATTATTGATGAATTAATTGCGGACAGATTACTTCGCAAATGTTGATAGGAGAAATTTATGTACGAGTATGGGGCAGCATTATTAATCGGGATTGTTGAAGGATTGACGGAATATATTCCGGTATCCAGCACGGGGCATATGATTATTGTCGGTGACATGATCGGTTTTACCGGAGTAAAAGCCAGTGTGTTTGAGGTGTTTATTCAGCTTGGCGCAATTTTGTCGGTACTGGTGGTCTATCGAGATAACTTTGCCAAAATGATTAGGCGGGAGAATTGGCTACAAAAGAGGGGAACATCCTGCTACAATTTGGCGTTGGCAATGATACCGGCGATGGCGGTCGGATATTTGCTGCATGGATTGATTAAAACTTATCTTTTCGGTTGGAAGACTGTTGTCATCGGGTTGGTTGCAGGGGCAATTTTGATGCTTGTCGCGGAAAAAAGTAATGTTCGTGTTCGGGTAGATGATGTCAATCAGATTACGACACCGCAGGCAATTGTGATTGGCTTGTTTCAAGTGCTGTCGTTGTGGCCGGGATTTTCACGAAGCGGGTCGACTATTTCCGGTGGTATGCTGCTCGGTATTACTCGCAAGGCGGCAGCGGACTTTACCTTTATCATGGCAGCTCCGTTGATGTTGGTTGCTTGTTTGTATGATTTTTTGAAAATTTATAGGTATCTCACTTGGAATGATTTAGGTATATTTGCGGTCGGCTTTTTAACAGCGTTTGCGGTGGCATATGTGTCGGTACTTTGGTTTTTGCGTTTCCTGAATCGGGCCAGCTTGGCAGGTTTTGCATATTATCGGTTGGGATTGGCAGCATTTGCGACTTTGTATTTTTGGATATTACATTAATTAAAATAATCCTTGCGTGTGATTTCGTATGAGAGACACCGCAAGGATTGTTTTATTGGCTAAATATGTCCGGATTTAGTTTTGTTCGGCGATAAACGTAGTAAAGAAGAGGAATCAATAAGAGCAATGTCATACTACCGCAAAATCTGATACCATATGCGGTCCCCATTGTTTCGATGGCCGTTCCGGTGATCAGATTGCCAAGCGGTGTTGCCCCAAGAAAGACAAAGGAATAAATCGACAGAACTCTGCCCCGTAATTCGGCAACGGTGCTGATTTGCAATAGCGTATTGACGTTAATTACAAAGGTTAAACAGAAGAAACCGAAGAGAATACAAGCAACCAAGGCAAGCCAATAGGTGGTTATCAAAGAGAGCGCAACTAAGGAGAGTGCAGTTAGAATACCACTGCCGAATACCAGCTTGGCAGTGGGTCGGCCGGCGGTACTAATGGCTGAGAGAATAGCCGCAGTAAAGGATCCGATCCCCATTGCACTGGTAATCATCCCGAAACCGCTGATTCCTTTTTGTAAAACTTGGTCGGCATATACCGGTGCAAATACGCTTTGGTTCATACTTAATACGGAAACGATCGCCAGTGCGACTAGGGAGGACATAACCGGTAGATGGGATGCTGCGTATCGTAAGCCACTAAGAATTTCATCATAAAAACGGTGGGATGCTTCTGCGGTGGATACACGTCCCTCAATTGGCAGATGCCAATAGACGTAGAGAACTGGAATCATGCATAGACCATTGATGAAAAACAACCAACCTGTACCGCATGTTGCCGCGATGATGGCGGCCGTCGCAGGACCGATCATACGCGCAACATTAAAGTTAGCCGAATTCATGCTGATGGCGTTGCGTAAGTATTTGGTTCCTACTAAGTCGGGGATAAACGATTGTCGGGCGGGGGTGTCAACCGTTTGAATGCAGCCATAAATAAAAGCAAGAACCAGCACATTATAGAAGGTTGCGGCACCGGTGAGCACCAATGCCGCTAGGGCAAAGGCTTGTAACATAAAACCTGCCTGCGTCCAACGCAATAGTGTTCGTTTGGGAATCCTGTCAACAAACACACCGGCAGGAAGAGAAAAGAGCATAATCGGAGCAAATTGTGCCACGCCCAGCAAGCCCAACAAAAAAGCGGAACCGGTTAATGAATAAACCAGCCATTGTTGCGCGGTGATTTGCATCCAAAGGCCGATGAGGGCCAGCCATTGACTGCACCAAAATTGTCGGTAATACGGTTGTGTTAGCGCGGGAAATGCGCGATACAGTACTTGCATGATATTCACCTGACTATTTTTTCTTATACTTTAATCATAAGCTAGCAGAACGTCGTGTGCAAGCCTTTGGGTGGTAGTATCGAAAAGTTATGCCCGATTATCCTCCAGATACAGTATAATAGGAAAACAGAGTAAGGGAGGAATAAAAACAATGGTTTGGATAAGTAACGCTGTCGGCGTTGTTAATGATATCTTGTGGACGTATGTGTTGATTACGCTTTTGATTGCAGCGGGCCTGTGGTTTTCCTGGCGGACCGGATTCGTACAGATCAGAATGCTGCCGGAGATGGTAGCCATTCTGACAGACGGTGTGGGAAGTCGAACGAGGGAAGGACATATATCGCCATTTCAGGCATTTTGCATCAGCACGGCATCGCGTGTCGGGGTGGGAAATATAGCAGGAATTGCGATTGCTGTTGTGCTGGGGGGACCGGGGGCCGTTTTTTGGATGTGGACGATTGCATTGATCGGTGCCGCCAGCGGATTTGTGGAAAGCACCTTAGCACAGATTTATAAAATACCGTTGGAAACGGGAGGATTTCGTGGCGGTCCGGCCTATTATATAAAGAATGTTTTGAAAGCACCACGTATCGCAGCGTTTTTTGCGGTTTTGATCAGCGTGACCTATGGCTTGATTTTCAACTCCGTGCAGGCGAATACAATTGCGCTGTCGCTGCAAACGGCATTCGGATGGAATCCTCTTTATGTCGGAGGAGTGGTAACCGTTTTTGCAGTCCTGCTGATTTCGGGAGGACTGACAAAAATTGCCCGTGTTATGGAATGGATGGTACCTTTGATGGCAGGGATATACATATTGACCGCTCTGTCAATTATGATGATACACATTACTGAATTACCTGGAATTATCGCACTGATTTTTATGGACGCATGGGACTTTCAATCATTGGCGGGGGGCGGTTTTGGTGCGACGATTATGGCGGGGATCAAGCGGGGTCTTTTTTCCAATGAGGCTGGCATGGGGGCCGTACCGAATGCGGCGGCTACTGCAGATGCCTCTCATCCCGTTAAACAAGGATTGATCCAAGCGTTTGGGGTGTTTGTTGATACCATTCTTGTTTGTAGTGCATCGGCATTTATTGTGCTTTGCTCGGGGGACTATCAAGCAATCGGTTTGACGGGAATTGCTCTCATTCAGTATGATTTATCACTCTTTTTGGGGGAATGGGCCGCAGGTGCATTGGCGTTATTTATTATTTTATTTGCATTCAGCTCAATTGTCGGCAATTATTATTACAGTGAAATCAATATCGGATTCATTCATGGAGGAAAATTCGCGATACGCTCTTTTCGCATGGCGGTCGGTGTCATGATAATGGTTGGCACATTGGCACAGTTGGAATTAGTCTGGAACCTGGCGGACTTTTTTATGGCTTTGATGGCGATCACCAATATTATTGCAATCTTGCTCCTTTTCCGGCCGGTTCAACAGGCATTGGCGGACTATCGCCAACAACGGCGTAACGGGGTCAAAAAGCCCGTTTTTTCGGCAGAAATATTGTCGGATCGGACTGGAGTGGTTTGTTGGCAAGGGGGGGATTTGTACGAGCTACAACAACGTGGATAATTGCAACCGTATAGAGAGTGTGCTATGATATAAAGCAATAAATTCTAAAGAAAAAGCAAAACAATTTTCGTGTATGAGATTAAAGGAGTGGAATCGGATGGCAACTTTTAATTTTGAAATTGTACAGAGATTGGGGGAACTTTCCGGCAATGCCGCAGCGAATAATGCACAGTTGACAGATGAAGAATCTGCCGAGAAAAAAGATTGGTGGAGTAAAGAGTTGACATATACCAAGTGGGGAGAACGTGATGCCAAGTTTGATTTGCGGTCATGGGGGCCACGGTATGAAAAAACGGGAAAAGGCTTGACATTGACGAAAGAAGAACTCTTGAATCTAAAAGATATACTGAACAAAATTGATTTTGATAAATATTAATATAAATTACGCTCCGTCTTGACGGGGCGTAATTTTATTGAGGAGGATATATGCAAGGTACGATCAAGAAGCGAGAGATGACAGTAGCACTGGTGCTTTACTTAACAATTAAAATGATGCTTTCTGCGGCAAAAATCGGTATCGGCTATTGGTTCGGTTCATTGGCAGTAATGAGTGACGGTATGCATGATATCACTGATGTAGGATATGGAATATTGATCGGTTTATCTGTGTATATGATGATGCGCCCTGCTAACTATCAGCATCCGTTCGGCCGAGCCCGGCTCGAATATGTGATGACGGGGGTGGTGGGAGTTGTTATTTTATACGCCGGAATAACCGTGCTAATTGAGTCTGCAGAGCGCATGTTTCATCCGACGCCTGTCCCGCGTGAGCCTTTGTTGTTTGGGGTGCTTTTAGCTTCCGTTATAGTACAGACGGGGCTGATTGGCGGATTGCGATATTGGTATCGACGTACACGGTCGGATATGATGCGTGCATTGGTGGCAGACGGTTTTTCCGACATGGTGATTACGCTGGGCGTGTTGCTCGCGTTGGCCATTGAAATTGAGATAGGATGGCAGATTGATGCCTATGTTGGAGCCATGGTTGCGCTTATGTTGTTGGTGACAGGAGTGCGAATTTTACATAGAGGTTTGGATAAATTGCTTGGGAAACGAGTCAGCGCAAGTGACGAGAGGGACATTCTTGCTTTTATTGCTTCATGTCCGGGGGTCCATGGTGCGCATGATTTAATTGTTCATGATTATGGCCCCGGTTACAAGTTTATGACATGTCATATTGAGGTGGATAGTCGCAGCAGTTTTTTAGAGGCACATCATATTGCGGATAACGTTGAACGGCGTATGGAAATGAAATATGACGTTCAAGCACTGGTTCATATGGATCCGCGTAATCTTGCCGATCCGGAGGCGGCAGTGGCGGAAAATGAGGTGCGTCGTGCACTTGCCCTACTCGATCCAAATTGGATTGCACACGATATTTATGCAACATCGACGGAAATGGGATGGGAAATCAGTTTCGACGTGTCGGTGGGTGACAGCAAGGAGTCCGATGTACAAATCGTTCAAAATATACAAGAGGCAGTTCATCGCTATCATCCGGAGTACCGTTTGATGATTCGTATTGATCGCCATTATTTAAGTCATATGCCCGAAACTGATGGAGAAGAGGACATGCAAGCAGGAAACGTGCGGTGACGGGATATACAAGATGCTGACAACGTTCGGTTGGCAGATATAGCCGATTGAGAGCGTTAGATTAAATGTGATATAATAATTAAGTATTGATAATGAGTATTATAGGAGGTAACAACATGAACGAGGTGTTCACAACAGAGGTTGCAGGGCGGTCTCTCAGTATTGAAACGGGAAAGTTTGCTAAACAAGCGAGTGGTGCTGTTATGGTGCGGTATGGTGATACGGCAGTATTAGTGACGGCGACAGGCTCAAAGAACCCGCGCGAGGGCGCTGACTTTTTTCCATTGACTGTTGATTACGAAGAAAAATTATATGCGGTTGGTAAAATTCCGGGTGGATTTATTAAGCGTGAAGGGCGGCCGGGGGAATCGGCGATTTTACATGCACGTTTGATTGATCGACCGATTCGTCCTTTATTTGATAAAGGCGTTCGTAATGATGTGCATGTTGTCGCGACGGTTCTTTCCGTTGAGCATGACAATGCACCGGAAATGGCGGCAATGATAGGGGCATCAGCCGCATTGTCAATTTCAGACATTCCGTTTGACGGCCCGATTGCGGGGGTGAAAGTCGGCCGTGTTGACGGACAACTTGTCATTAATCCCACTGTTGCACAGACACAAGCATCAGATATGGTCATTACTGTCGCCGGCACGAAGGACGCCATTCTAATGGTAGAGGGCGGCGCACAGGAAGTACCGGAAGAAGCGGTGTTGGATGCCATCATGTTCGGCCATGAAGAAATCAAGCGTTTAGTAGCATTTCAAAAGGAGATTGTTCGTAAAGTCGGCAAAGAAAAGCGTATTTATGAAATTCATCAAGTACCAGCGGAAATCACAACGGAAGTAGAAGCTTATGCTGCGGACAAATTGAAAAAAGCGATCTTTGATCCGGATAAACAAACGCGTGAAGCACATATGGACGAGGTAAAGCAGGAAGCGCAAACGTATTTTGAAGAGAAGTATCCGGAACAGGCAGGCGATGTTCGGCAAGCATTGGATAAACTTACGAAGTCGATTGTGCGCCGAATGATTTCTGTAGACAAGATACGTCCGGACGGTCGTGGGTTAAGTGAGATTCGTCCGATTACTTGTGAAGTTGGCTTGTTACCGCGAGTACACGGATCCGCTCTTTTCACACGCGGCCAAACACAAGCACTGACGATTACGACATTAGCACCGTTGTCGGAGAAACAGGTCATTGATGATGTTTCTGTTGCGACGGAGAAACGGTATATTCACCAATATAACTTCCCTTCCTATAGTGTCGGTGAAACGCGCCCGACGCGCGGCCCGGGACGACGTGAGATTGGGCATGGCGCTTTGGCGGAACGTGCTTTGTTGCCGGTTATTCCGAGCGAAGAAGAGTTTCCGTATTGTTTGCGTGTAGTTTCGGAAATATTGGAGTCAAACGGATCGTCTTCGATGGCCAGTGTATGCGGCAGTACAATGTCACTGCTGCAGGCGGGGGTGCCGATCAGTGCTCCTGTGGCGGGGGTAGCGATGGGATTAGTCAAGGAAGGCGAGTACTATACGATTTTGACTGATATTCAAGGGATGGAAGATGCTTTGGGGGATATGGATTTCAAAGTTGCAGGAACGGCAAAGGGCGTGACGGCAATTCAGATGGACATTAAAGTGGATGGTCTGTCACGAGAAATTCTAGCGTCGGCGCTTCAACAGGCACATGAAGGACGCATTTTCATTTTGGGTAAAATAGCATCTTGTATTGATCGGCCGGCGGCGGACTTGTCGCCGTATGCACCGAGAATTATTACTATGAAGATTGCAGTCGATCAGATTCGCACAGTCATCGGACCGGGTGGAAAGATGATCAATCAGATTATTGATGCAACAGGCGTTAAAATTGACATTGAAGATGACGGTACCGTGTATATTGCTTCTGTTGACGGTGAAGGCGGTAAAAAGGCGCAAGAAATGATTGAGCGCCTGGTTAAAGATGTTGAGCCGGGCGAAGTATATATGGGGAAAGTCACTCGCCTAATGAAGTTTGGTGCGTTTGTTGAAGTATTGCCCGGGAAAGAAGGACTTGTTCATATTTCTCAATTGGCTAATGAACGGGTAGAAAAGGTAGAAGATGTTGTCAATGTTGGCGATGAAATTATGGTAAAGGTAACTGAGATTGATAACCAGGGACGTATAAATCTCTCTCGGAAGGCGGTATTGAACGCAGGTACGGATGTTGACAAAAATAATGAACGTAAAAACTAAAGGAGGATTAACATGGAACCGATACGCGGATTTGAGGTAGTTTCCGCATATGCAGGGGAAGAATTGGCGTTGCCGGAACGAAAAACGGCAGAAAGTGCCGGATATGATATTGCTAGTGCGGAGGATATTGTATTGGAACCGCAAAAGGTCACACTGATCCCGACAGGACTGAAAGCATTCATGGGGATTGGTGAGTACTTAGCGATTCACATCCGCTCAGGCATTTCGATTCGCAACAGTTTGTTGTTGATTAACGGTACCGGTATTATTGACAGTGACTATTACAATAACGAGGACAATGAAGGTCATATCATAATTGCCGTTTACAACGCGGGAGCGGAACCATTTGTGATTCACAAAGGAGAACGCATCGCACAAGGGATTTTTAGTCATTACTTGTTGGTGGCAGAAGATGAAGCAACCGGCGTACGCACCGGTGGGATCGGCAGCACCGGAATTTGAGATGAAGAAAAAAGACTGCCGCGGCAGTCTTTTTTTGACAAGGAGCGAATATATGGACATTGTACGTTTGATTGAAAAGACACGTGACGGGATAATGTTGAGTGTTGAAGAAATTACGTATATTGTACAAGCATACACGGTGGGCAAGATACCCGATTATCAAATTTCCGCATGGTTGATGGCAGTTTATTTACGGGGACTTACACACCAAGAGATCATCGCGTTAACGTTGGCGATGGCACACTCCGGAAAGGTTCTCAGCTGGCCCAGGGAGTGGAGACCTATGACTGACAAACACAGTACCGGCGGCGTGGGCGATACGACTACACTAATTGTTGGTCCGATTGTAGCAGCAGCAGGCGTTCGTGTTGGCAAAATGTCGGGACGCGGATTGGGATTTACAGGGGGTACGTTGGATAAATTGGAATCAATTCCTGGATTTTCAGTACATTTATCTGCTGCGGAGTTTCAACGTCAAATTGAGACATTGCGGCTGGCCGTAATCGGTCAAAGCGAGGAATTGGCGCCGGCAGATGGCTTATTGTATGCGTTGCGAGATGTTACGGGGACTGTGGAAAGCTTGCCATTGATTGCGTCATCTGTGATGAGCAAGAAGTTGGCATCGGGGGCGGATGTGATTGTATTAGATGTGAAATGTGGAAATGCCGCATTTATGAAAACACATGCCGATGCGGAAAAATTGGCACGGCTTATGGTCGACATTGGTGAGGAGGCGGGACGCCGTACACTGGCCATCGTATCTGACATGAATGCACCGCTTGGCAGTGCAATCGGTAACAGTCTGGAAATTGACGAAGCCACTGAAGTGTTGCAGGGCGATGGTAATCGTCGTTTGATAGAGGTGTCTCTTACGTTAGCCGGCGCGATGATTTACGGAGCGGGCCAAGCGGACGATTGGGATGACGGTATTGCGGTTGCAAGACGCGTCTGGAAGTCAGGAGAAGCGTGGAGCGTGTGGCGGAAGTGGTTAGCCGCACAAGGTGGCATGGTAGACTGGTTGGGGAAACGACCGCTTACCCGGGCATCATATGTGTATACAGTGACAGCCGATCGGGAAGGAGTTATAACCGGTATGGATGCGTTGGCGTTGGCACATATCAGCCGAGGGCTTGGCGCCGGCCGTCTGGTAAAAGAAGACACTATATTACCAATGGTTGGTTTACGTTTGCATTGCGAGCTCAATGATAAAATACAATATGGTGATAAATTAGTGACGGTATATAGTGAAATGCCTCTGGACGAACCGGAGA